>CAKZPA010000039.1 GCA_937138415.1 uncultured Nitrospiraceae bacterium | reverse complement strand
GACGATTGAACCCAGCCGACTGTCTCGAAGATCCACTTTGCGCGGCCATTAGCCGAGTTTACGGCATGCACATATCCCGTGTCTGAACGATCAGCATCGGTCCCGCCGATATAGACCGTCTCGTCGGAGCCTATAGCCGGCGAGGAATAGAGCGGACCACGTGTAGGATAAACCCACTTCAAAGTTCCATTAGGATAGAGAGCATAGAGCTGACGGTCCAGTGATCCTACGTAGATGGTCCCGTCCGTTCCCACTGCTGGTGATGACTTTATGGCTCCACCTGTTCCGTATTTCCACTTGAACAGGCCATCAGGTTGAATGGCATAGAGGTACCCATCATCCGAGCCGACATAAATAGTACCGTCCGCTCCAATGGCGGCGGAAGAGGTAACTGCTCCGCCGGTTTTAAAATCCCACAACATCGATCCATCGATGATAATGTTTCTTAGTGCAGTTGTTTTCGGTAGCGGAATATTATCAGCGGTGGCTCCTGTTACGCTGTGAACTTTCAATTGATAGTTGCCGCGTTGCCCGAGTGGTAGTGATATCGAATAGTAGAGGAAACCGGAATTTTTCCCTGCGTCGCTGAGCGCTACGTCGTATGCCTTGCCTATGACCGGTTTGTCTTGCGATCCGGCCAATACCGCTGTCGCGAAGTTATCCGAGGTGTTCCACCATACTTTGATGTCGGAAACATTTGTGAGTGTGCCGCTGACTTCGACTCTCGTAGAAGTCAAGAGTGCGCCCGCATTGACGGAAGTCGTGGCTATCTTAGCCATGAGGAGATCGCTCACAGGGACCCTCGAATCCGTTGAAGCATCGGTCCACGTATCCAGAGTTTGGGCGGGTTTGGTGGGATCTGGGGGCGGGCCGCCGGTGAATGCGCCCGCTCCCCCTCCGCCACCGCACGACGCTACACTGAGTGCCAGAATACAACATAATCCTATCAGGCTAAAAAGCGATACGCAGCGTTTCATATTCCCTCCTCTTTGGTGCGTTGCATCACCGTTGTTCGGATATTTTAAAAGTGCGGACGGATCCCCTTTTCGCGAGCTGTCTCAAACTTATCAAAAAAGAATGCAATTGTCAATTGAATAGCTATAATTATTTGGGGTCAATCATTGTCGTTCTCTTGCTTCGGGAGGGGCAGCAGTATGCCCACCGTTCTGTTGACTTCAGTGAGGTATTTCTTCGCGACGCGCCGGATGTCTTCCGGCGTCACTTTCTGCACGGATGGAAGATACGCATCGATCTCCCGCCATCCCGTAACGATTTCGAACTGCCCGAGAAGCATTGCTTGGCCGAATATCGAATCCTGGGCGAATAAAAAGTCTGCAGCAATCTGGTTCTTCGCTTTCTCGAGTTCGCGGTCTCCCATAGTTTCGCTTTGGAGTAACGCAATCTCGCCGTGTATAGCCTGTTCAAGTGTTCGGACGTCGCTCCCGGGTGTCGCTGTGGCAGATATAAAAAAAAGGTGAGGGTCTCTTGAGAGGAGGGAATGGTCGGCTTCCACATCGAGGGCGAGTTTCTTTTCCAGGACGAGACTCCTGTAGAAACGAGAGCTTTTGCCGTGCGACAGGAGCGTCGCGATCACCTCGAGGACGACGCTGTCCTGATCGGGGTAATTCGGCACGTGATATCCAATGAGGAGCCAAGGCAGTGAGGCTTCTCTCTTCACGATTATCCTTCGCTCGCCATTTTGCGGGATTTCCCTGTTTTTGCCAGGCAACGGATTTTCTCCCTTTGGGATAGTTCCGAATCCCTTCTCGATCTCCTTCAGGAGCTCGTCCTTCTCCAAATCGCCGGCAAGGATGAGGAATGCATTCCCGGGGTGGTAGTACAGGCGATGATGCATCTTCACGTCATCGAGAGTTAGCTGTTCGATGTCGTGCTGCCAGCCGATGATTGGCCAACGGTATGAAGAAGTCAGGAAAGCGATCGCCTGAAGCTGTTCGTAGAGATACTCTTGAGGATCGTCTTCGGTCGACAGCCTCCGCTCTTCCAGGATGACGTTGCGCTCGACTTTGAAATCTTCCTCCCGGAGCGTCAGATTGCGCATCCTGTCGGATTCGAGATCGATCGGAATTCGAAGACGGTCGGCGCTGATATTGACGAAGAACGATGTATAGTCTTGTGTCGTAAAGGCATTGTCATCTCCGCCGTTTTTTTGAATGATACGGGAATACTCCTCGGGACCTATTTCCCCCGTCCCCTTGTACATCATGTGCTCCATCATGTGGGAAAGTCCGGTTTTCCCCCATGCCTCGTCCTGCGAGCCGACGCGGTACCAGAGCTGGAATGTCGTTGTGGGTGCGCTGTGGTCTTCGAGGATGATTACCTTCATCCCATTAGCGAGCGTCGCTTCGAAAACTCTGTCTGATAGGCTGGCTTCTGCCGACGGCAAGAGACAGCGGATGAGAATGAGGATGACCAGGAAGGTGCGGAGAATGATCGTCTTGTTCATTATTGAAATTGCCCTATGACTGCCGATCAAGCACCACAGTTGTCATATTCTTCGCGTAAAAAGGAGGGATGTCAAGAGGGATGTTCCCAACGAGAAAAGACACCGAGAATGTGAATGGTAGGCGATGCTGGTTTCGAACCAGCGACCTCTTCCGTGTGAAGGAAGCGCTCTCCCGCTGAGCTAATCGCCCACAATCGCATATAAAATAACACTTTTCCCCCGATCGGTGTCAACATGCAACCAGAAGGGTGAGGGAAGTGAGCTACAACTCGACATAGGGGGATGATTGTGCCGCCTGCTCTCCGTAATTGTATTTTTTCATATGGCAAACCTTGTTCTTCGACGGGTGGACTCACGTTCAGGCTCATAAGCCTCATCATGAAGGCGAGCATGGAGAAACGTTACAAGGAGAAGTCATGGTGGTTCTTCGACATCCAGCCATATGTTGCAATATTTCGTATAGCAATGGTGTAGCATATACATTTATCAGCCGATGGGTTTGAACAAAAAACAGATCATAAGCTGGACGCTCTTCGATTTCGCGAATTCAAGTTATTCAGCGGTCATCGCAGCAGTTATTTTCCCCGTCTACTACACGAACGTCATCGTCGGAAATGAAGCGGGGCTTGGAGATGTTTGGTGGGGGCGCGCGATATCGCTGAGCATGGCGATCGTGGCGGTGAGTTCCCCTTTCCTCGGCGGGATCGCCGACATCGGTGGACTCAGAAAGAGGTTCTTGTTTCTTTACACTGCGCTCAGCGTTCTCGCCATTCAGAGCCTTTCGGTTCTCGAAAGAGGAATGGTCGTGGAGGGGTTTCTGCTAATCGTGTTGGCGAACCTCGGAATGGAAGGAGGGCTCGTCTTTTACAATGCTTTTCTCCCGAGGATCGCGCCGAGCGAATATCAGGGGAGGGTTTCCGCGTGGGGCTATATGGTCGGCTACGCCGGGTCGATCGCTTCACTCATGCTCGCACTTGCTCTGATCCAGAGAGGACATGGCGCGTGGACGTGGACGATGGTCGCGGTCTTTTTTTCGATCTGTTCGATTCCCGCATTTCTCTTTTTGCCGGGTGACGCTGGAGAGAGGGAACCACTGCTCCGCTGCGCGCTGAAAGGATTCCGGCAAGCTCTCGGGGCGCTTCGTGAAATAGTCCGGAGGAGAGAACCGGGAAAATTCTTGATTTCCTACCTCATTTACGAGGATGGCGTCAGTACGGTCATCGTCTTCTCGAGCATCTTTGCGGCGACGACGCTCGGATTCCAACCGCGTGAGCTGATCTTCCTTTACCTTGCGGTCCAGGCAACTGCGCTCGCCGGGTCTCTCGTTATGGCGAAGCCGATAGACTCCTGGGGGCCGAAAAAGGTCGTGATGCTCTCGCTCGCATTGTGGACGTCCGTTGCCGTGGCGGCCTTTTTCGTCTATTCGAAACACCATTTCTGGTTCATCGCGACCTTCGCTGGGCTCGGACTCGGTACGGTGCAGGCGGCATCACGGGCGTTCTATAGCCAATTTGTTCCCGCGGGAAAAGAGGCCGAGTACTTTGGGATCTATTCACTGGTCGGGAAATCGTCGGCCATCATCGGCCCGATCGTTTTCGGATATGTGTCGTCGACCTTTCAAAACCAGCGGCCTGCCATTTTATCAGTGGCAGGTTTCTTTCTCATTGGATTGATGATCCTCTTTTTCGTCAAAGGCGGAGGACCGAATATCCAAAAAAAGTAGGAGAGCATGGCCTTTTTGTTTCCTGTCGTTGCATATTGTAGAAAAAACGGTTACTGCGGCATCATTTCAGCGGCATGACGAGAGCACGTCTCGGACAGCATTTTCTCAGCGACCGAGCGGTTATCGAAAAGATACTCGAATCGGCTGAACTCGGGACGGACGACCTCGTCGTCGAGATTGGACCCGGTACGGGCATGTTGACCCACGTGCTCTGCGAGAAGGTACGGAAAGTCATTGCGATTGAACTCGACGCGAAGCTGTACGAACGGCTGAAAGCGAGCCTTGCTGCGCATGAGAATCTTGAACTCGTCCACGGCAACGCCCTCGACTATCCCTATGAGAACCTCCCGGAGTTCTCGGTCGTCGCGAATATCCCTTATTACATCACGACCCCGCTCCTTTTTAAGCTTCTCGAAGCGAAAAAAAATCTTCGTTCGATGACGCTGACGGTTCAGAAAGAGGTTGCCGAGAGGATCGTGGCACGTCCTGGGGGTCGGGATTACGGGGTCCTTTCCGTCATGGTGCAGTATCGTGCCCGCGCATCGATCGAATTCATCGTTCCTAGGGAGGCTTTTCGACCTGTCCCGAAGGTGGATTCCGCCGTCGTACGCATTCGGGTTCTGCCAAAGCCGGTCGTTACGGTGAATGACGAAGCGGCATTTTTTCGCATCGTCAGGACGGCATTTTCACAGCGGCGGAAGATGCTCTCGAACTCCCTTCGCGTATTGAGGGGAGACATCGGGAGACTGCTAAGAGAAGCAGGGATCGATCCCAGGAGAAGGGCCGAAACGATCAGCTTCGAAGAATTTGCCCGTCTCTCGAACCTGCTGAGCAGGGGGCATGACGTACCTATGCCGGTTCTTTGAGGATCCTCTCGATGTCTTCCCGCTCGAGGACCTCTTCTTTCAGGAGTGTCTCGGCGAGTTCGCTGAGTTTCTGTTTATGCTGCGTCAAAACTTCTTCTGCGCGTTTTTCGGCTTGCGATATGAGCTCCCGAATCTCCTGATCCATCAGCCACGCCATCTCTTCGCTGTAGCGTTTGGGGAGAGCGAGTTCCCTGCCGAGGAACGGATGCTCTTCGCCTCTCCCTAAGTTCACCGGACCCACCTTTTCGCTCATGCCCCACTGCGCGACCATCTTTTCCGCGAGGTCCGTCGCTTCTTTCAGGTCGCTCTGCGCGCCGCTACTCACGTCATTGAAGATGAGACGCTCGGCGACTCGGCCCGCGAGGGCGACGCTCAACCTGTTCATGAGGTAGGTCTTCGGATAGTAATGACGGTCTTCTTCAGGGAGAAGCTGTGTCACCCCCATCGCGAGTCCCCTCGGAATGATGCTCACTTTATGGATAGGGTCGGTTCCCGGCAGATACCATGCGACGAGCGCGTGCCCGGCTTCATGGTAGGCGGTGATCTTCTTTTCCGTCTCGCTCATCGGTTCGTCCCGCACATGCCCCATGAGGATGATGTCTCTTGCTTCCTCGAAATCGCTCATATCGATCTTCTCTTTGTTCTTCCTGATCGCGATTAAGGCCGCCTCGTTCGCGATGTTTTCGAGGTCTGCCCCAGTCATTCCGGGCGTCCCCCGTGCGATTTTTTCGAGGTCTACATCTTCGTGGAGGATTTTGTTTCTCGTATGGACTTCGAGGATCGCCTTCCGCTCTTTCAAGCCTGGCCTGTCGATGACGATGTGCCGGTCAAACCTGCCGGGCCTCAGCAGGGCGGGATCGAGCACGTCGGGCCTGTTCGTTGCCGCGAGCACGATCACTTCCTCGTGTGGTTCGAAACCGTCCATCTCGCTGAGGAGTTGATTGAGCGTCTGTTCGCGTTCGTCATGACCGCCTCCGAGGCCCGCTCCCCGGGTTCGCCCCACCGCATCGATCTCGTCGATAAAAATGATGCTCGGCTGAGCTTCCTTTGCCTTCTTGAACATGTCTCGCACCCGTGACGCGCCGACGCCCACGAACATTTCGATGAACTCGGAACCGCTGATGCTGAAGAAGGGGACCTGGGCTTCGCCCGCGACCGCGCGGGCGAGCAACGTTTTGCCGGTGCCGGGTGGGCCGATGAGGAGGACCCCTTTGGGTACCTTCGCCCCGAGTTTTTTAAATTTCGACGGGTCCTTCAGAAACTCGATCGTCTCCCTCAGTTCCTGTTTCACTTTGTCCATGCCGGCAACGTCTTTGAACTGTACCGTGATCTTCTTCGCGTCGAACAGTTTTGCTTTGCTCGCGCCGAAGGTGAACAGGCCTCCGGGCCCCCCCTGTATCTGTTGGGCGCGCTTCATCAGGAGAACCCAGATGCCGATGATGAGCACCCAAGGGAGTACACCGACGAAGAGCTGCCATAGAAAGGAACTCTTCTCGGCGGGCTCGACAGTAATGAGGACGTTTTTTTCACGGAGCTGCGTAACGAGATCGTCACCCTGAAAAGAAGGCAGAAAGGTATAGAAATTCTTGACCGTTAGCGTTCCTTTCCCATGGGGGTCCGGGATGGTCGCTTCCTTCACGAACGTGCCGCTCACACGGAGTTCCTTTATCGTGACCGATTGAATATTCCCTGCCTGAAGCTGCTCGAAAAACTGGCTGTAGGTAATCGGCTGGTAGTCGGGCGTACCGATCCGGAAAAAGAGGTTCCACAGAGAGAGGAACAGAAGGAAGATGACGAGGGCGGAAATGATCCGCCACTGGCGGCTCTTCATGAAGTCGGTCATCGTTTTCTTGTCGTCAGCCATGATTAACTATGATCGAAAATGGGCAAAAATTCAACTTCTTATGGGGTTGCTCACAAGTTGACTCGCACCTTTATACCTGTTAAAGTGTAGTATGCTGTGAAGCCGGGGAAAGGAGATCAGTATGGAGAACGATTACCGGAAGATTGCAGGGGCGTTTCTCGTGGGAGGCCTTATTGGTGCGGCATTGGCCATCCTCTACGCTCCGAAGGCGGGGCGGGAAACGAGGAGAGACATTTCAAAGGCCGCCCGACGGCTGAAGAAGGAAACGGTCAACCTCGTTGAGGACGCCGTGGAGAGCATCAATGAATTTGCGGGCGAAGTGCGCGAGAAGGTGAGCGACCTCATCGAGCGTGGGAAGGATCTTTCCGACGATGCGAAGCGGGAGATCATCAGGAATCTCGAGCACGGTCAGAAAGTTATCGAAAAGCAGAAGAAACGCATTATTGAAGCCCTTGGTGTGGAGCGTTGACCATTCCTGAGAAGGACGGTGCATCGAGCTTGAGCTACCGGAGCAATCTGGCGGAGGGGGTGAGATTCGAACTCACGGTAGAGTCGCCCCTACAACGATTTTCAAGACCGTCGCCTTCAACCACTCGGCCACCCCTCCGAGACGCAGCACACAAAGGGAAGCGGTGAGGAACGAGGAGAAATCCGATGTTTATTATACCAAAATCGCAGTTTGACTTTTTGACGAGGGATGCCGTTAACTAACTGAATGTCGATTCAGATCTTAAGATTACCGAGGTGATCATGCAACATTCGGCGGTTCAGCTCATACTGCAGGCTGGGTATGTGGTGAAAGGGGTTCTCCTTATTCTCCTCTTTTTTTCCATCGTATCGTGGGCTATCATCTTCTATAAACAGAGATATTTTGCGAAAGCGGACAAAGAGTCCCAGCAGTTCCGTCAGGCGTATCGTTCGAACCGGCTCCCGAACGAGATCTACCAGGCGACAAAGAATCTGACGATCAGCCCTATCGCGAGTCTCTTCAGGTCTGTCTATACCGATGAGATGCACCGGGAGAAGAGCGAGACGAGAAGGGTCATCAGGCGGTACGGGGCGCTCGAAGCGGCCAAGCTCGAGAAGTATCTCAATTTTCTCGCGACGACCGGCTCGACGACCCCGTTCATCGGCCTCTTCGGAACGGTGTGGGGGATCATGAATTCTTTCAGAAATATCGGGGCCGTCGGTGCAGCGTCGCTGACCGTTGTCGCTCCCGGAATTGCGGAAGCCTTGATCGCGACGGCTGCCGGCCTCGCGGCGGCCATCCCGGCGGTCATCGCCTATAACTACTACCTCAGTATGGCGAGGAGAATGATCATCGACATGGAGGATTTCGCGGAGGAACTGCTCGATTTTTTCAGTAAGGGGGATCAATGAAATTCTCGAGAGAGAGAACGGTCCTCTCGGACATCAATGTTACCCCCTTCGTGGACGTGATGCTCGTGCTGCTCGTGATCTTCATGATCACGGCGCCCTTGCTCCAGCAGGGGATCGACGTGAATCTTCCGAAAGCGAAGGGCAAGGATCTCCCGCCGGAAGAGCGGATTACACTCATCGTGAAGCGAAACGGCACGATTTACATGAATGACAATCCTGTGGCGATGGACGAAATGAGAAAGAAACTGACAGCAGCGAGCACACTGAATCCAAACGTATTCCTGAAGGCGGACAAAGATGTGCCGTACGGGTTCGTCGTTGAAGTTATGGCCGAGGTAAAGGAGGCCGGCATCGAAAAACTCGGCATGATCACAGAGCCGAAAATCACGCTTAAATGAGCGTTCCTACCCTCCAGAGGGCTGCACTTTTCTCTGCTGCTCTCCACATTATCGCACTCCTGATAGTCGTTTCTGTCCTCAAACAATCGAACCGCTTTGTCATGCCTTCCCCGTATGTGGTGACGCTTGTGAATCCGGACGTGCTTCGGGGGAGTCCGGGCGACAGGAGCGGAGGGGCATCGGCGACTGTCCAGGACGTCTCCCGATCTCTCGCTGCTACCACATTGGCGATGGAGATGAAAAAAGATGCTGGGAAACAGTTCGAGAAGAAAGAGGACATTCTGCGGATGATCGAGAAGAAAAGGAATATTGAGAAAGTTGTCAAGCTGCGTAGCATGATATCCCTCAAGGCGAGCGGACGCGGCGAGGACACCGGTCGCGCGGAGGCGCCTCCTTCGGCAAAAGGCGATATGTTCGATGATTACTATCGACAGATAACGCAAGAAATCTGGCAGCAGTGGGTTTATCCCGATACCGGCAGAAAAGACATCGAAGCGATCATCTCGATACGGATTTTGAAGGACGGCACGGCCGTCATCCAGAACATCGAGAAAAGTTCCGGGAATCCCCTTTTCGACAAGGCGGCGTTAAAGGCACTCGCGAGGGCGAGTCCCCTCGCTCCGCCGCCGTACGAGATGGAAATCGGGGTCAGATTTTACCCGTGAGAAAGCCGTGCGTTCTTCAGTATTGAGGATCTTTTCGTTTCTCTTTATCCTGTTCCTTGCCGGTGTCGCATCTTTCCCCCTCACCACTGCAGTCGCGAAAGTCTATATCGATATTACCTCTCCCGCATTCAGGCGCCTTCCCGTTGCGGTTCAGGAGTTTGCGGGGCCCATGGGGAAGGAGATGAGCGAGATCGTGAGAGACGACCTCGATTTCACGGGGCTTTTTTCTCAGATCGACGAAAGAGCGCATGTCGAAAGTCCCTCGCAGCCCTTCAATCCAAAAAACTGGACGCCCCTCGGCGCCGAGATCGTGGTGAAGGGGATAGTGAAAGAGGGCAAGGAGCTTGTCGTCAACGTCTCCTGTTACGATGTGTTCGAGGGGAGAGAAATGTTCAGAAAGGAGTACAGAGCCGAAAGGAATCTGGTGAGACCGCTCGCGCACTCCATCGCGAACGACGTCTACTTTTCGATCACCGGGGAGCAGGGGATATTCAGGTCGCGCATCGCCTTCGTGGCGGAGGAGAAAGGAGAGAAAAGGCTGCTCATCGCCGATTGGGACGGACACAGGGTGACCGATACCGGACTCAGGGCGCACATCCTTATCTCGCCGCGATGGTCGCAGGACGGTTCGAAGATCGTCTATGCGGCCGAAAAGAATCGTCAGTGGGGTATCTACGTTCTCGATTTTCCGAACATGAAGGCTGAAAGGGTGTTTGCTTCCCAGGGAACAAATATCGCCGCGGATTTCACGCCGAACGGGGAGCAGCTCATTTTTTCGTCGTCGAAGGAGGGCACGCCGGATCTTTACTCTCTGAATCTTAAGACCAGCGTACTGAAAAAAATGACGTCGTCCTATGGCATCGATGTATCACCCGCTGTTTCACCGGACGGCACGCTCATCGCCTTCGTTTCGGACAGGGGTGGGACGCCGCAGATATACGTCATGCGGAGCGACGGAACTGATACGCGGAGGGTTACCTTCGATGGAACTTACAATACGTCCCCGTGCTGGTCTCCGAAGGGAGACAAGATCGCATTTTCAGGGAGGCGGGGGACGAATCAGATCTTTATCGTAAACCCTGACGGGAGCGGACTGACACAACTCACGACGGAGGGGAACAACGAGGATCCGTCTTTTTCCCCGGACGGACGGTACATTGTTTTCTCTTCTGACCGGGACGGAAGGAAAGGGGTGTATGTCATGAGGGCGAACGGCGAGAACCAGAAGAGAATCACTCCGAGGAATCTGAAGGCATATGCTCCCCGGTGGTCACCGCGGTGAGTTTCGATGGTGCTTTGTTCACTCTGTCGCTCGTGACGCCGTAGATATTGACAGTACGTTGTAAAATATGAGCGGTACCGTTTAATCGACGCAAATCTGTAAAAAGGAGGTCAGCAATGAAAAAAATTATTCTTTTCTTGTGCCTGGTTGCTGTATGGGGTGTCTTTGGATGCGCGAAGAGGCAGGTGACGCAGCAGTTGCAACCGGGAGGACAACAGCAGGAAGCGGTGCGAGACACGTCGGTGGCCGATAAGAGAGGGGAGATAAAGCCGGAAGAGCGTATCACCGAGCAGCAACTCGCGAAGGTCGAGACCAAGGAAGAACCCGCGCGTTTCAAGGAAGAGCGGGGACTTTTCGACGATATCTATTTCGATTTCGACAAGTATGACATCAAGCCCGAAGCGAAGCCCGTGCTGAAGGACATCGCTGCGTGGTTGCTGAAAAATCCAGCCGCGAGACTCTCGATCGAAGGGCATTGCGACGAGCGTGGTACCAACGAGTACAACCTCGCACTCGGCGATCGGAGAGCGAAATCGGCGAGGGATTTCCTCATCGCACTCGGTGTCGCATCGAACAGGATCGAGATCGTGAGCTACGGCGAGGAGAAGCCTCAGTGCACGGAGCAGACCGAAGAGTGTTGGGCAAAGAACAGGCGAGCGCATTTTGTGGTGTTGCGGTAAGCAGAGCGCCGGATGACCGGGGATGTCGTGGGAAAGCGTAGTTCTGTATCTGTTCTCCTTTGTTGCGTTTCCGTCTTCAGCTGGCTTTTGTGTGGCTGCGCGTCAACGGAGGATGTCGAGGCGCTCAGGATGGATGTCAACAGGTTGCTGAAAGATTCTTACGCGGCGAAGAGCGACATCGAGAGCCTGAAGGAAAAGACCGCTGGGTTTGCCAAAGAGGAGTCGTTCCACGTGGTCCGGATGAGTCAGGCAGAAATCCAATCTCAGCTTGCGACGATAGCGGGAGAAGTTCAGAAATTGAGCGGCCGCTTCGACGAAAATAAATATTTCCTCGAAAAAACGCTCAAAGAATCGACTGCTGAGATCGACCTTCTCAAGGCGCAGATCGCTTCATTCGAGAGACAGATGCGGGAGACGAAAGACCGGGTAAGTGCTCTCGAGGGACTCATGAAAGAGAAAAGCGGGGCTTCCCCGTCCGAACAACCGCGGGACGTTGGGAAGAAATCCGACGACGCTCCGAAAGAACAGCAGCCGGCGGCCGGGAAAACAGGAAGTTCGCAGCCGGCCGCTGACAGCGGTGCGCAGTATGAAGAGGCCTACAAAGCTTTTCAGGAAAAGCGTTACGGAGAGGCACGCGAGAAGTTCGAAGCCTTTCTGAAGGCGTTTCCCAAGGATGATCGGGCGGACAACGCGTATTTCTGGATTGCGGAGACCTATTATCAGGAGAAAGATTTCGAGGCGGCGATTCTCGCGTATGAAACGCATTTGAAGAAATATCCGAAGAGTCAGAAGGCCCCAACGTCTCTGCTGAAGCAAGGCCTTTCGTTTGTGGAGATCGGTGACAAGAAGACGGGAATCGTTATTCTCGAACAGCTGATCGAACGGTATCCGAAGTCGAAAGAGGCCGAAAGCGCACGCCAGCGCGTCGCCCAACTGAAGAAGACGAAGAAGTAAGGGGTCGCGTTCAGAGAAAGTTACGGTTTTTGTAACGTATCGTCGGGACGCATCATATAGTTGAGCAGCACATCGAGGACGATGTCCGCAAGTTCGTTTTTCGTCTCTTCCGGCGAGAGCCGGTACGCGCTTCGCAGAGGAACGATGGCCTCGCGCCATTTTCCGAGATTAGCATACGACCTGCCGAGATAGAGGTACGCTTTCGCGAATTCCGGATCCAATGACGTCGCTTTCTCGAAATGCGCGATTGCTTCCTCGTAGTTTCCCCGGTTGAATAGTGCAAGCCCCGCATGGAATGCGTCGTGCGCTTCATTCTTGGTTTTCAATCCCGCGCACGCGAACAGGGCCATCGAGAGGAGAATCAAGAAAATAAGACGTACGAGCCGACGGTAACGGTCCATAGCAGTCTCTCCGATCTGAGGAGGCGTGTGTTATTCTGTGCCACCGATGATACCCTTTGCCTTCAGAAACTCCACATTTCTCACCGATTCGAGGTACGTCCGCGCAAGGGAGAGGACGTCACGGTAGAGGAGGTAGTGCGATGACAACTCGTGAAAGAGTTTTTCGTGACTGAACGTCGCTGCGATCTGGTACGAGCGCCTGCCCTGGAGTTCGTAGTGTTCGGTCATGTCCGCTTCGGGAATCACGATTTTCCCCAGGATGAATTCCTTCCCTTTTCGCCTCTTCAACGCTTCAGGAAATAACCCCAGCATGAACAGAGTATAGTCGCCAATATGCTTGTGCACGGCGTATTCCCTCTCGAAACTGCGCGCGTGGAATCGGATGTCGCCTTCGAGGAGCATATCGGCGATATCCTCCAACCGTCGCCCCGAGGCATCTCTGATTCTGTAGAGGTTGTCCGTGGTGATGAACTCGCACAGCACCTGCTCTTCGAGGTAATCGAAGGCCGGGCTGCGCGCAACTCCCGAGGAATCGAATCCGAACGAGAGTGCTTTTCTGAAGAGCTTTCGAAGCGGGTGCTGCGAGCTGATCCTGCTCGTCTGCTGCATATTCATATTATATAAAATCAGCGAGAAGGGCCGAGCGGGCGTCATTGCAACGCGGCCGATAAGATCCATGCAGTGATGCGGTCACGATGGACCGACTATTGAATAAAAAGGCGGTATTAGAATATCAGACCGATTTGCCCGCCGATTCTCCAATTGTTGTAGTTGTAGTTATAATCCCTGAAGTCTTCGGTAGCCTGGTATTTTGCATTGAGACCTATGAAGAACTGTTGCATCGTGAAGTTTACGTCCATGAAAAATTGCCCGCCGAAGAGCCAATCATCGCGGCTGCCATGGCCGAAATAGCCGAACACGCGTTCTTCCTCTTCGACGTAATTCGAAGAAATTCCGGCACCGAAGTCGATCACTAAGCCTGGAGAGGTTTGCACTGCGTATTTCAGGTTCAACTCGAGAGGGACGAAGGTCACTTCTGTATGGATACGCTCCCATTCACTGTAAATGGTGCCGGTCGGGTTAGCGTAACCGATCTCCGCCCCGAGGTATATGTTCGGTGCGATCGCGGAATACACCTCGAAGCCGATGTAGAGGCCTTCGTTATTATCAAAGTCTTCCACAAGTTGATCCGTAAAGTTGAGGTAATTCACCTTCACACCCATGTTGCTGATTCCGAGCGCTGGTTTAAGGAGATATCGTTGCGCCGCGTCTGCGGTTGAACATGTTATAGCAAAAACCAGCGTTAGGAATAAGATTTTTAGTCCCCTCATGATTCACCTCCCAGATTTTTTATAAGATTGGGGAGTTTGTGATAATTCCTGACCATTGATCTCCTGCCGCTACTCCTTTGCCCTTTGTGAATATGCCCGTGTCGCACGTTGACTACGTAATCTATAGCAAATGAGGCGGCGATTGTCAATTTAAAACTTACGAGGCCCAAATCCCGCGATAACCGTCGAGGGCATTTGTGATGTGTCATCTCGAGCGATGGAAGAAGCTGACGTTCAAATCCCGTCCGAAGGTGATCGCGTGCCGAAGTTCGGGGGACTATTCCCGAGCTTTGTGGGTTGCGCTCAGGGGAGTACGCCGAATGGCTCACCATGCCATGGTGTGCATTACTATCTTATGCGGTTCGGGCTTCGGAAACCAGATGGCATGTTTTCCGGACTTAGCGCAAGAGACGTTTTTCGGGGATGTCGTGTGGCGGCTGGGTGTTGGCTACCGGATCGGAAAATAGAAAATCTGTGTTATTTGAAGATAGTGGCATCGATTATCCTGGTCCAGAGCTTGACATAGAAAACGGGAAACTCCGATATTACGAGTGCCATGATGCTTACGATCATCAAGAGGAGAAGAAAGTGTTCGAGGACGTGAGAATGAGTGAGACCGTCCTCATCTCGAATAAATTCAAATAACATGTCCTTGATGTTTCTGGTCATCTATGTCCCCAGCTTTGCCATTGTTCTTCGGCTTCATCATACCTGATTTCTTGTCCTGATCTCATTTTGCGAATTCCGTTGATAACATGAATCCTACCGGCGTAGGGCCAGTTCCCGTATTGCTTCCGCTGTCGAAGACTCCACTCTGTTGCGACATGCGGAGGTATTCGTAACGGGAGATGATACGGAAGCCGGTTTAACACGTTGAAGGTCGTACTGAAAGGTTTGCGGTGAAGGATGGAATAGAGGTGTGTTATTTCAGTTTCTTAATGTCATTTACAATAAAAAGAATCCGATTCACGGTGCGCTCGAACACGGTCGTTTTAATGGGCTCGCCATAGGCGAACACCTCTATCGCGTCCCCATATTTCAATGCGGAGAGCGCATCTCGCTTCGCGTCGGGAACGATGACATTGAGCGTGCCGGTGAGCACATCCTCAGGGTCTATGACGTGAATTCTCACCCAGCCGTCTTGATATTCCGGTGGAAGGTCGTCGAGATGAGGGACCGTCATCGAATACTTCGCCTTGAAACGGACCCATTTTTGAGAGATCTGCGAGGACAGCGCAGGATTGGTGATTCTGTTGAACGGGACATCAGTATAACCTTCAATGGAGGTCGGCGGTCTTACAGACGATGTAACCGCCTGGACAACGCCGGGCGTAACGCAGGCAAGTACGATGACGAGAGAAACGACCGCCGCAACGACTGCCTTCGAGACGTTCAGCAGGGAAAGCATCTTTTTCATTCGACACCGCTCCTGTCCAGAATATTTCAAAAAATGCCTGGCTGCCGAATGAACACCATGACGACACATTGTAAGATCAATTCGCGGCTGCTTTCACGACACGGCTTATAAGTGTAAACGGGACTTTGCCTGTCATAGAATAAGGATTGCCATGCAATCATCTTGTCGATTCAAGGTGTTTACGGGGTATCGAGCCATATCGCTTCTCTTACTTTGGACACGCATGATTCGATACAAAAACTCACTGTTGTTTCCGGAGCGCTTGACTGACAACGCCTTCCGGATGTTTTATAAACATTGCAATGCGGTAAAAAGCTAAATGAGCTGGTCGGGGCGAAAGGATTTGAACCTTCGACACCACGGTCCCGAACCGTGTGCGCTACCAGGCTGCGCTACGCCCCGACAAAAAAATATTACCATATCACGATCGCAAAAGGTAATCGGCATCGTCCTTCGTAATGATACCTTCGTCGATATGTCCAGGGACCACGGGGAGTATGACGCGATAGCGGATCTTATCCGACAGGAGGCGAATGTGTTCGGGGATCCCCCGCTTCCAGGCATGTCCGTTCCCTGTGATGACCACGATGCGGCGCTCCGGATTTTTCTCCAAGAACCTGAGGATGTTTCTCGCCATGACCTGGTCCCATAAGAGCTGCGCCTGGCAGAAGAAGAGGAATGTCTTGTCGTTGCTGTGTCCGTGCATGGCGTATGCCCGTCGCACGAACTCCATGAAGTGTTTATCGACCGCGCACCCGACGTCGGGCGGAAGATGGGCACGCTCTTCGCTCGTGAGCGCATCGAACCCCGCGCGGGCTACCTTTCTCGTGATCGCAGGTTCGACGTTCAACCCAAGCGCGGGGATTCTTTTGTCCCTCACGAAGACGAGAATGTCGCGATAGTACGGCCATGGGAAATTCCAGTTTTCATAGTACGTTTTAATGAATTCATCCTGCGATATAGTCCCCGCTACCCATTTGTCGAGGATGTTCTGACTCCGTGCGGTGAACATTTCGAAACCCACGGCGAGCGGTAACCCGACGTCGTGGAGCGAGCGTATGACCTCGAGTTGCAGTCGGTGATGCTCCATGTTGTCATGCGTCTCGCCAACGAATATGAGCTGTGACTGCTTGAGGTCATCGACCATCTTGGCGTACGAAATCTTCTTTTGATCGCTGACCCTGAAAACGGATCTTTGCTGGTCGTCCCCCTTCATCTGGGAGCACGCCTGGATGGCATACGACAAGAGAAAAATCAGCAAGAGAACGGTCTTTCTCCGGCATTTCATCATAGCTCCGCCATCGTCTACTTTTGCGGCTTCTCGATAATCTTGACGTTCATCTCGATTCTTTCGTTCGGGTTGTCTCTCAGATCTCTCGGCTGGCTGACGATCCTGTCGGCAACCTCCATGCCCGCAACGACCTCACCGAACACGGTGTATTGTCTGTCGAGAAAAGGCGCGTCCGCCACGCAAATGAAGAACTGGGAGCCGGCACTGTCGGGGTGAGACGCCCTCGCCATCGAGAGCGTGCCTCTCTTATGGGGCTTGTCGTTGAACTCCGCCTTTACCGTATAGCCGGGACCGCCCATGCCGTGACGGGACTTATCGGGATTTTTTGAGTTGGGGTCTCCCCCCTGAATCATGAAGCCCGGGATCACGCGATGGAACGTCGTTCCATCGTAGAATCCTTTCTTCGCAAGCTCGATGAAATTGTTCACGTGATTCGGCGCGACTTCAGGGAAAAATTTCAGTTCGATATTCCCGAACTTCGTTTCGATCACCGCTCTTGTTTCTGACATGGCCGCTATCTCCTTTTTTGAGAATGTCGTCTGTGTAACGTCGGCAAACACGGACGAGGTTCCCAGCGCCAACGATAGGATGACACTCGTGAGCACGCCGAATCTCATGCATTCTCCTCCTCTCACCTACGCATTGAGCAGGCTGGAATCGATATCTTTCTTCACGACGACCGGTTTCACCGTCCCGCGGACGATATCGACCGTATTCGTGACCTTCAACTTAGTGAACAATAGAGCAAATTTACTTTCCAGCTCTTTCATGATGGGATCTTTTACGTCGGGGGGGAGATCCCACCACTTCTTCTTCAACGGTCCGAAACCCTTTTTCCTCGTGCTGTAGAGAAACTGCTCTTCGGTCTGTCCTTCCTTCCACTCCTTCGCGTATTCCTGTTTGAGGAACTGGTAAACTTCGTTCCTGAAGGATGCGGGGAGGGCGCTGCTGTCGTACACGATATTCTGGAATCCGGTCGCAAGGTGTACTTCCGAGGTGCCGGTTTCGGGGAACATGTTAAATGCGTCCTCGGGGAGGGTCGAGGCACCGTGCTGCACACAGCCTGAAAGTCCGTATTCTTTTCGAGCGATATCCGAAAGCGTCCTCAGCGTTTCGAAATCGATCTTCACCTTCGCGAGCGTTCCGTCGGGAAGAACGACCCCTCCGTGGCTCGTACCCGTCTGCACGCTGAGCTTGCTCAATCCTTTGCCGGCGCGGAATGTCTCTCTGAAGCCGTCCAGATATGCCCGCAATTCCTCCGGAGTGCTGTTTTTGCCGCCGATCTCGCCGATTTCCCCACCGATCGAAACATCGATTCCCGCCGGCTGGATGGAGCGTATATATTCAGCGAGTTCCGCCGTCATCTCGAAGTTGTTCCGCTGCTGTTCTTTGACGGTCTCTTTCTCGATATCGACGATCGTCGAGGTATCGATGTCGATGTTGTAGAACTCTGCATCGATGGCTTCTTTGATCAGTCCCTTCACATAGGTTACCTCGGGCGCGGCATCTGCGAAATAGTATTTCCTCACGATCTGGAAGTGGTCGCCCTGCACGAAGACGGGCCCCTCGAACCCCTCGCGCACGGCCGCCGCGAGAACGGCGGCAGCGTACTCCAAAGGCCGTTGTTTGGTATATCCGATCTCCGACCGGGCTATCTCGAATATGAACGCTCCCACATTCATCTCCAGAGCTTTCCTGAAGATGACCCGCGCCACATCGTACGTGAGACCACGGATATTGATCGCTGGCACCGTGAAGCCCGGATACTCCCTGCCCATTTCTTCGTAGAGGGACTGGATGGACGCGGGTATCGCATTCGCCGCTTTCGCGATCTCCTTGATCAGCATCAAGCGCGCAGTCTTTTGATCTCCCTCGGAGAACACCGCCTCGTTGATGAGGGAATCCATCATATGCGTCAGCAGCTCTCGGTCCACGATCTCCAGACGACCTTCCTTCAGGGTAACTGCGTCACTCACCTTCATGGATGTCAACCTCCCATACTCTGATGCCTGACTGAAAAAGTTCCTTTTCATTTTACCAGTAACGCGATGCATATGCCATGTTTTTTTGCGGCGTTCTTCTGCGTGGTGGCGCATCCAGATGGGCGTGTGGTCCGGGGGCGAGCACGTGCGCTACAATGGAAAGATGCATCAACTCGAGCACGTCTATCGGATGTTGTTCTGCTTCTTCGGTCCGCAGCGCTGGTGGCCGGGTAAAACGCCTTTCGAAATTGCCATTGGCGCGATCCTCACACAGAATACCAACTGGACGAACGTAGAACGTGCTATCGAAAATCTCAAGCGCCACGGTGTGCTCTCCCCGAAGGCTCTGTATCGGCTATCGGGTGCGAACCTCGCGTCGCTCGTCAGACCGGCGGGCTACTACCGGGTAAAGGCGCGTCGGATTAGATGTTTTTTGGAATTCCTCTTCCGCCATTACGGCGGACGAATGGAGGACATGGCCCGCGAGGAGACGGATATCATCAGGGAGAAGCTCCTCGAGATTCATGGTATCGGGCCGGAGACCGCCGATTCGATTCTGTTGTACGCTCTCGAAAAACCTGTTTTTGTCATCGATGCCTACACCAGACGGGTGCTCGCGAGGCACGGGATCATGGCGTACGAACGATCGTATGAGGCGTTCCAGCAGCTTTTCCACAGCGCGATCGTGAGAGATGTGCGGCTCTATAACGAGTATCACGCCCTGTTCGTCCGGCTCGGCAAAACATTCTGCCGAGCGCGGCCGCAATGCGACGGCTGTCCTTTGAGGGGTCTGCACTGATGACCCTGTTCAGGAAGGGCACTCTTCCCCTAAAATACTACTATGTCGCTATTCAAGCTTGTGAGTCCCTTCTCGCCGAGAGGCGACCAACCGAAGGCGATCAGACAACTCGTGAACGGTGTCAAGCGCGGTCAGAAACACCAGGTCCTCCTCGGGGTCACGGGTTCAGGCAAGACCTTTACCATCGCGAATGTGATCGCGGAGCTGAATCGTCCCGCTCTCGTCATCGCGCACAATAAAACGCTCGCCGCTCAGCTCTACGGGGAGTTCAGAGATCTCTTTCCCGAGAATGCGGTGGAGTTCTTCGTGAGTTACTACGATTACTATCAGCCCGAGGCCTACATACCGACAACCGATACCTACATCGAAAAGGACGCTCTCATCAATGACGATATCGACAGGATGCGCCACTCCGCGACCCGTGCCGTTCTCGAGCGTCGGGATACGATCGTGGTCGCTTCGGTCTCCTGTATCTACGGCATCGGTTCCCCGCAGGATTACAGGGACATGCACTTCGTCATCGACGAAGGCATGGGTGTGGAAAGAGACGATCTCCTCAGACGGTTGATCGATATGCAGTACGAGCGATCGGAGGGGGAATTCAGGAGAGGTACCGTTCGGGTGAGGGGGGACATCGTGGAACTCTTTCCGTCTTTTTCTCTCGATCGAGGGATTCGCATCGAATTCTTCGGCGACGCGGTCGACGCCCTGTTCGAGTTCGATCCACTCACCGGGGAAAAGCTCCGGAGGATTCGCACTGTCTCGGTTTTCCCGAACAGCCACTGGATTACCCCCCGCGAGAGGCTGGATCCGGCATTGCGCGGGATCGAGGAGGAATTGCGGGAACGGATAGATTTTTTCGTCGGGCAGGGGAAACTGCTCGAAGCGCAGAGGATAGAGCAACGAACGCGATTCGATCTCGAGATGCTTCGCGAGTTCGGATACTGTCACGGGATCGAGAATTATTCCCGCCATCTGAGCGGTCGCGCCCCGGGTGAACCGCCGTATACGCTCATCGATTATTTCCCGGAGGATTTTTTGGTCATCATCGACGAGTCTCACGCGACGATACCCCAGCTCGGAGGGATGTTCGAAGGTGACCGTTCGAGGAAGCAGTCATTGGTCGATTTCGGATTCAGGCTGCCGTCCGCTCTCGATAACCGTCCGCTCACGTTCGCCGAATTCGCGCAGAGGGTTCGGCAGGCGATTTACGTGTCGGCAACGCCGGGGCCTTACGAGCTGGGGAAAACCGGGGGAAACGTTGTCGAGCAGATTATCAGGCCCACCGGTCTCCTCGATCCGAAGCTCATTGTCCGTCACGCGGCGGGACAGGTTGACGATCTTCTCGGTGAGATAAGAGTGCGCTCCGCGCGTGGGGAGCGCGTCCTCGTGACGACGCTCACCAAGAAAATGGCCGAGGACCTCACCGATTACTACCTGAATCTCGACGTGAAGGCGCGATACCTCCATTCCGACATCGATACGCTCGAGAGGATCGAGATTCTGCGGGACTTGCGAATGGGCACGTTCGACGTTTTGATCGGCGTCAATCTCCTGCGGGAGGGGCTCGATCTTCCGGAAGTTTCTCTCGTCGCGATTCTGGACGCGGACAAGGAAGGCTTTCTCCGCTCGGAACGCTCTCTCATCCAGACGGCGGGGAGGGCAGCGAGGAACGTCAACGGAGAGGTGATCCTCTATGCCGACACGATGACCGGCTCGATGGAGAGGGCGTTGCGGGAGACGGAGAGGAGGAGGAGTATACAGGAAGCGTACAACCGAGCGATGGGGATCACGCCGGAAACCATCAGATCGCAGATCAAAGATATCCTCAGCTCGATCTACGAATCCGATTACTGGACGGTACCCGCCGTCGCAGAGGAGAAGGAGATTTACGGATATGACGAAAAGGCCCTCAAGGAGCTGGAGGAGGAGATGAGGGAAGCGGCGCGCAAACTGGAATTCGAGCGAGCGGCGATGCTGCGCGATCGCATCAAAGCAATCCGGAACAGGTTGATAGAAGTGGGAATCCCCGTGTCTTGAGAGATAAGTGGTATAATGGAGCAAGACGGCACGACGTGAAGGAGAAAGATGATCGCGATTGCCGACACGTTCAATACGCGCAACAAGGGATACGTGGAAGCGATTTCGAGGAGGGCTGCCGATGTTCTCGCCGGGATGGTTCGGGAGGTACGCGTCGCCGGCGCCGACATGATCAATATCCAGTGTTCTCTCGATGGCAGCGGCGACGAGGACAATCTCCCGTGGGTCGTCAGCGTCATATCAGATATCGTCGATATCCCCCTTTCGCTCGACTCGAGAAACATCGTCGCTTTGGAGAAGAGCATCCCGCTCTGCAAAGAGCCCCCTCTCGTTAATTTCATCTCCCGGACAGAACCGGAAGATCGTGACGCGCTGCTCTCGCTCGTTTCCCGCACGGGTTCTTCCCTTGTTCTGAGGGCGTCGGGTGGAACGGTTCCGTCTTCGCTCGAAGCGAAACTGCAGATCATCGAAGAGCTTATCGAAAAGGCGAACGATGCCGATATACCGAATGAACGGTTGTTCGCCGATCCCTCGATTGTCCACATCGGCAGCGGAATGGGTCAGCGACACGTCGTCAACTCGCATGAATGCATCCTGGCGCTGAATGAGCTTGTGGAACCTCCGATCGGCACGATCGCGTGGGTTTCCAACATCTCATCGGGAATGCAGAGGGACGTGAGGAAGCCTCTTGAGGCCGCGTTCCTCGTCTACCTCGCTGGTGCGGGACTCGACGCCGCGATCGTCGATATTCTGGACGCACGCCTCCGCAAGGCACTCTATCTCGTGAAGGCCTTCAGGGATGACATCGTTTTTTCGGCGGCCGACCTCGCAGAGATCGATGCGCGTCCTCCTCGTTAATCCGAACAGGTATCGTCATCCGCCCGTCCCGCCTCTCGGCCTCGAATGTCTCGCTGCGTCTCTCGAAGCGCACGGACACGATGCAGAGATACTCGACCTCTGCTTCGCGGGGGATGTCCGAGCGGCCGTAGAGTGTGCCGTCCGTTCTTTCCGGCCCGATATTGCGGGGGTCACTGTCCGGAACATTGATACGGTGCTCTACCACACGAACGAGTTTTTTCTCGACGAGATCAAAGACGTGATAGGGTACCTCAAAGGGGACCACCATCTCCCTGTCCTCGTAGGCGGTTCCGGACTCCCGGCCGATCCCGGGGGAATTCTCGAGTATCTCGGTGCCGACTATGCCGTAAGCGGACCAGCAGAAGCGGTCATCGACGGCATCCTGCGGCGCATCGGTAACGGCGTATCCCCAGGCACGGTTTTTAAGGGAGCTTTTCGGAGCGGTGTATCCTGCCGGAGATTGCGACATGGCATCGATTACAAGAGATATTTCGAGGAGGGCGGTGTGGCGGGGTTCGAAACCCACAAGGGATGCAGCTCGGACTGTGTGTACTGTTTGGAAGCGAAAAGACCGGTATCGTTTAAGAAAATAGAGGATGTGATCGACGAAATCAGGGTCCTCGTCGAGGCCGGTTATGACCACTTTCATCTCTGCGACTCGGAGTTCAACGAGGATGCCGACTATGCGACGGCGTTTTGTTCCGCGCTCCGCGAGGCGGGGCTGAACATACGCTGGGCTCTCTACATGAAACCTCTCTATGCGAGCAAGTCGTTCTTCAAATTATTGAGGGACTGCGGGGTCTATCTCGTCACGATCGCGGTCGATTCCTGGCGGAAGTGTACCCTCTATTGGGAGGATTACGAAAAATGCGTCTTCGCCGCCAAAGCTCACGGCATCCGGGTTGCCGTCGATTTTCTGACGGGGTTTCCGCACGAGACGGAGGATGAGATTCGCGAATATGTGGATATCTTGAAGAAACCGCTCCCGGACAGCGTTGGCGTCAACACGTACATTCGGCTCTACAGAGGTCTTAAAATCACGGATATAATTCTCGGGGATCCCGCCCTGCGGAACAGGCTCGTTGGGCAGACCGAACCGTTATCCCTGATACGGCCTGTTTTCTACAATCAGATTCCATCGGAGAAACTGAGCGACCTCATCGGCGGTGATCCGCTTTTCCGGATCGATGGGCTCGAACGAGGGGTCAACTACACGCGCGTTCAGCGTTGAATAAAGAGATCGCTCTCCAGAGAAGAAAAGCGAGGGGAGAGGCGATACCAGCAACAGCGACCTGCTTCTCAAGAAACGAGGGTTAACCATGCGATAGGAGGAAGCCAGTGTAAGAAGATCTCTCTTGACAGCGGTCCCGGCGAAGCTAACGACTTTATTGTGTTACCGTGAAGCTCAGCGAGATAGATACCATTCGTAGGTTATTCTGATACCTTCTTCCAGGGTAAATCGTGACTTCCAGCCGAGCGACGTAATCCTGGAAATGTCGAGGAGCTTCCGCGGCGTTCCGTCTGGTTTCGCAGGATCCCACACGATGTTCCCTCGGTAGCCGACGATTTTGCGGACAAGCTCCGCGAGATCGCGTATGGTGATATCTTCGCCTGTTCCAATATTGATAAACTCCCCGATAACGTTTCCCTCGAATCCCTCAGCAGGTGTACGAAGAGCGGATGCCGCGTCGCACCGTGTCATGACGAAAACGCACGCGTCCGCGAGGTCGTCGACGTAGAGGAACTCGCGGTATGGATTTCCCGTGCCCCAGAGGGTAACCGCGTCGGCAGTGATGCCGACAGCCTCGAGGCCGGAAGTCTCGATTATGTTGAGACCGAGGGGGGCTGTTGCCAGGTCTCGTTCGACATCGTCGAACCGCTTTTCCTGCATCAATTTAGCGAGGTGGAATTTTCTGATAAGGGCGGGAAGAACATGGGCGGTCTCGAGATTGAAATTGTCGTGGATGCCGAAGAGGTTCGTGGGCATGACCGACATAAAATTCGTTCCATACTGTTCATTGTAATATCGGCACAGTTTGATCGCAGCGATTTTCGCGACAGCGTACGGCTCGTTTGTCGGTTCCAGCTGACCTGTCAGAAGATATTCTTCTTTGAGTGGTTGCGGTGCGTACTTCGGGTAAATGCAGGAAGATCCTAGGTTGAGCAGTTTTTTTACACCGTATCGAAATGACGCCTGAATAACGTTTGCTGCAATCATGATGTTGTCATAAATGAATTCAGCGCGGTACGTGCTATTTGCGAGGATGCCGCCGACCTTTGCAGCCGCGAGGAAAACATAATCGGGTCTTTCCTGCTCGAAAAAGTTCTCTGTGTCGCTTTGTCTTCTAAGGTCGAGTTCGTCACTCGTTCTGGTCAGCAAGTTAGTGTAGTTCAGCTCCTGCAGCCTTCGCAGAATTGCCGAACCGACAAGACCCCGATGACCCGCGACATAAATCTTCGCGCTCCGATCCATCAGGCGTCTCCTCGTCTCTTCGAGAGAGGGTGGTGTATCGAAAGCCGGCGCAATCGCTCCCGATCTTCAGCAGCGTTCGCGAATCTTTTCATGGAGGGCAAAGTCATGCGAGGTGTACGTGAAGCCTTTTCGCTTGCAAATCTCGATTCCTTCGCCAATAGGTTGCAGACCGGCGAGCTTGAGGTCATAATCCATCATGATCTTGACGAGTTCGTCGAACGTTGTTCGGGGTTCCCAGCCGAGAACCCTCCTCGCTTTAGCGATGTCCGCCTGCAGAAAGTCGACCTCGGTTGGCCGAAAGTATTTCGGGTCGATGACAATGAGCGTTTCACCGACCCTGATATTCGATATGCCTGACCTAAGGGAGCGCACTTTTCCCGTCCTGCCAACGCCTTCACCCACCCACTCGATGTCGATGCCCGCATACGCGAGCGCTTTTTCGAGAAACTCCCGGACCGAGTGGCTTTTGCCGGTACCGATGACAAAATCGTCAGGGGTCTCTTGCTGGAGGATGAGCCATTGGCACTCAACGTATTCGGGTGCAAAACCCCAGTCCCTCCTCGAGTCGAGATTGCCGAGGTAAATCTTCTTCTGCCGTCCTGCGATGATGTTCGCGATCGCCCGCGTGATTTTTCGTGTGACGAACGTTTCGCCTCTCCGGGGGGATTCGTGGTTGAATAGAATGCCGTTGCAATTAAACAGGTTGTACCCTTCCCGATAATTGACCGTTATCCAGTATGCATACACTTTCGCAGCAGCATAAGGGCTCCGCGGGCAGAAGGGAGTTTTTTCATTTTGCGGGGGACGTGCAGCGCCGAACATCTCGCTGCTCGAAGCCTGATAGAATTTCGTTTTTATACCGCTTCTCCTGATCGCCTCCAACAGTCTCGTCGTGCCGAGAGCGGTGACATCTCCTGTATACTCCGGAAGGTCGAAACTGACGCGAACGTGGCTCTGTGCCCCGAGATGGTACACTTCGTCGGGCTTGATGTTATAAATGATGTTGGTGAGCTGGCCAGAATCCGATAGATCGCCGAAGTGGAGAAAGAGCTTCGTGCTCGGTATATGGGGATCCTGGTAGAGATGATCGATCCGATGGGTATTGAATGTACTCGCTCGTCGAATGAGACCGTGAACTTCGTATCCTTTCGAGAGGAGCAATTCCGTGAGGTAGGAACCGTCCTGCCCTGTAATGCCGGTGATCAATGCCCGTTTCATCGTGTCTCTCCCATTCGGCCGGTAAACTGTTCACATCGCTTCATTGTCCCTTCTCCCTCCCGTATATATCTTCTACTCTCACGATATCGTCTTCTCCCACATATTCCCCATTTTGAACTTCTATGATCTCGAGCGGAACCTTGCCGGGGTTCTCAAGCCTGTGGAGTGTCGATTTGGGCACATACACGGATTCATTTTCATGAATGATCGATTCTCGATCCGCGATCGTTACTTTGGCAGCACCGCGGATCACGACCCAGTGTTCCGAACGATGGTAGTGTTTCTGCAAACTCAACCGCGCGCCGGGGTGCACGACGATCCGTTTTATTTTGTACCGTTCACCTTCCTCGAGTATCGTGTAACTGCCCCACGGACGATAGGTCGTGACATGCTCGGATGCTTCTTTCCTCTGAGCGGTGATCAGCGCCTGAACGATGTCCTTGACCCTCTGGGTTTCCCCCCTTTTTGCGATCAGGAGCGCATCGTCCGTGTCCACAATCAGGCATTCATCGAGCCCGATCGTCGAGATGAGGCGTCTGTTACTCATCACGAGGGTATCGCGGGTGTCGATGGCCATGATGTCACCGATCTTCACGTTCCCCCATTCGTCTTTCTCGGTCAGCTCATAGAGTGAGTCCCATGACCCGATGTCATTCCAGTACAGGTCGAGGGGGAGAACTACGATGCGATCCGACTTCTCGGCCACTGCGTAGTCGATCGAGATATCGGGGAATCTATGGAACTGCGCGAGCAGATTATCGAGCGTCAGATCGAGCATTCGCCGTATTTCCGGAGCATGTCTCTCGAATTCCTGGAGCATGGTTTCGATGCGAAACGCGAACATCCCCGAGTTCCAAAGATAGGTGCCGTCCCGCAGGTAGCGGAGTGCCGTTTCGCTGTCGGGTTTTTCCGTAAAGTGTTCGACCGTGAAACATTCGCAGTCTTCGTCGATAGATCGTCGTTCTCCGGTTTTAATGTATCCATATCCTGTCTCCGGCCTTACAGGCCTTATGCCGAAGGTGACGATGGGACCGGCGCGTGCTATTCGCTCTGCGCGACGTACATAGTCCGTAAATTTTTCCGATGGTCTGATGACGTGATCAGAAGGAGAGACGAACACGACTTCGTCCTCTCCGCAACCGAGGCGCCCGAGGCAGTACTTGATGCCGAGAGCGATGGCAGGCGCTGTATTTCGTCCCGTTGGTTCGAGAAGCACGTTCCATGAGCCGTATGTTTCGGGAAGAGCGGCTTCCAGGTCAGAGAGAACGTGGAATTTGTAATCGCTATTTGTCATAACGACAATATCATGGGGCTGGAACGCGGTCAGCAATCTCTGCACGGTGTCCTGCAGGAGGGAAGTGCTACCGTGCAATTTGAGGAATTGTTTGGGGTAGTTCTTCCTGCTGAGGGGCCAGAGCCTTGTCCCGGACCCCCCGGCGAGTATCAGAGCCTTCATCTCGTGCGATCCTCCCGTCCTACTTTACCCAAATGGCTGCTCATTGTCCACATCGTTCCCTTCCGTCTCGAGTCTTCGGAGAGTCTCCTCGAGAAACTTCCGGTATACTGCGAGCGACTC
This sequence comes from uncultured Nitrospiraceae bacterium, assembly GCA_937138415.1. Taxonomy (GTDB): domain Bacteria; phylum Nitrospirota; class Thermodesulfovibrionia; order Thermodesulfovibrionales; family SM23-35; genus JALHSV01. Next base: position 16,844 of record CAKZPA010000039.1, on the reverse strand, counting down.
TTCGTCCTCGGCTTCGAATCGCATGACGATCACCGGCTGCGTATTGCTCGAGCGCACGAGTCCCCACCCCTTTTCGAAGATCACCCGTGCCCCGTCAATGTCGTATAGTTTCTTGATGAGCACCGGACCCTTACCGGATGATTCATAGTATTTGCATGCGCGAACGAGCGTTTCGACGATCGCCTGCTTCCGTTCATCGCTGCACTCGACGCGTATCTCCGGAGTCGAGACGGTCTCCGGTACGTCGGCAAGCAGCTCCCGTATTCCTCTCCCCGTATGTTTCATGATCTCGACGAGCCGACACGTCGCATAGACTGCGTCATCGTAGCCGTAGTAGTCGTCGGCGATGAAGATATGGCCGCTGAACTCGCCGGCGAGGACTGCGCGCTCTCTCCTCATCTTATCCTTGACGAGAGAATGACCGGTCTTCCACATGATGGGCCTCCCGCCATGCTTTGCGATGTCGTCGAACATGTTTTGCGAGCATTTCACATCGCCGATAACGATCGCATTCGGTCGCCGTCTCAGTATGTCCCGTGCCAGGATGATCATGAGGTGGTCGCCCCACACAATCTTGCCGGCGGAATCGACTACGCCGATTCTGTCTGCGTCGCCGTCGTACCCGACACCCATATCGGCGCCATGGTGTTTTGTCACGCGGATCAAATCTTGGAGATAGGCGACCACGGTCGGATCGGGGTGATGGTTAGGAAAACGGCCATCCGGCTCGCAGTAGAGAGGGATGACGTCGCAGCCCATGGCTTCGAGGATAGGTGGCGCGACGGGGCCGGCTGTCCCGTTTCCGGCATCGACCGCAATTCTCAGTCTCGGGTATTTCGGGTCGGACAGGTATGAAAAGCGATTCTCCATGAATGCTCGATAGGCAGAGATAATGTCGTATCCCTCGACGGAACCGCGAGTCTGCGTAATGTGCAAGGGACGGTGCTCGATTACGTGCTTGATGATCTGAATATCGGGTCCGAAGATCGTCTCTTTGCCGACGCTCAGTTTAAACCCGTTGTATTCGGGAGGATTGTGACTGCCGGTCACCATCACGCCGCCGTCGAGGTCCAGGTGGTGGATCGAAAAGTACTGGAGGGGCGTCGGGCACATGCCGAGATCGAAAACGCTTACGCCGCTTGACATGATACCCTCGATGACCCGGTTGGCGAGTATCTCGGAGCTGAGACGGACATCCCTCCCGACGCTCACACCCCGTCCCTTGTCACTGTTCTGCTTGATGCGGGAGCCGAACGCTCTCCCGAGGGAAAGGGCGAATTCCTCGTCGAAATCGCGACCGACGATTCCGCGTATATCGTATTCCCTAAAGATATGATCTCTATGCATGACTCGAGGACACGTTACAGTTTTCTCTTTACCCAGTCCATATGGTCGGCATACCAGGCGACGGTCTTCGCAATGCCCTCGGCAAACTGCGTTTTCGGCTTCCAGCCAAGTTCCGAGCGGATCTTGTCCGAATTCAATGCGTATCTGAAGTCGTGACCGGGCCGGTCTTGCACGAATTCGATCTGTTCGTCGGATTTCCCGAGGATGCGCAAGATTGTCGTGACCACATCGATATTCCGTTTCTCTTCGCCGCTCCCGACATTATAGATTTCACCGGGTCTGCCGCGCTGAATGATATCGAAGACGGCTTCTGCGCAGTCGGCAACGAAGAGCCATTCTCGCACGTTCTCTCCCCGGGCGTATACGGGGATCTTCTCGTTCCGGAAGGCCCTCCATATGGTCACGGGGATCAACTTTTCCGGGTACTGCCACGGACCGTAATTATTCGAGGGTCTGACAGTGACGACGGGGACGCCGTACGTTCGGAGGTATGCCCTCCCGAGCATGTCGGCGGACGCTTTGCTCACGGAATAGGGCGAGCTTGGATTCAGCGGCGTTGTTTCATGAAACCGCCCGTCACCGTGCAAGTCCCCATACACTTCATCAGTCGAGATATTCACGAACAGACGGATGCCGGATTGCCGGGAGGCTTCGAGGAGGAGCAGGGTTCCGCTCACATTCGTTTCGATGAACGGGGAGGGGTTCGAGATGCTCCTGTCGACGTGGCTTTCCGCCGCCCAGTGGACGACGACTGAAGGGGAGGTTGCCTTGATGATCTGCACAACTGCCTCCCTGTCCGTGATGTCGGCATGGTGAAACGTGAACACACGCTTGACCGTCTTCAGACGTTCCAAATCACCAGCGTAACTCAGTTTATCGACGACGGTCACGTCGTACCCCCGCTCGACCGCCTGCCTCACGAATTCGCTCCCGATGAACCCGGCGCCGCCTGTCACGAGAAGCCTCTCCATCAGGTCTCCCCCCTTTTGAACTGCGATTCCACGAACCCATCGATGGCGATTCTCCAGTCGGGGATCTCCACATCGAGAGCGAGCGAGAGTTTTCGGTTGGACATCGCGGAGAAATAAGGTCTCTTTGCTGCGGATGGAAAGGAGTCGGATGGTACCGGGAGCACGATGTTGTCGAGATTCATTTTTTCGAGGAAGTAGCGCGCGACCTCGTACCGGGACGCGTAACCGCCGTTCGTGAGATGGTAGAGGCCCCGCAGGCCTCTGTTCCACGCGAACATCGTGAGGAGAGCGATGTCCCTCGTCGATGTCGGGACGGAGATCTGATCGCACGCGATCTTCAGCACCCTCTTCTGATGCGCCCACTCGAGCACGTTCATGAGGAAGTTCTGTCGCCCGTCGCCGAACACCCAACTGACTCTGAACAGCAGAAATCTATCGGTGGCTTCCCGAAGGTACTGCTCTCCAAGGAGTTTGCTTATGCCATAGTTATTGATCGGCTTAGTCTCGTCTTCTTCCGTATAAAAATCGTCTTTCGCGCCGTCGAAAACGTAGTCGGTGCTGTAGTGCACGAGGAGCGCCCTGATTTTCTCGCACGCGACGGCGAGGTATTTCACGCCGAGCGCGTTCACTCTCACTGCCGTCTCGTAATCCGTCTCGGCCCGGTCGACGAAATTATAGGCGGCGCAGTTTATGACGATCTCGGGCGCGTGAGCCGCAATCGCCTTCTCCACGTCGTTTTCCCGTGTGATGTCGAGGCGATCCCTGTCGAGGGGCACGACCGTATGCGCGTACATTCCGAGAAGACCTTTGAATTCCGTTGCTAACTGTCCATTGGCACCGGTGATCAGTATTTTCATAAGGTCGGGCTAATCGGCGGCAAAATTGTTGTCCGCATCGCGCAATAGAGGGTTCCCCCTATCTTTCTCGGAGAGCACGGGATCGGATACCGGCCAGTGGATGTGAAGATCGGGATCGTTCCAGAGGATGCCACGGTCATGAGAGGGAGAGTATTCGCTCGTGCATTTGTAGAGAACGTGAGCGGTATCGCTCAAGACCACGTAACCGTGAGCGAACCCTCGAGGGATATAGAGGATATGATTGTTCTGGTCCGAGAGGTCGATGCCGACCCATTGCGCGAAAGTCGGCGAGCCGACTCTGATGTCGACCGCGACGTCGAAAATTCGTCCCATAAGACACAGAACGAGCTTGCCCTGGGCGTGAGGATTTTTGCCGGTAGTGGAGACCCCGGAGAACTCCACGGAACGAGAGGCCATAATTATCCTGTACGAAATGTTCGCGAATGCCGTGAGCTGCGAAATCAGATTGCCGATACGTCTCCATGGAGAACCCTCTGCGATCCTCGAACTTCAAGGGTTCGATGAGAAGGAGATCCAGTATGTCGAGACGCCGAAAGTGAAATGGCATGAACGGTTACCTCAGAAGGCGCAAGAGGTATTTCCCATAGTCGTTGTGATTGTACCTGTGCGCGAGACGCGAGAGCTGCTCTGCGTCGATATAGCCCAACTTGAAAGCGATCTCTTCGATGCATGCGATTTTGAGCGCCTGCCTCTTCTCGATCGTTGCGATGAATTCTCCCGCTTCGAGAAGACTGTCCGGGGTCCCGGTGTCGAGCCACGCATATCCTCTCCCCAACAGCTCGACCCTCAAGCTTTTCCGGTGCAAGTATGCTCTGTTCACATCGGTGATTTCGAGTTCGCCTCTCCCGGAGGGTCTTATGTTCCGTGTGATCCCCACGACGTCGGCGTCGTAAAAATAGAGGCCGGTTACCGCATAGTTCGATTTGGGTATCCGCGGTTTTTCCTCCACCGAGACGACCGATCCTTTTTCGTCGAACTCCACGACACCGTACCGTTCCGGGTCGTTCACATGGTAGCCGAATATCGTCGCACCGCCGTGCTCTGCGACGTCGCGCTTCGCTTTGGTGAGCAGAGACGTGAGGCCTTGCCCATAGAAGATGTTATCCCCGAGGACGAGACAGACGGGATCACCGCCGATGAACTGTTCGCCGATAAGAAATGCCTCTGCGATGCCACGCGGGCGCTGTTGCTCGCGGTAGGAAAAGCGGAGTCCGAGCGAGGAACCGTCATCGAAGATGGCCATGAAACGAGGGAGATCCTGGGGGGTGGAGATGATGAGGATGTCGCGGATTCCCGCAAGCATGAGGACCGAGAGGGGGTAGTAAATCATCGGCTTGTCATAAATCGGGAGCAGCTGTTTACAGACGCCAAGAGTGACGGGATAAAGGCGCGTACCGCTTCCTCCTGCGAGGACAATGCCTTTCATGAGATGTCGTCCTTCATGCTATGAACGAACAGCCGTCATTTTCCCCATTATACCCTAACCCAGGGTTAACGTGGTGCACAGGGATGACGGAGTTTTTAGCGCCGTCCATGAGCGAGGTACATGCGTGGATTTTCCGTCACGCATCTCGTAATCATATCCGGATCGAATCCCCGTCGCAGGAGTCTTCTCGCGCATTCCGTCAGCGTCATGCTGCCGCCGCGAAGCGTACCGTACACGTCCCTTATGCCGCCACGCCGGGTACCGCTGATCGTTTCGCGCACGGAGTCGGACACGAGGATGATCTTGTCCGGGGTTTTGACGCTCAAGACGAGGTCGATCGCCAGGTCATGCAGGTGATAAGGGTCCGCTATGATTTCGCAATAGACATGTTTGTTCATCAGCCCGAATCCCGCGATGCCCAGCTCACGGTGATGGATACCGCGCATGGCGTTGAAGAGATGGGTGATGCCCATCGCCCCTGCACGGAATCCTCGCTGTGCTTCGTCGAATGTCGCATCGGAGTGTCCCATGCTCACGACGATCCCCATGCCGACGGCCTCTCTGATTAGGGCCACCGCTCCGGGCAGTTCCGGTGCGATGGCCATGATTTTGATGATGTCTTCGAAGCCGTCGACGAGCTTCATGAATGCGTATTCGGATGGCGGGAGAAAGGCGTCAGCGTCGAGTGCGCCCGCTTGCGATGGATTGAGGAACGGCCCCTCGAGGTAGAGGCCTGCAATCGTCGCGGCTCGGATCGCAGACGATTGTTTGCGAGCGCGACGGTTTGTCGCGGTATGGGAGGTGTTCCTTACTTTACGCCCCTTGAGAGTTCCTGTCGACTTCTGCCGCTCCATCGCTCTCCTGATTGTTTCCATCTGCGCTCTCATTTCTGCGATGGGAGAGGGATAGAGCGTCAGGAGGATCTCAGAGACGCCAAAACTCCCGTGTGTCTCGGCAATCCTGAGAATATCCTCTTCGGAGGTGGTCCGAGTGTCGTACCCCCCGATGCCGTGGGTATGGATGTCGATAATGTTCATTTGATAACGGCTCGCATTATTATAAAGAAATGAGCAATGTGGGCAAAGTGCACCTCGGGCATCGTACCCTTCAGGAATGGGACCGCCTACTGAGCGAAGCGTTCCGCATTCCGCACGAAGGAGAGCGCATCCAGTTCCTCTCCGAGTATTTTGTCGGCGTCCCCTACGCCGAGTCCACGCTCGTAGGGAGTCATGCGATATCGGAAGTCCTCGTCATCGACCTCGAACGGGTCGATTGTATGACATTCATCGAATACCTTGAGGCGATGCGCCTCTCCTCCTCGTTCAGTGATTTTGTCGGGCATCTGAGGAAAGTGCGGTATAGAGGTGGGATCGTCGATTACGCGCGACGAAATCACTTTTTTACGGACTGGAAGGAATATAACGACGATATCACCGAGGATGTCACGGATTACATCGGCGGGACGCGAACAGAAAGGCTCGAGAAGGTGCTGAATGTGCGTGAAGATGGGACTGCGCTCTTGCCCGGAATCGATCCTGTGGCGAGGCGGATCAGCTATATCCCCTCGGCCCGAATCGACGGCGACGCGCTCGCGAATCTGATGTCGGGAGACTACATCGGCATATACTCGAATCAGCCCGCATTGGATGTTTCCCACACCGGGATCGTCGTCAAAAAAGGTAATGCCGTCTTTCTCAGGCACGCATCGTCGCAGCCGATCTACAAATGCGTCGTCGATGAGGAGTTGAGAGAATACGTTCTCACAAAACCGGGCATCCTGGTATTCAGACCCCGAAAAAGGCGCTGAAAGGTCAATCGTCTCTCTTCGCGGCGGTGATTGCGTGTCGCAGCGTCCAGAGGAGAATCAAGCCAGGCAACGCAATGAGGAAGGTCGCGAAAAAGAAAGGCGCCCACCCGACAGCTTCGACCAGGAATCCCGATGTGGGAGAGATGACGATGCGTCCGAGTGCCGCGAGCGAAGACAGGAGGGCGTACTGCGTTGCCGTGTAGCGATGGGTGCATAGCGACATGAGGAGGGAGACGAACGCTGCCGTTCCCATACCACCGGTGAAGTTTTCGAACGCGACCGCGAAGATGAACATGCCGTAGTGTTTACCGGTTAGGGCGAGTGCCACGAACGACAGGTTCGACACCGCCTGGAGGATGCCGAAGAGCAAGAGCGACCGAAAAAGGCCGAGTCGGATCATCAGGGTTCCGCCTGTCAATGCTCCGACGATGACCGACAGGAATCCAATCCCCTTGTTGATGGTACCCACCTCGCTCGCAGAAAACCCCGGGCCTGTGAGGAGGAAGGCCGTCGTAAGGGTGCCGGCGTACGCGTCGCCGAGTTTGTAGAGGATGACGAGCACGAGGAGGAGCGTTGCGCGCTCTCTCGAGAAAAAATCCTTCGATGGTCCCCAGACCGCTTCTTTCATCGAAGTCGGATGATCGGCGTGCGACGGCGGCTTTGGTCCCGCGAGAGTCGAAAGGATGCCGATTCCCATGATCGCCGCCATAAACAGATATGTATGCCTCCATCCGATATGATCCGACAGGATGAGGGCGACAGCGCCAGCAACGAGCGCGGCGATACGGTAGCCTGTCACGAAGACGGCGGCGCCGAGGCCGCGCTCGGGAGGGTTCAGTACGTCGGTGCGGTACGCGTCGATGACGATGTCCTGCGATGCGGAGGTAAACGCCACAAGGAGCGCGAGCACGGCAATAAGGAACGGCGCTTTTTCGGGTGAGCTGTATGCCATGGCGCCGATGCCTGCGACGAGAAAGAATTGCGTGATGACAATCCATCCTCGGCGTCTGTCGAGCCATGGCGGCACGAACCGGTCCATGACGGGTGACCAGAGGAATTTCAGCGTATAGGGAAGGCCGACAAGTCCGAATAAGCCGATTGTGCGGAGATCGGTTCCCGAAAGGGCCAACCAAGCCTGTAAAGTGCCGCTCGTGAGGGGAAGCGGAAGGCCCGAGGCGAACCCGAGAAACGCGATGACGGCAATCTTCCTGCTCCGAAACACCTGGGCATAAGAGGCGATATCAGTTTTCATATTCTCTCTGTCGCATGGACGAACGGGCAACTCCTTTTTCCCCAATGGACTCGGGCATTGCTTTCGCCTCGGCTGATCGAAAGAATCCCGTGCTCTAAAGGCTTTTTCGAAACGAAGGTCGGGTTCACCGATTTTGGGTTTCGTATCGTGGGGTTTATTATAATACTGTGAGAAAAAGATGAGGGCTTCGAAATTCGCGAATATGCCTTTCGAGAGGCTGAAAGTCGAACTCGAGAAGAAACGCTTTCCTCTCAAAGAAAAGACTGTCAGCGAGGACAAGTCCGATGAAGAGTTATTTCGCGAAGCAATGTCGGACGTGAGGGAATTGCCGGAGTTCAGGAGGCTCGTCCCGCAAAGGACATCTAAGGTGCCGTCATTTCCCCTCCGTCACGATGATGCGCTCGATATTCTCTCGCGCATCGTCAAGGGGAAGGAAGAGATCAGGCTGACGGATACGGGCGAATATATCGCATGGGCCGGTCCTCGGGTAAGAAAGGACATTCTGGACAGACTGCACGGGGGGAGTTACGCCGTGCAGGACTCGATCGACCTCCACGGGATGACGCTGGACGAAGCAGAGACAGCGCTCTCGGACTTCTTCTCGTCCTCTCTGAAAAAAGGGTACTCGTGCGTGAAGGTGATTCATGGGAGGGGATTGCGTTCGCCGCGAGGGCCTGTACTCAAAAAAGCCCTCGAACGGTTTCTCCACAGGTCTTTCAGGAAATGGGTGCTCGCGTACGTGACTGCCCGGCGACGAGATGGCGGGTTGGGTGCGACCTATGTCGTCCTCAAGTCAACATAGGAGCGAGATGGAACACCGCTTTTCGGTCAGGGTCTACTACGAAGATACGGATGCGGCCGGCGTCGTTTACTACGCCAACTATTTGCGATATATGGAGCGGGCGAGGACCGAACTGCTCTCGGAACAGGGCATTGACGTCGCGAAATACCATCGGGACGGGTATCTCTTCGCGGTCGTCCACGTCGACGTCCGATACAAGAAGCCGGCGCTCCTCGGTGATCACCTCGACGTCGTGACGATTCTGAAAGAGCTGACGAACGTGACGATTACCCTCGATCATCGGATCATGCGAAGCAACGATCTTTTGGTCGAAGCGTCTGTGCGACTTGCGTGCATCGATCCGAACGGAAAACCGAGGAGACTGCCCGAGCCGGTCTCTTCTTTGCTGAGACGCCAGTAAGAATTGTGACCGCCGTCACGATGTGCTCGATCTTCGCTGTTTTACAATGGCAGCGCCATGGATGGCACCGTCCGCGAAGAACAGTTTCCCTACATTTCACGTACCTTTTGGATTTCAGGGATTGATGTGAATTGTTCCCGGCTTACCAATGTCTCCATCGACGATGTATGTGTATTGATGGAACAGCTCTATCGTCCATAGGTTCGTGAGCAGATGGTCCGTGACGCATGCGGTCGAGTACAGCGAGCGTCTACCACTCAATGCGAGGTAGGGGACGATCTGATCCGCGAGATGCGGGTCGAGTGCCGCTCCCGTCCGGCAGTAAGAGAGGAATTCCCGGGCAGCTTCTTGCCCCACGGCCTCGGCTCTTTTCCCTTTCGCGCCCAGAGCGGTGAACCCGGCGAAAGAGTGTAACGAATGTGCGTGCACGTAAAGAAATGTTCCCTGTCCGGTCGCTGGTACGGCGACCGCTTCACTGCGGACGAGGAGCGACTGTTCTTTTAGGATCGGCGCGAGCGACGCGAGCGCTGCATCGATCTGTCGCTGTGCGATTGCGAGCGGGAGATTGCCGACGCCGGAAGTCAATGTCAGTCCCTTGATTTCTCCGCGTTCCTCGGCGCGCAGACCATCGATCGCCTTCGCCGTGGATACATTCGCCGCGATTTTCCCCCCACCTCTCGGATAGAAACCGTAGGACGAAATGGAAACGCTCACTGCGATACCGATAGTCCTTAGGAAAGCGACGAATACCTGTTCGAGGTAGTGATAGGATGGGCTGAAGGGGACGTGGGTACCCCCGGTCAGTTCGACCCTCGATTGGCCCTCATCGCAAAATATGAGCGCGGGGAGGATCGTCTGGAGAACGAGCGAGGTGGAACCGGCGGTGCCGATGTCGAAGTGATAATGACCGCTCCTCACGTTTCCGGGCGAAAACGTCAGTTCGGTCGATCCAACGGTGTCGCCAAAAACTTCACCGCCGGAGATGAGTTGTGCGGCGCGAACGCACGTCAGATGTTGCGGCATGAGGCCCGGTTTCTTGCGTCCTCTGCGGATGTTGAATATTCTGAACGGTTTTCCCAGGACGCATGAGAGGCTCAACGCTGTCCTGAGAATCTGGCCGCCGCCTTCCCTATAGCTGCCATCGACTTCCACCATGCACTTACTGTATCAAAAATGCGAGCGTGTTATCACCGGATGTCGCATGCGGAGAGGATTTTCCGCCTCTCATGCTGCGGGAAACAGGCTTTCACCTATCGTTACAGGTGATTGATCATGAAGAAAAACCCACGTGTGTGTGACTCTCATAGCGCTGCCCTTGTAGAGAAAAGAGAGAATCTCCTATAATACGCTTCAGCTTTTTTGCAGAGGAGAAACCGAAAATCATGCTCATCAAAGGGAAGGTGTGGAAATTCGGTAACGATATCGATACCGATGCGATCATCCCGGCGCGGTATCTGAATACGTCGGATCCCGTCGAGCTGGCGAAGCACGTTATGGAGGATGCCGATAGGGAGTTTCCGCAGAAAGTGAGAGCTGGCGATATCCTCGTCGCGGGGAAAAATTTTGGGTGCGGCTCGTCGCGCGAGCACGCCCCTATCGCGATAAAGGCCGCGGGGATTCGGGCAGTCATTGCGAAAAGCTTCGCGCGCATTTTTTACCGGAATGCCTTCAACATCGGCCTGCCGATTTTTGAGTCGGCGGAAGCTTCGGAAAGGATACGGGAACACGATGTCGTCGAAATCGATGCTGATCTCGGCGAGATCAGGAATCTGACCACTGGTGATAACTACCGGGCCAACCCTATTCCCCCGTTTATGCAGGATCTCATCCGTGCCGGCGGACTCGTCGAGTGGACGAAGCGAAGGTTGAGCACCGCGCAAGATTCGTGAGGAAAGACGAGCGGGAGGAGAGTCGATGAAGACATATCGCGTAGCGGTCATTCCCGGAGATGGAACCGGACCAGAGGTTATCCGTGAAGGGAGGAAAGTGCTCGACGCGGTTTCTTCGCGTTGCGGCCTCAAACTTGATTTCCATGAGTACGACTTCGGCGGTAGCCGTTATTTGAGGACGGGGGAGACACTGCCCGATGGAGCCATCGATGAACTCCGGGGCTATGACGCGATCTATCTCGGCGCCATCGGTCATCCGGACGTCAAGCCCGGCATCCTCGAAAAGGGAATCCTCCTCAGGCTCCGCTTTGAACTCGACCAGTACATCAACTTGCGACCGGTCAAGCTCTATCCGGGCGTCGACTGTCCGCTGAAAAATAAAAAACCCGAAGACATCGATTTCGTCGTAGTCCGCGAAAATACGGAGGGTCTTTACGCCGGGGCAGGCGGCGTCCTCAGGAAAGGGACGCCGGACGAAGTCGCCATCCAGGAGTCGATCAATACGAGGAAAGGTGTCGAACGCTGCATTCGGTTCGCTTTCGAGTATTGCCGGAAAAGGAACAAGGCGAGGAAGCTGACCCTCTGCGGAAAGACGAATGTTCTCACCTATGCGTTCGATCTTTGGGAGAGGGTTTTTTACGATGTGGCGAAAGAATATCCGGACGTCGCGGTGGACTACGCACACGTCGATGCAATGACGATGTGGTTCGTGAAGAATCCGGAGTGGTTCGATGTCATCGTAACGGACAATATGTTCGGCGATATCATTACGGATCTCGGGGCGATGATCCAGGGCGGTATGGGCATCGCTGCCGGCGGAAATATCAATCCGGACGGTGTCTCGATGTTCGAGCCGATCGGCGGCTCGGCGCCGAAATACACGGGGAAGAACGTCGTGAATCCTTTAGCGGCGATTTGTGCGGGGGGAATGATGCTCGAATACCTGGGCGAACAGAAAGCAGCGGAGCTGGTCGAGAGTGCGGTCATCGAAGTTACCGGAAAGCACCTGAAGAGTCTCGCCGCGGGAAAGATGGGGTACGGGACGAGCGAGGTGGGCGATCTTGTCGCAAGATACGCTACCGAACTGCCTGTCGATTGACAATAGACTCGGCGTTTGCTATAAAGAATAGCTGTCTTGCATGCTCGGCCTCGGGAGTGATGTGAGTGGTGGTCGAGCATGTTCCTGAGGACGATTCCTGGGTAGCTCAGCCGGCAGAGTCCCGCCCCCGGCGGGATTAACCACTCGGTCGGTCAGGCATGAGCTCCCCGGATGAGGAAAGGAGTCACGGATTAACCTATTCCTGGGTAGCTCAGCCGGCAGAGCGGGTGGCTGTTAACCACTTGGTCGGGGGTTCGAATCCCTCCCCAGGAGCCAGCACTCTTAAGGAGCCAGGCTCGAAGGCCTGGCTTTTTTTATGACCTATTGGGTCTACATCCTCCAGAGTGAAAAAACCGGCCGCTACTACTGCGGGCAGACCGCATACCTCCCCAGGCGTCTGCAAGAACACAATGATCCGGATCGTTCGGGTGAAAAATGGACAAAGAAATTCCTCGGTCCGTGGAGATTAGTGTGGCAGATGCCTTGCCACTCCCGCATCGAGGCTATGAGACTCGAAACCCACATCAAGAAAAGAGGCATAGAGCGATACCTCTCGACCATATCCCCGCCGAGAGTCCCGCCCCCGGCGGGATTAACCACTTGGTCGGTCCCGCTTCCAGCGGGAGAATCCCTCCCCAATAGCCAGATTTCAGTCCGCTGACTTCAGCGGTTCTTGTTTAACGCAAGACCCCGTGGGGTGATCCCCTCGGGGTCTCGTCGTTTCAGGCGTGCCCACTCCGACTTACCTGTCTGCCGTGCCGAGCACGGCACAGGCAAGCGCCCGCCCGTACATTTACCCTGATTCTCCGTTTCGAAGCCTATAGTCCGGGGGCGGGTGCAACCCTGGGGGTTGCGGGCGCTCACCGAAAATGTCCTTTCCGAATTCTCCCGTTCTCCGTTTTTCGAGTCGCCTTGTTTAACAGCCTGGTTGCATCCGGGCATCCGCTTCGACATTTTGAACTCCCCTCCGGTAGGTATCTGCCGAAAGCCGGACCAGTAGGTCCGGCGAAGACGGATTACCAGACGGCGGAAACGGCCGTGAGAACGGAGACCATTGTGGGTGCCGACGACATCACCTTCGAGTGGTGTCGGACGGACCGCCGGCCGGGGCGAAGCCCATGAACCAAGGAGGTTTCGCATGGAAACAGTAACGTATCAAGAGGTTCAGGGGCTCTCCCGGATGACTGTGGGAGAGCTCCGAGATAAGTACATCGAGGTCTTCGGAGAAGAGACCCGCTCCTGCCACAAGGAGTCTCTTCGCAAGCGAATCGCCCGGCGTATCCAGGCCTTGGCGGAGGGTGACCTTTCGGAGCAGGCCCGGCGCGGGGCTGAGGAACCGACCAATGATGCCGACCTGAGAACGCGGTCTCCGCGTGACCCGGTCGCATCGGGTTCCGCCGAGGTCAAAGCGAGAACGGCGACCGGCCCCATATCCCCCTCGCGACCCAAGGCTGCCTCTGCCCGGAACTCTGCTCGCCCGCGAGTTCCAAGGCCGCGACATCGTGGTCAAGGTCCTCGACAACGGCTTCGAGTTCGACGGCCGATGGTACAAGTCCCTCTCAGCCATCGCCCAGGAGGTCACCGGGAACAAGTGGAACGGGTTCCTCTTCTTCGGCATCGCCGATGGCGCGGCCAGAGGCGGGAGCCGCAAATCCGAGAGGAGGAGCGGAAGAAAAGGGGTGCACATCAAATATCGAGAACTACCGCCGGGCCATCCGCGCGATGTTATGATGCTAGCGCGCTCGAGCCGGGTCAAAGGCCGGGACTTTGCATTTTTTCGTGACTTTTAGAAGGGATGCGTCCACTGTGGCGATGGGAAGATCGAACCTCATGGCGAGGTCCAGGTAAGAGGCGTCATAGGTGGAACGTCCGTGTTCCCGCGCGAGCGAAACGATCTCCTTGAGCATCCGCTCGGGAGTTTCCTGCTCCACGGTAATGGGCAATCCGCTCAAAAGGGCGAGAAAGCGGACGACCGCGGCCTGGGTGAGGCGCTTTTTCCTTTCAGCCACAAGCAGAACATTACCCACCTCAAGCGGCCAGATAGCGGGCACGAAAGCCTCCGCAAATTCGAGGCTTTCGAGGACAGCCTCCGCGTAACTGTTTCCCTCCTCCTCGAAGCACCAAGACATGACCACCGAGGTGTCGACCACAAACCGTGCGGGCATCAGCGTCTTCCTTCCTCGATCATGTCTCGGATAGAAAGTCCGTCGAGGCGGTGGCCGCTTCGAAACCGCTTCAACTGATCGATGATGTCGCGCACGGGCGTCTTTTTCGACGAGTCGGCGGGTTGCAGTGTTGCCACGGGCACGCCGTGTTTTGTAATCGTTATTTTCTCACCCTTGGCAACACGCTCCAAAAGTTTGGTGAGGTGTGTTTTTGCCTCATAGGCTCCGACGGTTCCCATAAAGCACCTCCAAACAAACCGGTCTGAAACTAGTCTAATTCATGTTGCCCTAAAAAGCAAGCGACTTTCCTGGTGCATCGATCACAGGAGGACCTCCCAGTTGCGCTGCCAATCCTGCATCTCCTCAATGCTGATCAGAAGCATCTCCGCGCCGCGGCTGAGCGATATCTTATCCTTTTCCACCGCTTCCCTGGTCAGGGGTTTGAATCGGTATTCGTAGAAATCGAAGCTTTTCCTCCCGAACGGCTCCGCCGGATTGATGCCCATCGGTTCTTCCTTGAAGGAAAGCTTCTGGTTGAAGTGTTGCGTATAGGCCGTGTTAAACTTCATCCAGATGGACTTGTCCACCGCCCTTTATTCCAGAAGACGCGAGAGAACGGTTTTGTAACTGACCCGGAAAATGTGCTAGACCTTGAAGTGCAACGGCGCGATGACGAAAATCAGCCCGTTGGGCATCTTCTGAGCCAACCATGACACTGAGTTGGTTGCCGAGTGGGCACGGCAGGACGCGGCGATCACCCATCCCCGTCCGGTCTGCCGGCAAGCCAACGTATTGTTCACGACGGCGATTGCCCATGCCGTCCGCCGTGGGTGCGACGCCCGAAACCCGTACGAGCAGATCGTGACCTGGGCGGCCTCAAAGGTCAATAAAATTCCATAGGGTGTGGCCGTTTAAATTCCAGAGGCCCTTTGTGCCCTGAGAAGTGTCGAAAGCGACCTTCTCAAATGCCCCAGGATCGATTATCTTGGGTCGACCCATACCATGACGGACACCGTCATGCGCGGGGGAGACACCGACACCAACGCCGCGATCCGTGGCGCGCTGTATACGGCCGAAACGCCGTCCCCGGCCAATGAGTCGAATCCTTGCTCAATTGCCGACCAGAAGCGGGACAACCGAATGTGCGCCGTCCTCGTCCGGAGTGTTTCCAGCCGGTGGACGCATTGGAGCCGGCGGAGCGGCTTCTGAAATCGGGAGAGACCCGATGAGCTTTCTACAAGATGTCGACGACACGGCCCTTTTTGGCTTTAGTACACTGCCGTTGCATCTGCCACTAGTTATGTTATGCAGTGACCGAATCTATTCATATTCTTGAGGAGGTTTTCCACAGTGGACATCCCACGGATATTCAGCATCACAGAAAGCGCTTACCGTATCCACAACCCGATCACACCCGAGAAGCTCGCCACGCTCGGCGCGGCGCTGCGTCTGGAACCGGGGCCCGGGTGCTCGATCTCGGAAGCGGTTCGGGGGAGATGCTGTGCACCTGGGCGCGTGATTACGGCGTCATCGGCACCGGAATCGACATGAGTTCTTTGTTCACCGACCAAGCGAAACGCCGTGCCGAAGAACTCGGCATCGCCGACCGGGTCACTTTCATCCATGGCGATGCTACCGGCTATGTCTCCGACGAAAAGGTCGATGTGGCGGCCTGTGTCGGTGCCACGTGGATCGGCGGGGGAGTGGCCGGCACTATCGATCTTCTGGCGCGGAGCCTGCGCACAGGAGGGAAGGAGGGATCATCCTCATCGGCGAACCCTACTGGCGGCAGTTACCGCCGACGGAAGAAGTTGCTAAGGGGTGTCTTGCCGGCTCGATCTCCGACTTTCTCATGTTCCCCGAACTTCTCGCATCATTCGGGAGCCTTGGCTACGACGTCGTTAAAATGGTTCTGGCCGACCAAGACAGCTGGGACAGATACGAAGCGGCCAAATGGCTCACCATGCGCCGATGGCTTGAAGCCAATCCCGACGACGAGTCAGCCCAAAAGGTTCGAGCCCGACCGACCTCGGAACCCGTACGCTACGTAACTCACACGCGTGAGTACCTGGGCTGGGGCGTGTTCGCTCTGATGGCGCTGTGATGAGTTGTGACATCCGGCGGGGAACCGTCATTTAACACCGCTTCCGCCTCCCCGGGAACGGCCTGCTCCCCGTTGAAATTGAAGGTTTTCGGTTAACAGCCGGAGAACGAGAACGGTTATGAAGAGGGTTGCACACGGGGAGCCAGCACTCTTAAGGAGCCAGGCTCGAGGGCCTGGCTTTTTTGTGTGGTTCTTCCATCTCGGCAGAATTCCGGTTGACAAACAAAATTCTCTTCCGTTAACATATAGGCTCTTGCACATCGTTCTTTGAAAAATCTAAAAAAGTGCGTAGCAAACCCTGGTCAGTTTTAAACTTTTATTTGAGAGTTTGATCCTGGCTCAGAACGAACGCTGGCGGCGTGCCTAACACATGCAAGTCGAACGGACCGGTGCGAAGCACTGGGGACATGGAAATGCTGGGCAAATTCTGAAATGCACATTTTGAAGGGATTGAGGAATGTGGATTTAGGATTTGGTGTTTCCGGTGCTTCGCACTGGTTAGTGGCGGACGGGTGAGTAACACGTAGGTAACCTACCCTTAGGAGGGGGATAATCCCGCGAAAGCGGGCCTAATACCGCGTATACTCACGGACTGGGATGTCTGTGGGGAAACCCTGATGCGAGTCAGGGGCCTAGGGATGGGCCTGCGGCCTATCAGGTCGTTGGTGGGGTAATGGCCTACCAAGCCGAAGACGGGTAGCCGG
>CAKZPA010000038.1 GCA_937138415.1 uncultured Nitrospiraceae bacterium | reverse complement strand
AGCCATTCTTTCATTTCGAGGTCGTTCGGTAACGAATGAGAGGGTTAGCGAATCGCCATAGCAGGCTTTTTTTAGGATAGTGGTCGCCGGATCGGGCTTGAAATGACATCCTTTTGTCCACCGGCTCTATAGCGACATCCTGAAAAAACTGTTGCAGCAGGAGTAGTCACCACCGTCTCATTCCGCGAATGCCGCCAGATGCACAACCTCCTCATCGTTGACGAGAGCGAATCCGGTGACCTGTTCGCTCTTGAATCTGAACTCATGGCCCTCACCTACCGATTTATAGACCTCCTTCTTGATCCTCTTTATCCTGCCAAGAAATGCCTTTGCCTGGTCCTGGAGCACTGTGGTGGAAGATCCAGCTGTCCCTTCAGATTCCGCTCTTGACATCCTGTCACGATCAAGGGCATCGAGGATATGGCCTCTGAGTAATTTCTTATAGATTTTGGGAATCACTGAAGTGCTCCCGAAAATATCCATGCCGATAAGTTTCCCGTTAATAAATGCGACAAATCCGATCTGCTCAGGGGCATAGGTGAACTGCTTTTCATAGTCGTCAATCGTTTTTTTAAGCGACTCATAGATGTCGTTCGTCGCATCTGTTTCGGAGTTGACCGAGAATTTTTCAGCCTTCGCACTGATATCAGGCCAGATCTCGGACCGATTGGAAAGATACAAAGCATGTGCCTGCAGGTTATAGAGAACGGATTTTGACTTCATCCTCCGCAAGCCTGCACAGAGGTGCGATGTGCTTGATGAGAAGTGCTTGCTCCGGTAATGCCATCGGCCTTGCTCGACACAGGAGACTGGAATAACCACTTCACGCTCCCTCCCACAAGGATTGTCGTATTGACGATCCTGTTCTGCTTCGCACCTACCAGTTCCTCCTCGTCGATGATCAAAACATCCGTGTCGAGTTCATTAATCACCCTGAGCTCCGGAACGCTCCCGCCTTCGCTGACTTCCGTTACCCTGAATTTATCCGTCCTGATGGCGTCATCGAGGAGGGAAAAGCCGTTCTCCGGACCCTGCGCCGAAAATAGCGGCAGTACGGTCAGGTTCTTAAAAGTTGTCGGTTCCCCGATCCTGACTGAATTGAGGAAGTCACCCGTTATCTTGGTATCCTCCACTTTCCGGGACTCCGTAATACCTCCATTTATACAGACTAAATCATTAACTGTAGCTGACGCTTAGATAGTAAGCCGCTACGATACCGGCTGCGAAAAGTCCGGCATGGACTGTAAAATCAATGAGAAGTGAAAGAGTTATCTCCATGATTGCACCCCCGTGCGACTGACGTTTTTATTCTGATTTTAGTATAGGGGGGCACCTCCCCCAGGGAGTGTACGGGGTTGATGTCCGATACGGCGCGTTCGAATTGTTCGGGGATGAATTGAAGATTCAATACGCGCGCTCTGGCTTCTGCGGGCTTGATTATATCAGTCGATAGGGCTCTACAATGTGACGTCCTCTCCCCAATCCTCTTCGGCGAGAGGGTAAGAAGAGCATCGTGGGTATCGATGGTGTCAGCGGCGGCTTGAGATGCTGCCGGGAAGGATCGCTTCACAATCCCCGAGTTTCTGACGCCCGTCGCTTTGCCGTCTCGACTTTAATCCTTCTTGAGAGTCCGCGCTCGTCATTGAATGGCTGCATGACGAAAACCACACGCATTGCGGCCACCGGCTTTTACAGTCCCGGTCATGAAGGAAAGGGAGGTTCTCTATGCGGGGATGGCGCGTGGTCGAATCGAAATCGATTCCTGCGGTTACTGGACCCGTGGTCGCGCTGCTTCGACCTGAAAGACCTTTTTTGTGTCTTCACCGTGTCGTATCGCTTGCCGGACGCGGGCGGGCGCGCAGTCGACTCAGCAACGGGTCTCTCCTCGCGGTGGCTGTTGATTTTCTCGCCGAAGGCGGCAAAGAGTGCCGCCGCTGCAATATCACCGAAAGCGAAGGATTCGGCCAGCTCTTTCACGGTCTCAACATAGGCAGCATGACGATTGTCCCTGATAATATTGGCGATGTCCCTTGCGATGTTCCCTTCCTTTACCTTCAGGACGTCCGCCTGCGAGGGTAATCTTTTCCTGTCGATGCTGGTCTTCGCGGTTCTCTCTATCAACCTCAGTTGTTTGTATTCACGCGGAGTGATGAGCGTTATGGCAATCCCCGACTTTCCTGCCCTGGCGGTCCTTCCGATACGGTGGACGTAACTGTCGGAATTTTGGGGGATGCCGTAGTTGATGACGTGGGAGACGTTTTTGATGTCGAGGCCCCTCGCTGCCACATCGGTCGCAACGAGGATATCCAGCGTCCCTGCCCTGAACTTTCTCATCACCTCTTCTCTCCGTGCCTGTGTAAAGTCTCCGTGGATGGCGCCGGCATTGAATCCCAATTGGCTCAGCTTCAGGCTCACATCGTCGACCTCGCGCTTGGTGTGGCAAAAGACAATCGCACGTTCGGGGTCTTCGACATCGAGGAGTCTGGCAAGGGCGTTTATCCTGGTCTCTTCGCCCACTTCATAAAAGAGCTGCCGTATCTCCGGAATGACAAGGTCCTCCGCGTTTACCTGAATCTTCTCGGGGGTTGACATGTGCCGTCTGGCAATCATTATTATCTGATGGGGCATCGTAGCCGAAAAGAGGAGGGTCTGCCTTTCAGCGGGTGTCTCCTTGAGGATGGTCACGATGTCATCGAGAAATCCCATATCGAGCATTTCATCCGCCTCATCGAGAACCACCGTTGCGATATCCGCAAGAGAGAGGATCTTCCGGTTGATGAGATCGATAACCCGGCCGGGCGTACCGACGACGATATTGACGCCGCGCTGCAGTGTCTTGATCTGTCTCTGGATTGACGATCCCCCGTAGATGGGTAGTACGGTTACCTTCTTGTGCTTGCCGAGCTTATGCATCTCCTCCGCAACCTGAATCGCGAGTTCCCTCGTCGGTTCGAGGATGATGGCGAACGGCCTTTTCCCTTTGCTGCATTTCTCGATGATCGGGATGGCGAAGGCAGCGGTCTTTCCCGTCCCTGTTTGTGCCTGTCCGATAAGGTCTCGCCCGCTCAGTATGAGGGGGATTGCGGAGACCTGAATAGGCGTGGGCTCTTCAAACCCCACTTCTGAAATTGACTTTAACGTCTCCTGACTCAACCGAAAATCTGCAAACATCATTTTCTTGTTCCTTTCGTTCCTTCATAAAATAAAAAGCCCCCAGTGCTTTTTCAGCATCTGAGGGGTTCTAACATCCAAATACCGAAAGCTATATATAATAACAGCAAAGCACCGTAAAAAGCTATCAATTTAACAGAAGGCTGGGGTGAGCTCTTCTTTTGTGACTTTATCTCGTTCTTTATCGTCCTGCTTTTTCGAGGGAGCTGTGGGTCGGGGCTGCCCCAGCCATGGCATGTGTGATGTCGTCGCACGTGGGTTACCGCAGACACCGGAGACGGCAGACGATCAAGGACGTGACCTCATGAGGGATTACCGGTAAATCCCGAGGATTCGTTCCGCTTCGTCACGGATCAGCTGCCGGAGGCTTTCGGGTTTGATGACTTCGACACCGGAGCCATGTTTCAGAATCTCTCTTACGATCTCCGAAAACTGCGCCACGGGGAAGCTCACGTCGAGCGAACCATCCTCTCCAATGAGCGTCTTTTGATCCTTGTGCCAGATATGGTCGCTTACCCACTTCGCGGTTTCGGGAGCGATGCGCAGGATGACCTCGATCGGTTCATCCCCTTTGTAGAGACCGAAAGAGGAAAGGAAATACTCCGCGAAGGAGAAATTCTTCCGTATCGCGAAGGTTTCGCTCAGGATCCGAGGGCTTTTAATCCTGTTGATCTTGAATATGCGAATATCGTCTCTCAAATGGCAGTACCCGATCAGATGCCACGTTCCCATGTAGTTGAAGAGATGATAGGGATCGGCGCGGCGCTCGGTCATTGCATCCCTCGCGGGAGAATGGTACGCAAAGGAGAGCGAGTGCTTCCTGATGCAGGCCTCGAGCACTATCCTGAAGATGGCCTCCGGTGTCGGCGAATAGGCAATGAGGTGAAACGAAACCACGTCCCGCATCGCGTCGCTCCCGCTGCTCTGCCTCTCGATGATAGAGGTGATCTTATCGATCGCCGAGGTAATCTCCTTGGCCATGCAGCTTCCGCTCATGTCTTCGAAGAGCTTCTTCGCGACCATGAGGGAGAGGAGTTCCCCCGATGAGAGGTACATCAGGGGAAGCGAGAACGTTTCGTCTTCGTAGAAATACCCTTTCCGGCTTGCGTCGTACTGAAGCGGGCAGTTGAGCCGGTCACGCATGAACTCGATGTCCCTCTGCGCGGTCTTGACCGAGATTTCGAACTGTCTCGCGAGACTGCTCGTATTCGGGTATTTCTTTTGGCGCACCCGCTCGTCGAACCAAACGAATCGTTCATAGATATTCTTGGCGCCCATAGCCTCGCTTCTTCACACTATAGCAGAAAAGCACTGATCTTGGCAGGCAGGAAAGGAACTCTCTTAGGACATATCTCAACGGAGCAGTTTCAGAGTAAAGTCGTCACCCCGTGAGCAGTCGGGAGGTCCTTTGTGGCCGCGGTGAATAGTGGTTCTCGCCTCTGGCGAGCCGCCGAAGCGATCCGTTGCATCACATCCTCGTGAGAACGAGGACGGGCATGACCATCGGTTTCTGATTCATCATGAATGCGGTGCTCACCAACATATTTCACTATGAGGCTGAATACCGCGGAAATGCCGGGACACCACTGCGCAACGTTCACGACCGCTTCGAAGATGCGGTGTACGAGCGTCAACGGGAGTCCGCGCGTCATCACAATGCGCTTTTGCTATCAAATCATCCTGTCGATGCATAGACCACGGGAATTCAGAATTGACGTACGAGCGCGTTCTCAAGGGACAACGACAGTTCGCCCGCTATGGCCGAATGAACCATGGTTTTCTTCGAGAGTCATAAGTGAGAGCAAGGGCTTGTTATCAGTGCGTGTCGCTCGTTTCCTTTAACGCAGGGAGATTACGTCCACCGGAGCCCTATAGCGGAAATAGGGCGCTCCTGATACAATTTACCGTAGAGTATGCTCACGATGCGCCCTTGCGAAGAGAGGAACAGTGGTGAAGAGTAGAGTTGTCTTTGTGACCGGATCCAGTAACGGAATAGGAAGAGAAATTGCGCTCGCCTTTGCTGCTGAGGGAGCGAAGCTGGCCGTCACCTTTTTCAGCGACGCGCGGGGAGGCAGGGAAACGGAGAAAAGGTGCAGGGAACGCGGGTCGGAGGAAACGTTGCTCTTGTCGTTGGATCTCAGGGACACGAAGAGTATACGCACGGCGGTCGATGATGTTGTCCGCAGGTTCGGCAAGATCGATATCCTCATCAATAACGCGGGCGTAGCTGTCTGGAAGGAATTGCGCGAGCAAAGCGTTGCGGACATCGAAAATCAGCTGCGAACCAATCTCGAGGGGCTCATCAAGATGACGTTGTTCTGTCTTCCTCACGTGGAGGAGATGATTATCAATGTCGCGAGCGGTGCCGGACAGCGGGGCTTCGCGGAACTCGCGCCGTATTGCGCGTCGAAATTCGGCGTGCGAGGCTTCACGCAGGCGCTCGCACAGGAAATGACGAGGCCGAAGATGTACGTCGTTAACCCCGATATGACGAGCACGCGGATGACCGGTTTTCGCGGGCGTCCGCCCGATCAGGTTGCGCAGGTCGTGCTCAATACGGCGAGAGGGAAGTACAGAAGACCTTCGGGAAGTGATATCAACGTCTGGGATTATGTTTGAATGTGCTTCAGGGAAGAGGGAAGGCGCGAACGGGTTTGCGATGCGGGCCGAAGCGAGAGATATCTCCAGGCGGTCAGGCCCGCGAAGAATAACGCTTGCGTAGGCTGAGGAAACGGTATGCCTGTTTACTCTCATAGCAAGCTGTCGATGTATGAGACGTGCCCCCGTCAGTACAAGCTGTGGTACATCGACCGCATACGGCCGCACGAAGGAGAAGAGGGGATCGAGGCGTACCTCGGCAACAGAGTGCACGAGACGCTCGAAAAGCTCTACCGAGAGCTTCTCCTCACGAAGATGAATACTCTCGAAGATCTCCTCGAATATTACAAGAGGCAATGGGAAAAGAACTGGCACGATAACGTCGTGATCCTGAAAAAAGAATTCACGCGCGACCACTATTTTTCGACCGGTCTCCTTGCGATCTCGAACTATTACGGACGGCACTATCCGTTCAACCAGTCGAAGACGCTGGCGACCGAACGTCTGATCGTTTTCAAGATAGGAGACTACACCATACAGGGATATATCGATAGGCTCAGCCACGACGGGAAGGGCCGTTACGAAATTCACGATTACAAGACGTCCGCCCATCTCCCCACGCAGGACAAACTGGATCGCGACAGACAGCTGGCGCTTTACCAGATCGGCATCAGGGCACATTTCCGTGACGCGACGGACGTTGTGTTGAAGTGGCACTACCTTATCCATGGCAAAGAGTTCACGTCGACCCGATCTGATTCTCAGCTCAGGGAGTTGGAGAAAGAGGTCGTCTCGCTCATCAAAACCATCGAGCGCGATACGGTGTTCCCGCCGGTCGAGAGCAGCGCGTGCGACTGGTGCGAAGTCGACCTTTACTGCCCCGCGAAGAAGCACGCGATAGAGGTGCAGTCGCTGCCTCCCGAGCAATACCTGAAGGAAGACGGTGTGGCCCTCGTCAATCGGTACGCGTCCGTGAAGGCGAAGATAGATAAGCTGAAGGAGGAGCAGAAGCAGCTCGAGCTCGAATTCGATCGCATTACGGAATCCGCCGTCGAGTATGCGCGGGATCATGCGGTGAGCGTCATTACCGGCAGTGAGTATGCGCTGAAGATCACGGAGGGAACGTGTTATCAGTTCCCTCGAGCGAACGAGGAGGGGAGGGCGGAACTCGAACGATTCCTCAAGGAGCACGGCCTGTGGGATCGGCT
>CAKZPA010000037.1 GCA_937138415.1 uncultured Nitrospiraceae bacterium | reverse complement strand
TACAAAACCAGCGCCACCCAGGTGCTCTTTCTTCAGCATGTCATTGACAGCCTCAAACCTGGCGGGCGCTGCGGCATCGTGCTGGATGAAGGGGTACTCTTCCGCACCAACGAGACGGCCTTTGTCCAGACCAAACGAAAACTGCTCAACGATTGCGACCTGTGGTGCATCGTGAGCCTGCCGCCCGGGGCCTTTGTCAACGCCGGCGCCGGCGTAAAGACGAATCTGCTGTTTTTCACCAAGGGCAAACCCACGGAAAAGATATGGTACTACGACCTTTCGGACATCAAAGTCGGCAAGAAAACGCCGCTGACCCTTGCGCACTTCGAGGAGTTTTTTCGGCTTCTGTCCGACAAGTCGGACAAGTCGGACCGTTCTTGGACTGTCACGCGGCAGGAAATCGAGGCAAAAGACTTTGACCTGAAGGCGGTCAACCCGAACCGCAGGAATGCGGAAGACATGTACACACCTCAAGAATTGATTGCACAGATAAGAGCTAAAAGCCGGGAGGTAGAGGATGCCCTCGCGCTTTTGGAAAGCCGGAGGCCGAATGCCATCTGAAAATAAGGCATCGCGCATAACGAAGCACCTGCAGACGGCACGTGGGCACCCGACAGGTCGCTTATGCTGATAGGAAACGTACGTCATGACTGAGACTATTCTTTGGCTTATCCTGTGCGTTGTCGGCCTGAACACGGTCCTGACCGTTATGCTTCTCTTCCAGGCGTCAAGGACATCGCGCGCTGCCGAGCAGGCGCTACGGGACGAACTCCGGGCGGGACGCGACGAGGCACGATCGGCGGGGAAGGAACTCCGTGAAGAAGTCTCGAATGGCCTGAAATCGACCACCGATACGCTTTCGCGCACTCTCGAAGGGATCGCGAAGGCTCAGCAGACCCAGCTCGAAGCAGTGGCGACGCAGTTGAAGGATTTGACCGAGTCGCACCAGGAAGCGTTGGAACGCATTCGCTCGACCTTCGATGCCCGCGTAAAGGAGCTTCAGGAAGGGAACGAGAAGAAACTCGACGAAATGCGGAGGACCGTCGATGAAAAGCTCCACGATACGCTCGAGAGGCGACTCGGCGAGTCTTTTAAACTCGTGAGCGAGAGACTGGAAGCTGTCCACAAAGGGTTGGGCGAGATGCAGAACCTCGCGACGGGCGTTGGCGACCTCAAGCGGGTTCTGACGAACGTGAAAGCGCGTGGAACGTGGGCCGAAGTTCAGCTCGGCGCGATCCTGGAGCAGATTCTCACGCCCGGACAGTACGACAAGAACGTCCGTGTGAGGGCCGACTCGTCGGAAGTCGTCGAGTATGCCGTGCGGTTGCCCGGCCCGAAGAGCGATCCCAATGCGTGCGTGTGGCTGCCGATAGACTCGAAGTTCCCGCAGGAGGATTACCTTCGCGTCCAGGAAGCCGCGGACGCAGGCGATCCCGAAGCGGTCCAGAGAGCGACGGACACGCTGGCGCGGACCGTTCGGAAGGCGGCACAGGACATTCGCGACAAGTACGTTCACCCGCCTCACACGACCGACTTCGGGATCATATTCCTCGCGACGGAAGGGTTGTACGCCGAGGTGCTCCGACAGCCCGCTCTCGTCGATGATCTCTTACAGCAGTACCGGGTCGTCGCGGCCGGGCCGACGACGCTCGCGGCGATTCTGAGCAGTCTCCGCATGGGTTTCCAGACGCTGGCCATCGAGCAGCGGGCAGCGGAGGTCTGGAAGATACTCGGGGCGATCAAGACGGAGTTCGGAAAGTTCGGCGCGGTTCTCGATAAGGTGAAGCGGCAACTCACTACCGCGAGCCGAACGCTCGAGGAGACAGGCGTGCGAACCCGTGCAATGGAGCGTCGGCTGCGTTCGGTCGAGGAACTGCCTTCGGAAGAGGCCGCGAGGATTCTCGAGTTGTCCGGGTCGGCCGAGAAAGACGACGCCGCGCAGGCGGATGATTGAAAAAAGGGGACAGGCTACTTTACGAGATGCATTTTTAAGGGCTCGCTGCGTGTACCGGGACGGCACAGCCGAAAAGGATATCTGCATACCATAAGGGGCATTGTGCGCTCGCGATGAATAAAACAATTGCCTGTCCCCTTTTCGTCGTCGTACAGGAAAGTATGGCGGGGTGGACGGGACTTGAACCCGCGACCTCTGGCTTGACAGGCCAGCGTTCTAACCGGGCTGAACTACCACCCCGTGGATGGGAGAAGAGAATAAAGACAGAGCAAAAGGCCCCGCCCTTAGAGGCCGACCCCGAGGGATCGGATACGGCTCATCGACGACAGAAGTATTATACCCTTTTAGAGATTTCTAATGTCGGGTCTTTGTCTGTCTCCGAGTTCGCGCGCTTGGTAGGCGGAACAGGGCTTGAACCTGTGACCTCAGCCTTGTAAGGGCTGCGCTCTCCCAGCTGAGCTATCCGCCCGCGACTTACGTTTATACACCATGAAACAAATCGTTGTCAATCGTCGAGAGCCCCGGGCCGGGAGGAAACGCAGAGAGATGTCATGAGCAACGGGTAAGGGATTGGTGGCGGCGGGCAGGATAGGCCGTGGTCTCTACATAAGAATTATTGATGGGCTAATTCGCCGCTTTACGCGAAAAAACACGGTGTGGTATCATGCACTCAACGGTAAGGGTTTGACGCACGATGACTCGGTAAGGGTAGGGTTATACGATGTGAGAAGGGCGCTCCGGGAACGCCGGATCGCCCTTTCTATTCATCAAATGAGAGAGGGAGTGCGCGCATGCTGATCATCGGAGAGAAGCTGAGCATTATCGCGAAGAGGGTTCGCGAAGCAATGACGAGCAAGGACAAGGCGCCGATCCAGGAGATCGCTGTCTCCCAGTGGAAGGCCGGAGCGGGCATGATCGACGCCAACATCGGTCCCGCGGAGGACAATGGCGAAGAGATGATGCGGTGGATGGTGACGACGATCCAGGAAGCGGTCCCTCTGCCTGTCTGCCTCGATACGACCAACTATCGGGCGGTGGAAGCCGGGCTTTCCGTGCACAGGAATGAGTGGGGGAGGCCGCTCATCAACTCGACGTCGAACGATCCCGACCGGTTTCCCATGCTCGAACTTGCGGCGCGGTATAACGCTCAGATCATTGCGCTGACGGTCGGCAAAGGTGGCCTGCCTGCGGACGCGGAAGAGCGGGCGGCCATCGCAGCGGAGATCATGGCGCGGGCCATGGAATACGGCGTCCCTCTCGAGGACCTCTACCTCGATCCGCTCGTCCTCCAAATTGCGACATCCCAGGACCACGCGCTGAAGGTCGTGAAGGCGATAAAAATGTTTCAGGAGTTGAACGATCCGCCGATGAAGACGGTCGTCGGGCTCAGCAATATTTCGAACGGCTGCCCACGTCATGTGAGGCCGCTCCTCAACAATCATTACCTCGCGCTCCTGATGTACGAGGGTCTGACGGCCGCGATCGCCGACCCGCACGAAGTGTCGAACACGGTGAAGACGATCGATGTGATCATGGGGAATACGTTGTACGCGCATTCGTATCTCGAAATGTGAAGAAGACGGGCTCGAAGACGCAGAGGATGTACGGCTTTACGTTTGAGGTGGCGTGTTCGTCACCCGAAGTGCCGGCTCTCTGAAGCCTCGGGTCCGTTGATATACGGGAGGTGCCATGGCCATGACGCTGCCAAAAGAGTCGTTTGCCGGGAGAGTGTATTCTCTCACGATCGGTCAGCCTCCGAAAAAAGTCATCTTCGGCGGCGAAAACGTCCTGCCGTTTCATTCGTTCGAGGGGTCTTCCCCGCGGAAACCGGTGATTGCCTTCGAGATCCAGGATGTCGTTCCCGATGACTGGCCGGAGGAGATCCAGAAGCCTTACTCGGAGGTCATGGGCGATCCCGCCCTCTGGGCGCGGTTTTGCTGCGAGACGCTGGGGGCGGAGGCGTTGGCGTTGAGACTGGCGGGGACTCATCCCGACAGGGGCGACCGTTCGCCGGCGGACGCCGCTGAAACCGTACGGAGCGTTCTCTCCGCGGCCGATGTTCCCTGGATCATCCTCGGGAGCAATCACGCGGAGAAAGACGCGGCCGTTCTCGTCGCCGCGGCCGAGGCGGCTCGGGGCCGCAACTGCCTGATCGGCAAAGCGCAGGAGTCGAATTACAAGACGATCGCCGCTGCCGCGCTCGCGCATGATCACAAGCTCGTGGCGATGTCCGAGCTGGATATCAATCTCTCGAAGCAGCTCAACATACTCATTACGCAAATGGGATTCGACAAGGAGAAGATAGTGATCGATCCGATGTGCTCCGCGCTCGGCTACGGTCTCGAATACACGTATTCCGTCATGGAGAGGATTCGCCTCGCCGCTCTCGCCCAGAACGACCCGACGATGCAGCAGCCGATGCTGGGCGACGTCGGCATGTACGTCTGGAAGGTGAAGGAGACGCAGGCGCAGGAAGAAGATGTCCCGCAGTGGGGCGGTTTGAAAGAGCGTGCCGTCGCCTGGGAAGCGGTGACTGCGCTCGCACTCCTCGTGGCCGGCGCCGAACTCCTCATCATGCGTCATCCCGACGCGGTGCGGGCCGTGCGGAACGCGATCGAGGAGCTGACATCGTGAGAGGCATCACCACATGTGACTGGAGGATGAGATGGCTCTGACCGGCGTGGAAATATTCAAGTTGCTCCCCAAGACGAACTGCAAGAAGTGCGGCTTCCCGACGTGTCTCGCGTTTGCCATGAAGCTCGCGCAGAGGCAGGCGTCTCTCGACCTCTGCCCTGACGTGTCGAGTGAGGCACGGCAGAGGCTCAGCGAGGCATCCGCGCCGCCGGTTCGGCCGATTCTCTTCGGCACGGGCGACCGTGCGGTGAGGATGGGCGAGGAGACGGTGCTCTTCAGGCACGAAAAGAGATTCGTGAATCCGACCGTCTTCGCATTGGAGATTAAGGACACGCTGGCTGATTCGGAGATACGGGACAGGGCGGCCGACGTCATGGGGTCGGAAATCGAGCGCGTGGGCCAGAGACTCCGAATCGATGCGATCGCGCTGGTCAATGATTCCGGAACCATCGAAACGTTCGAGAGCGCGGCATCGATCCTCGCGTCTCACGCGCCCTCCATCCCTATCATCCTGTGCACGAGGAGTCCCGAAGCGGCAAGAGGAGTTCTCCCCTTCTACGCGGAGAAAAAGCCGATTCTCTACGGGATGGACGCGAGCAACGCGGACGCGATGGCAGACGTGGCCAAACAGTTTCGGGTCACGCTCGGTATCGCGGCGAAAGGATTGGATGAACTCGTCCACCTTTCGGAAAAGGCAAAGCAACACGGCATCGAGGATATCGTCATCGACTCCGGAGCGCGGTCCGCGCGCGAAATCCTCGAACACAACACGGTGATCAGGCGGGCTGCCGTGAAAAAGAGTTTCAGGCCGCTCGGGTATCCCATCATCACGTTCGCTCAGCGGGAAGATAGTCTCGCGGAAGCGCTGATCGCCGCGCTCGGGGTCATGAAATACTCGTCCATCGTCGTTGTGCGAAGCATCGAGAAGTGGAAGTGCCTCGCTCTCTTCACGCTCCGCCAGAACATGTTCACCGACCCGCAGGTGCCGATGCAGGTGGAGCAGAAGATCTATCGCATCGGCGAGCCGACGCCCGCGTCCCCGCTGTTCATCACGACAAATTTCTCGCTGACCTATTTCATCGTTTCCGGCGAGATCGAGAACAGCAAGACGCCCGGGTACCTCGCGGTAATGGACTGCGAGGGCCTCTCCGTGCTCACGGCGTGGGCCGCGGGAAAATTCACTGCGGCGAAGATCGCTCAGTTCATCAGGGAGAGCGGGGCGGAGCAGCTTGTCCAGCACAGAGAACTCATCATTCCCGGCTATGTCGCGGTCCTGAGCGGCGCGATCGAGGACAAACTCGAGGGATGGAAAGTGACCGTCGGTCCGCGCGAGGCGAATGGCATCAATGCGTTCATGAAAGCGAGAAGGCAGGAATCGTCCCATGCGGCGTAGCGGAGAGCGATCCTTCACTCGGCGGATCGTGACGAGGGGGAACCTGTAATGTCGAAGATCATTGCTGCGGCCGCGATCCGGGGAGCGCGAAAGAGCGTCAGCGAGGCAGAAACGATGCTCGAGAAGGCGATCGCGGAGAGAGGTGACAACGTTCCGTTCGAATTCCCGGACACGGCGTATTACCTCCCCCTCATCTACGCGCTGACAGGGTTCCCTGTCAGGACGCTCGGCGACATGAGGGTGGCCCTCGGGATGGTGAAGGAGATGCTCCATCCGGAGCCCGAAGAACACGTCTGGACACCTTACCTCGGGGAGGCACTCGACTCTGGCATGGCAACCCTCTTTGCCGAAGAGATTATCATGGCGATTCGGTATCTGGACGGCCTCGAGCCGTCCGTCGATGCCGAGACGGGCTATGTTTACAACGGATTCATCACGGACACGATACAGAGAAATCTCGGGATCCAGCTCGTCGACGGTACGATGCCGGGGTTCGCCGCAATTATCGGCGCCGCTCCGGACGACGAGACGGCCGTGAGGATCGTCAGGGAACTGCAGGAAAAGAACATCCTCATCTTCCTCTCCGGCAACGTGAACGGCAACAGCGTCACGAGACAGCTCCTCCGGAAGGGCGTGGAATTAGGGTGGGAGACGAGAATCGTCCCTGTCGGTCCGGATACCGAGCATACCGTGTATCCGCTCGACTGGTCGATACGTGCATCGCTCATTTACGGCGGGAGAAAGCCTGGCGATTTCAGAGGTCACCTCAAGTATACGAAGGATCGTGTCTTCGCTTTCGCCCTCGTACTCGGTGCGCTCGACGATCTGAAGTGGTCCAACGGGGCGGGGGCGATCACGCTGGGATATCCGGCGATATGCGATTCGGATGTCCCCGTCATCCGCCCGACGGGTGTCTGCACCTATGAGGAGGTCGAAAAAGAGTTGGATCACGCGAAGATCGTCCAGAAAGCGATCGAGGTTCGAGGGCTGAAAATTACGGTCGAAAAACCTCCCATTCCCGTCGCGTACGGGCCCGCGTTCGAGGGAGAGAGAATCCGCAAGGAAGACACCTTCATCGAGTTCGGGGGATCCCGCACGGTCGCCTGCGAGTGGGTCCGCATGCGTGAAATGGACGATGTCGAGGACGGGAACGTGACCATTGTCGGGAAGGATTGGCAGGAGATATACGAGAAAGGGGGCCAAATGCCCCTGGCGATCGTCATCGATGTCGCCGGTCGCAAGATGCAGAAGGATTTCGAGGGGGTGATCGAGCGGAAGATCCATCACAATATCAACGAAGCCCAGGGCGTCTGGCATATGGGGCAGCGTGACATCAACTGGATCCGGATCAGCAATAACGCGAAGAAGGAAGGATTCACGCTCGAGCACCTCGGCATTTTGAATGTCACGATGACGCACAATAGATTCCGATCCATCGTCGACAAGGTGCAGGTGACGATCTTTACCGATGAAGCAGACGTCCTCAGGATCCGGGAGGAGGCGAGGAGCGCTTACAGGGAGCGCGACGAGCGGCTCGGCGGTCTCATCGACGAAGCGGTCGACACGTTCTACTCCTGCCTCCTCTGTCAATCGTTCGCACCGAGCCACGTCTGCGTCATCAGCCCGGAACGGCTCGGTCTCTGCGGGGCGTACAACTGGCTCGACTGCAAGGCCGCGTTCGAGATCGATCCGACGGGAGGCAATCAACCGATACCGAAGGGAGTCCTCATCGATGCCCGGTTCGGCAGATATTCCGGCATAGACGACTATCTGAAGAAGGCCTCGGGCGGCGCGATCGAGACGCTCAATCTCTATACCATCATGGAAAACCCGATGACATCGTGCGGGTGCTTCGAATGTATCGTCGCGATCATTCCGGAAGCGAACGGCGTGATGATCGTCAACAGGGGATACCCGGGGATGACCCCCGTGGGCATGAAATTCTCCACGCTGGCGGGAACCGTCGGCGGGGGAACGCAGAACCCGGGGTTCATGGGGATCGGGAGGAACTTTATCGTCAGCCGAAAATTCCTGGCGGGGGACGGCGGAATCCGGCGGATCGTCTGGATGACGAAGAACCTCAAGGAGAGCCTCCGGGACGCGTTCGAGAAGAGGGCTGCGGAAGAGGGCGTCCCCGATCTGTTCGGGAAGATCGCGGATGAAACGATCTGTGAGGACCCGGAGAAGCTCGTGGAGTTCCTCGCGGCCGTCGGGCATCCGGCCCTCGAGATGGAGCCGATGTTTTGAATGTGAAGAGCGAAGCGGAAAAGGGGATTGGAGGGCACATGGAGAAGGTGAAAAAGAGCGCCGACAGAAACTCGGATGCGATCATCGAGTGGAGCGAGGCCCATCGCATAGACACGTGCTTCGAGCGGGCGCAGAAATTGAAGCCATGCCCCGTCGGCACCGGTGGAGCCTGCTGCAGAATCTGTCATATCGGTCCGTGTCGGCTCATCGGGCCGAATGCAGAAGAGGAGGCGGTCGGTGTCTGCGGCGCCTCGCTGCCGACCGTTGCGGCGAGGAACTTTCTGCGGATGGCCGCGGCGGGGACTGCCGCGCACTCCGATCATGCGCGCGATATGGTCTTGACGCTGCTCTCGGTCGCCAACGAGGAAACCCGCGACTTCCAGATCAGCGACGTGAAGAAACTGTACCGGGTGGCAGGCATTCTTAATGTGGAGTTCGAGGGGCGCCCGGTCAACGACGTCGCACGTGACGTAGCGACGAAGCTGCTCGATGATTTCGGCCGGCAAAAGGGACAGCTCTCTTTTTTGAAGAGGGCGCCCGAAGGGACGCGGAAACGTTGGGAGAAATGGGGGATCATCCCGCGGGGGATAGACCGCGAGATCACGGAGTCCCTCCATCGGACCAATATGGGGGTCGATCATGATCCGGACAGCCTGCTTTTGAGTGCATTGAAAGTCTCGCTCGCAGACGGCTGGGGCGGTTCCATGATATCGACGGATGTGACGGACATCCTCTTCGGGACGCCGAGACCGAGGCGGGCCGAGGCGAGCTTCGGCATATTCAAGGAGGACGAGGTCAATCTCGTTGTCCACGGGCACGAGCCTTCTCTGGCGGAAATGCTCGTCGATGTCGTCGAAGAACCAGACATCGTTGCCTACGCGCGTTCGAAAGGAGCCAAAGGGGTCAATCTCGGCGGCATGTGTTGCACGGCGAACGAGGTTCTCATGCGTCACGGGATTCCGACCGCGGGGGGATTTACCAATCAGGAACTCGCCGTGCTCACGGGACTCGTCGACGCGATGACGGTGGATGTCCAGTGCATCATGCCAGCCCTGGTCGACATTTCCAAGAAGTTCCATACGAAGGTGATTACCACGTCCCAAAAGGCGAAAATACCGGGTGCTCTGCACATCGAGTTCGATGAGCACCGTGCGCGGGAGATCGCTCGCCGGATCGTCACCATCGCCATCGAAAATTTCGCGAACAGAAAGATCAGAGGGAGCCTGGTCTCCGATACGTTTCCCGTGGTCGGCGGGTTTTCCCACGAGTATATCGAGTATATGCAGGGAGGTCGCTGGAGGGCGTCGTTCAGACCGTTGAACGATGCCATTATCGCCGGCAGGATCAGAGGAATCGTCGGTCTCGCCGGCTGCGACAACCCGAGGGTACCCGCTCAGGGATTGCACCGCTTCCTGGCGTCCGAGCTTGTGAGGAGGGACGTCCTCGTCGTATCCACCGGGTGTGGCTCGGCCGCGTGCGGAACCGCCGGTTTCCTTACCCCGGAAACGGCCATCGATATTGCGGGTCCCGGACTGAGGGAAGTGTGCGAGGCGATCGGCATCCCACCCATCCTCCATCTCGGCGCCTGCGTGGACAACTCGCGCATTCTGACGATCGTGTCTGCCATGGCAGAGGAAGGTGGGCTCTCGGCGGAGATCGGAGGAATGCCGGCTGTCGGCATCGCTCCCGAATGGATGTCGGAGAAGGCGGTCGCGATCGGATGCTATTTCGCCGGATCGGGTGTG
Organism: uncultured Nitrospiraceae bacterium; assembly: GCA_937138415.1. Taxonomy (GTDB): domain Bacteria; phylum Nitrospirota; class Thermodesulfovibrionia; order Thermodesulfovibrionales; family SM23-35; genus JALHSV01. The sequence goes on along the minus strand of CAKZPA010000037.1, from coordinate 113,231 downwards.
CCGGTCATTTTTGGCAGCGAATCGCCCGTGGGGGCGAGCAAGGAGGTGTCGCGGATCCTCACGGAGGTATGGTTGGAGAGGTTCCTCGGCGCGTTCCACTTCGAGCCTGATCCGGAAAAGATGCTCGACATCGCCTTGAACTATATCGACCGGGCCCGCGAAACGCTGAAGTTGAAGAAGTACGAACCGGGCAAATTCGGTGCCGAGAGGGTTCTCATGGATATGGCGGCGCGCCGTGGGATCGAGAAGGCAGCGAAGCCGCACCTCGGCATTTACTGATGTAAGGGGAGTAACATGGACGCAAATCCGATTCACCGTGAGGACGACATCGGCGCTGTCGGGAAGATCCTGACCGAGCGCGAGAGGAAAAAGGGGATTCTCATCCATGCACTCCATGCGATCCAGGAAGAGAACGGATACCTGCCGGGCGACGTCCTCAAGACGCTCTCACTGAAGCTGAATATCCCGCTCGCAGATATTTACAGTGTCGCGAGCTTCTATAAAATGTTTCACTTCAAACCCCGTGGAAAGAAGATCGTCAAGGTTTGCTTCGGTACCGCGTGCTACGTGAGGGGAGCGAAGCAGCTCCTTGCGATCCTGGAAGAGCGGTTCCACGTGAAGAGCGGAGAAACGACGGCGGACCGTGCCATGACGCTGGAGACGGTCGGCTGCGTCGGCTGTTGCGGGCTTGCGCCTGTCTCGACGATCGACGACGAGGTCGTGGGAGAAATCATCGGGGAAAAAAGAATAGAACAGTTCGTTCAGGCAATCAAAGACGGCGACACGGCCTGACGCTTCTAAGGTCTATGGTGAGAACCGGAAGAATAGAGAGTATCGACGGGCTGACGGCATTGAGGATATCGCTCCAGGATGTCTCGTCGGCCGGGCGGGATCTCGTAAGGGTTTGCTGCGGTCTGCCGTGCAGCGCGCTCGGCTCTCACGGTGTGGCGAGGGAGCTTGAAGAAGAGGCTGTGCGGCAGGGGAGGCAGGTTAAAGTTGTGCGCACGGGTTGTCAGGGACTTTGTCAGCGGGGGCCCCTCCTCCAGATCGAGCCTTATGGGTACTTCTATCAAAGGGTCAGGTCTGCTGACGCGAAGGAGATCCTCTCGACTACCTTTACTAGTGGCTTACCTGTTCGTCATCTGATGTACCGCGACAATTTTCTCGCGCCGCCGCGAGAGTTTTTAGCTGACGTTCCCTTTTACACAAAGCAGGTGAAAATCGCTCTCAGGAACACAGGGCGGATCGATCCATTCGATATCTATGAGTACATCGCTGCAGGCGGATATCGTGCCGTCGAGATAATGTTTTCCTCGATGCCCCCCGAAGCAGTGATCGATGAAGTCAAACGGGCGAATCTCCGCGGCCGTGGAGGCGCGGGATTCCCGGCAGGAGTGAAGTGGCTGCACACGAAACGGGCTCCGGCGAAGATCAAAATCGTTATCGCGAACGGTGACGAGGGAGACCCTGGCGCATTCATGGACCGATCCATCATGGAAGGAGACCCGCACAGTCTTCTCGAGGGGATGCTCATCTGCGCGTACGCGATCGATGCGCGCTACGGCTTCATCTATGTGCGGCATGAGTATCCGCTCGCCATCAAAACGCTGAGGATAGCCATACGGCAGGCAGAGGAGATCGGTCTCCTCGGAGAGAATATCCTCGGAACGGGATTCGATTTTACCGTTCAGATAAGGGAAGGCGCGGGCGCGTTCGTGTGCGGGGAGGCGACCGCCCTCGTTGCGTCACTCGAGGGAAACCGTGGATTTCCGCACGCGCGTCCCCCTCGTGTGTCCGAAGTGGGTGGTGGCCCATGGGGCTATCCCGCGAATCTCAACAACGTGGAGACCTTCGCGTGTGTTCCGGCGATCATCGAGAGAGGCGCTGACTGGTTTCTCTCGATCGGCACCCAGGGTTCGCCGGGCACGAAGGTGTTTTCCCTCGCCGGGAAGGTGAGGAATACGGGGCTCGTCGAGGTTCCGATGGGGATTACGCTCCGGGAAATCGTCTTCGACATCGGGGGGGGCATTATCGGGAACAAGCGGTTCAAGGCCGTTCAGACCGGAGGGCCGTCGGGCGGGTGCATACCCGAGGAATACCTTGACCTGCCGGTAGATTTCGATTCGCTTTGGAAAGTCGGCTCGATCATGGGCTCTGGCGGTATGGTGGTCATGGACGAGGATACGTGCATGGTCGACGTCGCGAAGTATTTTCTGTCGTTTACGAGGAACGAGTCGTGCGGGAAGTGCCCGCCGTGCAGGATCGGCACGTATCAGATGCTCGAGATACTCGAAAAGATCTCGTGCGGAAAGGGCGAGAAGGGCGACATCGAGGAGCTCGAGCGGCTCGGAAACTTAGTGATGGCGGGGTCGCTCTGCGGGCTCGGCAAGAGCGCGCCGAACCCGGTTCTCACGACGATTCGGTATTTCCGGGAGGAGTACGAGGAGCACGTCCACGAGAAGTACTGCCGGGCGAGAGTGTGCGCCATGGGTCACTATTCGATAGACCAGCGCGAGTGCATCCTCTGCGGTCTCTGCAAGGGTGCCTGTGCGTTCAATGCGGTGCGGGAGACGCGGAACGCTTTTTCCATCGATATGGACTACTGCACGAGATGCAAAGCGTGCTTTCAGGTCTGCCCGGTGAACGCCGTCAAGATTCTCAGAAAGCCGTACGTGAGGCTCGAGGAGGAACTGAGGTTGCCTTCCGAGAGGATCGAGGTTATCGAAAGGAGGCGTAAGATGACCCTCAAGGATATTCTGGCATCGAGACCGTACGAGATCGTGATGATCGGGAAGGATCGCTCGGTCTCGGACGCGGTGCGGCTCATGAGGGAGAAGAATGTGAGCGGTCTTTTCGTGGTCGATCAGGATCATTTGCTGGTGAGCATATTCACCGAAAGAGATATCGTCCGATGCGTCTTCGATGGCATCCCGACGAGCGAGAAGCTCGAGAACCTCATCATGCGTGACGTCATCACGTTCGATCCGTCGACGGACGTGAGCACTGCGATATCGGTTGCATCGAGGAGAAAAATCCGCCACCTCCCCGTCGTCGAGGGACGGACGATTATCGGCATGATCACGTTCAGGGATCTCGTCTCCTATCTCCTCCCGGAGATCTGCTTCATGGCAGATACCATGTATTAGTGTCGGGACATGGACGAGAAGAAGGAGCGTAGCACAGGCGACATCATCGAGGAAGCGGGGCGTTTCTCCTGCCCCGTGCAGAAGGCAGCGTACTACGCCGACTCCTTTCTCCGGGACCTCATGTGCGGCAGGTGCCTGCCCTGTGCTCTGGGAGTGCACGAGGCGAAGCTGCTCCTGCAGGAGATGGTGGCGGGCGGTGCGCGCGAGGGAACTATCGACGCGCTGCGACGAATTGCCGAGGCGCTTCGAGTCGGCTCGCGGTGCAAGAGGGGAAGGGACACTGCCCATTTTCTCCTCGAGATGTTGTCATCGAGCGCGTTCTCTGCCCATGTGCAGGGACGGTGTCCTGACAGGGAATGCGCGGCGTATTATGAAGTGCGAATTGAACCGGCGAAGTGCATCATGTGCGGGGAATGTCGAAACGTCTGCGCATACCGCGCGGTCTCCGGCGAGGTCAGAGTTGCCTATATGAGCGGATACCTGCCGTTCGAGATTCTCCCAAAACGGTGCACCCGTTGCGGGGAATGCCTGAAGGTCTGCCCCACCCGAGCCATTGTCGTCGTGGACGGAGGTGAACTCGTCGGGACAGGTCGCACGGACGAGAGGTGCTCCCTCGTGTAAGTGGCGCGCTATGTCTGGAGGAACTATGGCAAATAGGGTAATGCTCACGATCGACGGAAGAACGGTCGAGGTCCCCGAGGAGATGAACCTCCTTGATGCCGCGAAGATCGCCGGCGTGCACATCCCGAATCTCTGCTACCTCGAGGGGATGAAAGGGATCGGCGCGTGCAGACTCTGCCTCGTCGAGGTCGAAGGGTTGAAAGGGCCGGTGATCGCGTGCAATACGAGGGTGAAGGATGGCATGGTGGTGATGACACAATCGGAGCGGGTCGAGCACGTGAGGAAGTTCGTGATCGATCTCCTCCTCTCGATGCACCCTCTCGACTGCATGACCTGCACAAAAGCGGGAGCGTGCAATTTGCAGCAGTACGCGTACGAATTTGGACTGAAGGAATCCTCCTTCAGACGGAAAAGATTCGGGTATCCGACCGATGAAGCGAATCCCTTCATCAAGAGGGATCCCGAGTACTGTGTCCTCTGCGGCCGCTGCGTGAGAGTGTGCAAGGAACAGGGAACCCACGTCCTCGATTTCATGGGGAGGGGGATCGAATCGAAAGTGGTCACGGCCGGGGATAGGCCTTTGCAGGAATCCGGCTGCACGTTCTGCGGGAGCTGCGTGGACGTCTGTCCGGTCAATGCGTTGCTCGAGGCGGACCGATGGCGGAAGGGGAGAGAGTGGCAATTCGAGAGGATACCGTCGGTCTGTCTGCTCTGCGGCAACAGCTGCGATATCCAGGTGAGCGTGAAAGACGGTGCGATCCAGAGGATCACGTCAGGAGGAGACGGAGGGTCGGTCGAGCGGTACATCTGTGCGTACGGGCGGTTCGGCTTCGAGAGCATCGCGTCCCACGCAAGGGTATCGTCTCCAATGGTGCGGGAAGACGGTGCATTGAGAGAGACGACGTGGGAGGATGCGTTCGCCGTTATCGCCGCCCGCCTGAAGGGTGCAGGGAGAAAGGTCGGCGTCATCTGTTCCGCCGGCGTACCCAATGAGGATGCCCTTGCGCTGAAGCAGTTCGCCGATCAGGTTCTGAAGACGCAGGATGTGGACTCGACGGTCAGTCTCTACGGAGATGCGAAGCACTTCATCGGCTCGCAGACAGCCCACATCGACCGTGCCGACCTTTTCGTCCTCGTCGACGTGTGCCCTTCCCAATGGCAGCGCGTTCTCCCCGCACTCGATGCATCTCTACGGAGGCGGGTTGCGAGAGGTTCCCGGCTCGTCGTCATCAGCGAATCAGGGTGCAGAATTGCCGAGGATGCGACCGTTCGACTCGAGGGGAACGTCATCTCGATAGTGAAACGTCTTGCGAATGCGCTGCTCGCCGAGGGCCTGAATGCGGGCGCACAGCTCAGGAAATGGGTGCGTCAGGCGGAGTGGACCGAGGACATTGCGCGTGCGGCGAAACTGATCGCTGAGGCGCGCAATCCGCTCATCCTCACTTCGCCCGCTTATTTCACGGCAGCGGCGAACATCGCGCTCATGAAAGGAAAGATCGTCGCGGTCCCCCTCGAGAGCAATGCGAGGGGTGTCTCTCTCATGGGTTTCCGCCCCGTCGGGAAATCGTCCGTGGACATGCTGCGCGGCGAAAGCGAGACGCTCTATATCGTCGGCGACATACCGGCGAGCGGGAGGCCGAACACGAAGTTCCTTATCGTGCAGGGCGCGTATTTGACAGGACTTGCCGAACATGCCGATGTCCTGCTCCCGTCGTGTTCCTACCTCGAGACGTCCGGTACGATCGTCGATTTCCTCGGGCGGGTTCGTAACGTACGGAGCTGCGTGAAAGCGTACAGGCACGCGATGCGCCACCGCGATATTCTGACCGGCCTCGCGCGGTCGATGGGGGTTGTGTTGCCGATGCCGTCGCCGGCCGAGGTGAAGAGGAGGGCACGCGCGCGCATGAAGCTGAGGCCGCAGCCGTTCGATGCGGAACGGTTCCCCGTTGCCTCTGGCGACTATGCGGCATTTCTCGAAACGCTGCTTGCTCCCGTTGTGAATGGATCGCGCCTCGTGTGGCTCGCGGAGTCGAAACGAGGGGCGGACGGTTGATCCGCCCGCCGTTGCCCGAATTATGCTATCATAAAGAACTCGGTATCGGCTGCGAGACATCGTCGGAGTCGCGTACCAACGGACGGTATCCGGTTCCTCTCCCGCCGGGGATTCACTGTCGCACCATACGGGAGAGAGGAAAGGCAGGAGAACGGTATAATCGAGATAAAAGTAGTAGGCAACGATGTTGAGCAGGCGATCAAGACACTCAAACGCAAGGTTCAAACAGAGGGGCTCCTCAAGGAGCTGAAGGCGAGGACCTTCTACGAGAAGCCCTCCGTGAAAGCCAAACGGAAGAGAGCGGAAGCCCGCAAGAAAAGATCAAAAGCCCACCGGTACCGGACTTCTCGCTGAGAGTCCGTCGGCAGACGCGAAACGTTGTTGAGCGGTTCGTCGCTCTTATTGCGCGCCGAGAGCCGCCGCCGCCTTCCTGACGTCTTTCGGAAGTACCCACAGGATAGCGGCATAGCGGCCGGCACCTGCGGAGACGGCGTCGATCGCGGTCACATTGATCTTCCGCTCGGCGAGCTTTTGCAGAATGTCGGCGACTGCTCCCCTGCGATCATCTCCCTGGATGAGGAACCCGAACTTCTGCGGACGCGTCGAGATCTTCGTCTTTTTCAGCGCTTTCTTGAAAAGTGCGACGTCTTCGGGGATGAAGTCGAGCTGAGATTTCCTGCCGCTCGGAAAACCCGAGAAGGCGAGCAGGTTCACGCCCGCGTCTGCAAGGGCTTTGAGGATGCGGGCTCCCTCTCCGGGTTTGTTCGGCACCTCCATCGCGAAATAGGCGACTTTCCTGACCGAATCTGCCATGGCAACCTCCTCTACCGTGTCGTTTTCGACTATAATAGCACACACTGCTGTCCAAAATAGTTCAAAACGTGGCGGGATGCCGAAAAAAAACTGCATGACGATACCCTTTCATGGTTTCTGTGGGGTAGAGAGTCCTACCGGTTCTCCCGCTCTGGATGCGTATGACGAGCACGAGATCGCGGAACCGGGAAGGCGCGTCTCTTGCCCGACGTGGTCAGGAGATTGTCCGCGATCGCTTCCGCGTTATGCCGATAAAGACTACAAACAGCACTGACGATATACTCGCCGTAATCGCCCCGAAGTAGAACGTCGCCGATGGCGCGACGTGATCCCAGAGCCAGCCGCCGATGAGGTTTGCCGGAAACATAGCGAGACCGACCGCGGTGTTGTATACGCCGAAGGCGGTCGCCTTGAAGTCGGGCGGGATGATGGTGGCGAGAAATGCTTTTTGGATGCCTTCTGTCAGCCCCATGAACAGACCGTAGAAACCGAAAAGCATCCAGATGGCCGCGGTGTCTCGAACGGTGGCGAAGCCGTAGTAGATGAGCGCGAAGAGAATGAAGCCGATCAAAATAACGCGCTTCCTGCCGAAACGGTCGGCGGCGATCCCCGCCGGAACGGCAGAGAGCGAATAGACGAGGTTGAACAGCAGGTACACAACCGGTATCGTGGCGATCGGAATGCCCACCTGCTGTGCGCGTAGGATCAGGAAGACGTCGCTCGAATTGCCGAGCGCGAAGAACGTCGCGATGGCGACGAAGAATTTGAAGCGCCAGTCGAAATGCTTGAGCGTGAGCCGTGGCCTCTCGATGTTCCGGGCGGCCGGTTTCTTCTTTTCGGTGATGAAGAAGACGATGAGGATGACCGCAAGGGCGCCGGGTACCATCGAGAGCCAGAAAACCCACCGGTAGTTATTCGAAAAGATGCCGAGCAGAAAGAAGGCGAGCGCGGGGCCGACGACGGCACCCAGTGTGTCCATCGCCCGGTGAAATCCGAACGCCCTGCCGAGGTGCGACTTCTCCGAAGACTCCGCGATGATGGCATCGCGCGGTGCGGTGCGCACGCCTTTTCCGAAGCGATCCATGAAACGAGACCCCATCACGTGGTGCCAGGTCATCGCGAGTGCGACGATGGGCCGGCTGGCCGTGGAGATGCCATATCCCGCAGCCATCAGCCACTTTCGGTTTCCGATCCGGTCGGAGAACCACCCGGAGAAGACTTTCAGAAGGCTCGCGGTGGATTCCGCGATCCCCTCGATGAGGCCGATGACGGATTTGTTCGCGCCGAGAACCGTCGAGAGGAAAAGGGGCACGAGGGGATAGATCATTTCCGAACTCACGTCCATGAAAAAACTGACGAGTCCGGCGACGAAGACGTTCTTACCGAACCCGAAGAAGCGACGTTCCCTCTCGGGGGCTCTCTCGCTCATCGGGAGGCTTATGACGCAACGAGTACGGACGGTGCGCGAAGAATGAGACGCGCTGGAGGGAGTCTCTTTTTTGATGTGCGTGGCGCACCCGTTTTCGCATCTACCATTTGAGGTCCCCCCTGTAGAGCGCGCGCGGGCCCAATGCCTCTTCGATGCGGAGCAACTGGTTGTACTTCGCGAGTCGTTCCGACCTCGCCGGCGCACCGGTCTTCAGTTGGCCGGCATTCGTCGCAACGGTCACGTCCGCGAGGAACGAGTCTTCCGTTTCGCCGGAGCGATGGGAGAAGACGCACGTGTATCCCGCCTTTTTCGCGATGTCGACCGTCTGGAGCGTCTCGGTGAGCGTACCGATCTGGTTGAGCTTTATCAAGACGGAGTTTCCGATGCCTTTCTCGATGCCTTCCGACAAGATGTTCGGATTCGTGACGAAGATATCGTCCCCCGTCAACTGCACGCTCCCCCCCAATTCGGCAGTGAGGAGCTTCCATCCGTCCCAATCGTTTTCTGCGAGGCCGTCTTCGATCGAGACGATGGGATACTTCGAGACGAGGTCGGCGTAGTACCGAACCATCTCGTGCGAGGACAGTTTGCTTCTGTCGGCTTTCAGCAGATACGCACCACCCTCGAAAAATTCGCTCGCGGCAGGATCGAGGACGATCGCGATATCACGGCCGGGTTTGTACCCAGCGGTTTCGATCGCGGTCACGACCATCTTCACCGCTTCCTCGTTCGACGAGAGGTTGGGTGCGAAACCGCCTTCGTCTCCGACGGCCGTACTCAACCCGTGCGATTTCAGAACGGATTTCAAATGGTGGTAGACCTCCGCGCCCATCCGCAGCGCCTCCCTGAATGACGGGGCACCGACGGGGGCAATCATGAATTCCTGGATGTCGACGTTGTTGTCGGCGTGTTTTCCCCCATTGAGGATATTGAAGAACGGAATGGGGAGTCGCTGGGCACCGTCTCCGCCGAGGTAGCGGAAGAGAGGCACGCCCCGATCGGCGGCTGCCGCCCGCGCCACGGCGAGCGAAACCCCGAGCATTGCGTTTGCGCCTAACCGGGCCTTGTTCTCGGTGCCGTCGAGCGTGATCATCAGCGTATCGATCTCCCGCTGATCTCCCGGATCTTTTCCGACGAGCGCGGGACCGATGACGCCGTTCACGTTGCCTGTCGCCTTCAGAACGCCTCTCCCCAGGTAGCGGGTCTTGTCTCCGTCTCTCAGTTCGGCCGCTTCTCTGGTTCCTGTCGAGGCTCCCGATGGGACGGCGGCCCGGCCCATGATGCCGTTATCGAGGATGACATCGACCTCGACCGTCGGGTTTCCGCGGGAATCCAGAATCTCTCGGGCGAATACTTTCGCGATAGTCGCCATGCGATTTCCCCCTTTTTCTCTGCGAGTATGTGCTCTTAGATTACGATATGTGCGGGTGTTCGTTCAAGAAAACGATCGTGTGCACTCTTTCGCATGCGGGAGGAATGAGCGTGCCCGCCCGATCTACGCGAACTGATAGGCGGACACCTTGTCGAGAATCTGAAGGAGTCGCTCGCACGTCTCGTCCATCTTCTGTTCGATCTTCGAGAGGGCGATCTTTCTCTCCTCCGCGGCGTGCTCTCCCTCCGACTTTCGCTGGAGCCCTTGCTCGATGGCTTTCGAAATGCCGTCGAGTGTCGCGTCAATGCGCTGGAACATCTCCCAGCGGAAGTCCAGCTTGCTCTTGTTCAACCGTTCCTCGAAGTCGCATCCGATCTTGGCCGCCTGGAGGTGGATCACTCGATTGAGGTACTCTTTCACTTTTTTGAGGATGATCTTCTCGCCGATGTACTTCGGGAGGAGGAGCGTCAGCGAAGACGCCACGATCTCGATGCCGACCGGCTGCTCCTTGAATCTGAAGTAGAACTCGGACTTCGTGGACCAGATGGCCTCCGCGGTCACGATATCGAAGGGGACGCCGAACAGTTCCGCGGAGAACCTTAGGAGGGAATCGACCGTCTCGTCGATCTTCGTGATGAATCGCTTGCAGGAGGCTTCGAACGTCTTCGCGAGCTTTTCATCCTCGAGGCCCCGCCACGACGCGAAGGCCTGCCTGACTTCGTTAATGACGAATGCCTCGAGATGGTCACGAAGCTCGTTCAGAGACATGCCGGAATGCTCAGCGTAACTGGCCTCGAATTTATCCGTTATCCATTTCGTCAACTCTCTCCGGAACGCCCGCAGATCCTCCTCGAGGACGCCCTGCATGATCGTCTTTATCGTTCCGTCGAGCAAAAGAGAGAAATTTTCCTTCTCGATTGCCACCTCGTTCCTCTTTTTCTCGAAGATCTGAATTTTCTCTTTCAGTTCTTCGAGCGGCGTCACGAGCGATTTCATTTCGAGGTCGAGCGCCAGACGCGCCTGGGAGAGGAGCCTCAGGATATTGTTCGCGACGGAGATGAGCAAGACTTTTCCCTTCTCTTCCATGAGGAACGTGTTCAGGAGACGTTCGAACTCGGGGAGGAAGCTCTGTTCGAGGAGGCCGCTGTCCCCGGAGAGCTTGCCGTCGAGGGCCCGCTTGGCAGAGAGGGGAAAGATCTTGACGTCGCTTTCGAGACATGAATCGATGATGTTCTTGGAGAAAGAGATGGATTCTCTGAGATCATCGGGACCGACGTAGTCCGCTTTGTTCTGGAGAAAGAAGATACGGTGTGCGTACTCCTTGACGTCCTTCAGGAAGTCGAGCTCCGCTTTGCTGACGGGCTGATCGACCGAGAGGAGGAAGAGCGCAGCGTCCGATTTCGGTAGGCACTGATAGGCAACGTCGGTGTTGTGCTCGTAGACGGACCCGACACCCGGCGTGTCGACCAGTCGAACCCCGTCTTTCAGATAGGGCGAGGGATACGTGATGATCACCTCTTTCACGTCCTTTTCGTTTCTCGGATTTCCCTTCTCCGTGACGTACTGGTTGAGATCCGACCGGTCGATCTCGATGACCCTGCCATCGTTGAAATACACGCGGATGCAGAGCGTCTCGCCGTACGTGAGGATCGTCGCGATCGACGTGAGCGGCACGACGGCGGTCGGGAGTATTTCAGCGCCGAGGAGGGCGTTGATGAGGCTCGTTTTTCCTCTCTTGAACTGGCCGAGGACGACGAGATTGAAGACGTTCTGCGCGACCTTTTCCTTCAGTTCTTCGCAGATCACGCGCGGGATGCCGTCGATCGAGACGGCGGCATCGATGCACTCCATGAGTTCCGTCTTGAGGTTCGAATATTTATCGAGTACCATGCGTTCCCTCGTCTCTCCTATTCACACGCGACGCCACACCCCAAAAACGAAAAAACTCCTACCAAAAATGTCTGGTAGGAGTTATCAGTCCCTTTTCCGCGGGACGGTGACGCGAACTCCATCGCCTTTTCTACTCCCTATTTTACCACAATTACCGTGCAGGGTGACAGCTTCGTAATGTTCTGCGACGTGGACCCCCAGACTCTCCCGAAAATCTTCGAATGACCCATGAACCCGACGACGAGGAGGTCGAAATTCCCTTCCTTTGCGTAGTGCACGATCGTTTCGACTTCATGCCCTGCGAGGACTTTGGTATGGAGCTCTATATTCTCTCTCCATGCGGCCTCGCGCGCTTCCTCATTGATCTTTCGGAAGAATTCATTGGCCTCCTTCCTGTACTCTTCCACCTCGCCGATGGTTGCCGCGTAGTGGGGAACCTTCTCTTCGACACAGATGCTGTGCAGTTCCGCGTCGTACTTCTTTGCGAGATTAATCGCGACCTTCAGGGCCTTCTTCGCACCCTCGGAGCCGTCGTTCGCAATGAGATTTTTCCTAAACATCGTTCGCCTCCTTTTTTAAATCGGGCTGAAACCATTTTTGCGCGATTATTGTCGGGACCACTGCGGACAGGATCACGGCGGTGACGAGGACAGTGTACTGGCTCTGGTCGATGATATGGTTGGTATAGCCGAAGAGAGCCGAGATCGTTCCGAACGTGAGTCCGGTGGACATGAGGAGCGTCGTGAACATGCTCTCTTTTCTCCCGAATTTGAACGCCATAGCGGACGGCCAGACGCCGATGAACTTTGCCGCCATCTTCACCGCGAGGAGGATCGCGATGAGGAGAGCGCTCTGCCACATGGCCTTCAGGCTGACGAGAGATCCCGCTTTGAGAAAGTAAAAAGGCGTGAGCATGGTGAATGCCATCACCCTCATCCGGTGACTCAGTGTCCTGTTTTGGAGGAAGAAAGGCGCGAGGACCATGCCGATAAGGTATGCGGGCAGAACCGCTTCGCTCTTCGCTGTGACGGCGAGTGAACCGAGTATGAAGAGGAGGAGAAAAATAAATTTCGTCTCCGGTTCGCTGATGCGGCTCCCTACCCGTCGGAAGAACCACGGGGTGAACTTGGGGAGGAGAAGGAGGATGAGTGCAGTCACGACGATGAATGTGACCATCGAGACATCATAGTTCGCGAAGAAAGCGCCGAGCGCGACGACCGTCCCGAGATCGGTAACGAAACAGGCCGCGAGTATAAGCTTGCCGAGTTCCGTCTCGTTGTATCCCGTCTCGATCATGACGGCGTAAACGACGGCCACGGACGTCGTCGAGAGGGAGATGCCCGCGATGGCCGCCTGAGGGAGCGTCCAGCCGCTGAGATAGTATGCGTCTGCCATCGCGCCGAGAAACGGCAGGAGAAAGCTGAGGAAACCAACTCCGACGCTCTCCTTGAACCTTTTTCGCAGAATGTGAGGCTCGACCTCCGCGCCTGCCAGGAATGTGAGCAGGATACTGCCGAAGCCGGCGAGAAAGTTCAGCCATTCTGTTCGCTGGAGGGGGAGGAAATTTCCCCCGACGATACCGACCAAGATCTCGAGGAGCGCGATCGATATCGCGATACGGACCGAGAGGAGCGTCGCAACGAAGGCGAGACCCATCCATAAGGCGGCCTGAAACCACTGGTTTTCCATCCCTTCTCAAACCTCCTGATGTCGTGAGAGAGGCGGAGCAACAAAAAACCTCTACGCATCATGGTGTGGTAGAGGTTATCAGTCACGCAAGACAGTTAACGGCGAACCTCATCGCCTGTGTTTCGGGTGCTTTTAAGCAAAGCAAATTCCGGGTGAGAAGTCAACAGGCAGGGGGAAGGAGTTCCATCGAGCAGAATCTGTCAAGCGATCACGGAATAAGGGCGCGTCAGGCCTTGGCAGCGAGGGCATAGGAGGGAACGTTCACGCCTTGACAACCGACACCGCTCCTTTCGAATGGCCGATGACCCTCTCTGTCACGCCGCCCATGAGGAGCCTTCCGATGCCCGTCGTGCCGTGGGTGCCTGTGATGATTATGTCCGCCTTCGACCGTGAAGCGACATCGACGATATCCTGATACGGCTGCTCGCCGAGCGTGACCACGGGCTGGCAGTCGACGCCTTCCCGTTCTGCCTGTTTTCGTATCCATTCGACATGACGCAACGCCGCCTGCTCGTCCTTCCCGATTATCCTGGGCAAGTCGGACTCGAACTCGAGATTGGTTTTTTACGACAGACAGGGCGATCAGCTTGCTCGAACAGACCTTCGCGAGGCGTAGGGCTTCTTTCGCTGTATGCTGACTGAACACGGAGCCGTCTGACGCGATGAGCAGCGTGCGCCATTTCGCGACCGGGCAGACAACGGCAGTCATGACGACCTCCTAATTCAAAAAATACTGGGAAATGTAACGCACGGCGAGAAAGACGATGATCACCCCCAGCATGATCTTGATCGCTCGCTGAGGGACGAATTTCTGAAATCGCGCGCCGAGGTAAATGCCGACGAATCCCCCCGCGCCGAAGAGAAACCCGAGCAGCCAGTCGGGCGAGGTCACCATCCCCGCCTTTGCCGGCATCACGCTATAAAACGTGACACCGAGAACGGAGGTGAGAAAGGTGCCCATCAGAGCCGCGCCCGCCACAGTGTACACAGGGAGGTGGAAGACGGCCACGCAGAACGGTGCGATAATGGCACCTCCTCCGATTCCGTACGTCCCCCCGATCACGCCGACGACGAATGCGAGGGTGAACATTCCGACCGTGCTGAACGAGAAGCGCTCCCCCCAGAATTCGTATTCGACCCGTTTCAGGCTTATCGAGATTGTCTTGACGACCGCTTCGGACGGGAGCCCGGCGGCGACCCGGCTCTTCTGCTGTTCCCTGATCTGTTTCGTCCGCTCCCTGAATTTATCTTCGAGGGCCTTCATCCGCGCTTTTCCCGCGGATGCCTTCCCCGTCAGTTCATAAATCAGGCGTATACCGATGTAGAGGAGCACGCACCCGACGAATAGCTTGAACGCCCGCGGGTCGGGCAGGTAGAGGATTCTCAGGTAGTACCCGATGAAGACGCCCGGGAGCGTTCCCATAATGACTACCCATGTGAGTGGCCAGGCCATGCGGCCTTCTTTCAGGTAACGGTAGACACCGCTCGGGATGGCGACGATGTTGAACACGAAATTGGTGGCGCTCACCGAAGGGCTCGTGTAGTTCAAGACGCTCATCTGGAAAGGCAGGAGCAGGAAAGCGCCCGACACGCCGCCCATTGACGTGAAAAAAGAGACGACGAGAGAGACGAGAGGGGGAATCCACGGCGCGACATCGATACCGGCAGTCTCAAAATGCATGCGGTCACCTCGTGGTAATGCGTTGATGCAAATTTCATAATATAGCGGATTTCTCGACAAAGTTCACCTCCATCTGCTACTATGAGTTCGCATGGAGCCGTATGTTAAGAGAACGATCGTCAAGAGGGTCGGATCGGTATCGGAAGAAACCGAAGACCTCCTCGCCGTGGAGAAGCAGATCGTCATTTCCGTCGGCGGGAGAGAAGTCGTTCGCCTCTACTGCACGCCGACGATGATTAAGGAGCTCGTTGTCGGTTTCCTGCTGAGCGAAGGCATCATCAGGGGTCATCTCTGCGCGGAGTCCATTGCTGTCGATGTCGGACAGGATGCGCCGATTCGCGTCGACATCCCGACCGATGCGGAGACGGTCACGGAAGGCATGGTGCGGACGTCCGGTTGTGTCGGCGGGATGACGTTCGAGAGGAAAGAACTCCGAAGGATAGCGGACGGCTTTTCGGTCGGCGCCGACACGGTAAGGACTCTCTACAGGGAATTCAATCAGCGATCGACGCTCTTCAGGGCGACCGGCTGCGTGCACAGCGCTGCCGCCTGCGACGGAGAGAAGATTCTGGCGATGGCGGAGGATATCGGGCGCCACAACGCGGTCGATAAGGTGATCGGACAGTGCATCATCGAAAACGTGGCGTTCGGAGATACAATGGTGTTGGTGAGCGGGAGGCTGTCGTCGGAGATCGTCACGAAATGCGCGCGGTGGGGGGTTCCTATGCTGGTGAGCCGAACGTCGCCCACAAGCTACGCGGTCGACCTGGCCGAGGGTGCGAACATGACCCTCATCGGGTTTGTGAGGGGAGAACGTTTCACCATCTACACGAGTCCGCAGAGAATTTTCTAAACCCGGGAGCCTGAAGCGATCCACAAGATGACCGTGCCCGTCGCGTTGTGGGGAGCTTTGCAAACCGCGGCGATTTCCCATTGACGCTCATCCGTCTCATCGTGGAAGCAGGGGTGGTGTAACGGTACACGGTGTCGTCATGGTGTCTCTTCGTGGTCCAGCCTCATTGTGAACGATATTGGACAGCAGTGGGTTTTCATATATAATACGTGCGCTCGTGGAAGACATCCTCAACATAAAGATACCGGTCTTTGAAGGGCCCTTCGATCTCCTCCTGCACCTGATTCGGGAGAACAAGATCGATATCTACGACATCCCCATCTCCCTCATCACGAGTCAGTATCTCGAGCACCTCGACATGATGAAAGAGCTGAATCTCGAGATCGCCGGCGATTTCCTCGTCATGGCCGCCACGTTGGTGCAGATCAAGTCGCGAATGCTTCTCCCCCCGGAGGAGGCGGCACTCGAAGAGCAGGAAGACCCCCGGCGTGAACTCGTTGCGCGTCTGATCGAATACCAGAAGTACAAAGAAGCTGCGGTCACACTGCGCTCGAAAGAGGAAGAGTGGATCAGGGTATTCCGGAGGGAGCCCCTGCTCGACGGTGAAGGCGAAGAACTCTATCTCGTCGATCTCGGTCTCTTCGACCTGCTCGACGCGTTCCGGAAGGTACTCGACAAGGCGCCGGCGGAAGTTGTGGCGGTGACGAGGGAAACGCTTACGGTGAAGGATCGGATGTCCACGATCATGGAGATCGTCGAGGAACAGGAGGCGGTGAGATTCGAGGACCTTTTCAAGGGGGACATGACGAGGATCTATCTCATCATCACGTTTGTGGCGTTGCTCGAACTGATCCGACTGGGATTGGTCCGGGCTTACCAGGAGCGGCATTTCGGACGTATCTGGGTCATTAATCCGGCGAAGGCCTCCTCGGTGCCCGTCCCGGGTTCATAGTCTCCGTTCATAGATTCTGTACTTTTTGTAGAGCCTGCCCCCGATCATGTGCACGAGGCGTTGAACGGGGAGGTTGTCTTCCAAAATCCAGGAAAACTCCACGCGTTGGTATCCCCCGCGTTTCACTCCCTTGAATGCCTCGGAAAAAAGGAGCGCATCGACCCCTCTGTTCCTGTATTCAGAGGAGACGCCGAGAAGGAGCAAGCGCAAGTCTTTTACTCTTCGGGCGAGGAGGAAGGCTTTCACCATGGTCAGCGGATTCAGTTTCCCTCTCATCTCTTTCAAGACACGATTGAAATCAGGCAACATCCCGAGGAATCCGATGGGTTCACCGCGGTTTTCGGCGATTGCGGTGAGATCGGGGACGACGATGGGCTTGAGATTGCTGCTCAGGTAAGCGAGTTCTCCGTCCGTCAGGGGAATGAACCCCCAGTTCCCGGCCCACGCCGAATTGTATACTTTTTGGAAGATGCGCATGTCATGGTCATAGCGCTTTTTGTCCAGGGTTCGGACGGTCACGCCGCTCTTCGCCACGTAATCGGCTACTCGGTTGATTTTCCGGGGCAGCTCCGCCGGGATGTCGAGGATATAGGCGTAGAGGTCTTTCGCTTTCTGCAGACCGCACCGCTCCATGAGCGATCCGTAGTACGGAGGGTTGTACGGCGTCATGAAGAACGGGTGTCTCCCGAATCCTTCGATGAGCACCCCGCACTCTTCATTGGTCGAAAAGTTCATCGGCCCGCGCATGACCTCCATCCCCTCGCGCCTCAATTCGTCCGCGACTGTGCCGAGGAGAGCGCCGGCAACCCTGTCGTCATCGATGCACTCGAAGAAGCCGAAAAACCCGGCCTTCTCGTTGTGGAATGCGATGTGACGGGCGTTGAGAATCGAGACGATGCGGCCGCAGATGCGCCCATCCCGCACAGCGAGAAAGCTCGTGACGCGTGCGTGGTCGAAAAAAGGGTTTCGCCGGGAAAAGTGATGGCGCATCTGCCTGATAAGGGGAGGGACATAGAATGGATCGCGTGCGTGGAGCGCGAGGGGGAACCGAATGAAGTCATTGAGGTCCTTTCGGGATCGCACCTCAATGACGATGGTCATGCGATAAGGCCTAACCTCTTCCCGATCTTTTCGAAGGCGGACAGGACGATGTCGAGGTGCTCGTCGGTGTGCGTCGCCATATAACTCGTGCGAATCAGTGCCATGCCCGTCGGAACCGCGGGCGTCACCGCGACGTTGACAAAGACTCCTTCCTTCTGGAGCATCATGGCCATCGTGAACGCTTTTTCATCGTCTCCGACGATGACCGGAATGATGGGTGTCTCGCTGGCGCCGGTCTTGAAGCCGAGGGAGCGGAAACCGTTCAGCATTTTTCTCGTGTTTTTCCAGAGCTGCTCCCGGCGCTCGGGTTCGTTCTCGATGATATCGATCGCGGCGCTCACCGAGGCAACCGAGGCGGGCGGCGGACTCGCACTGAAGATCAACGAGCGCGCACTGTGCTTGATGTAATGAATGACGTCCTCCGACCCGGCGATGAAACCGCCGATGGACGCGAGAGATTTGCTGTAGGTTCCCATGATGAGATCGACGTCAGCCTCGAGGCCGAAGTGTTCGGCGGTTCCGCGGCCTGTTTTTCCGAGCACCCCGATACCGTGCGCATCGTCAACCATGAGCCGACCGGAGTATCTCCGCGAGAGACGAAGAACGTCGGGCAGCGGAACGATATCCCCTTCCATGCTGAAGACCCCGTCGACGACGATGAGCTTGTCGCGGTCTTCGTTTTCTTTGAGAACCCTCTCGAGATCCCCCATATCGTTGTGGCGGTACTTCCGTATTTCTCCAAAGGAGAGCCTGCACCCGTCGATGATGCTCGCGTGGTCCATCTTGTCGATCACCACGACATCGTCTTTTCCGACGAGTGCTGAAATGACGCCGAGGTTTACCTGGAATCCGGTCGAGAAGACGAGGGCTGCATCTTTCCTCATGAAACGGGCGAGTTTTTCCTCGAGGGCGACGTGGATGTCGAGGGTGCCGTTCAGGAAACGGGACCCCGCGCAGCCGGTCCCATACTTTTTGATCGCCTCGATAGCGGCTTCCTTCACCTTCGGATGATTCGTCAGGCCGAGGTAGTTATTCGATCCGATCATGATCATCCTGCGGCCGTTCATGACGATCTCAGGATCCTGCGCGCTCTCGATCGTCCTGAAGTAGGGGTAGAGTCCCTGCGACATGAGCATCTTCGCCTTGTGAAACTTGAAGCACTTCCCGAAGATGTCGGCCGACCTCTTCACAGCCATCCGTGCGTCCGGTACCATTCCGCTGTCCATCGTATCCCTTCTTTCATGCCGATCTTCGGGACAAATCCGACTTCCTCCCTCGCCCGTCGGGCGTCACATATCCAGTGGGTGTGGCTGAAGTCTCGAATCCTGTCCCTGTTGATGATCCCCTTTTTGTCGATCTTCTCGCAGATCGCCGCGACGAGAGGCATCGTGCATTTCGGGATCTTCAGTGGCCTCGCTCTCACGTTCAGTACGGACGAGATCGCGTTCGCAATCTCTTCGCCCGTGTGCACGTTCCCGTCGCAGAGGAAGTATGTTTTTCCCGATGCTTCGTTCTTTTCGGCAGATAATAGTATACCCTGAATAAGGTCGTCAACATACAGCAGAGAATAATAACATTTTCCCAGATCAAAGAAGAAACCTCTCTTGATCGTGCGAAAGAGGAGGAGCATATCACGGTCCCGGGGTCCGTAGACGGCAGGCGGTCGCACGATGGTCACGGGAACGCGGTCGCGGTATGCGAGGACAGCGCGTTCTCCCTCGAGTTTGCTCTTCCCGTAATGTGAGACGGGCGAAGGAAGCGTTTCCTCGTCAACGGGGAGACCGTTCGCGCTCGGCCCGACTGCGGCAAGGCTGCTTACGTAGAGGAAACGCTTCACGGAGCGATTTCGTTCGGCGACGGCTCTGATGAGATTCGCTGTCCCCCGGGCATTGACCTCGAAAAACGTTTCCGGGGTGGTGGTCTTCGTCAACCCGGCGACATGAAAAACGTACTCGACATCTTCCGGGATTCCTGCGAGACTCTCTCCGAGGGTGCAATCCGCTCTCACATGGCGGATGGGTAAGGTCGTCATCCAGGAGGGAAAGGCCGTGCTCCGGGAGAGGCACGCGACGTCGTACCCCCGCGCGATGAGCGCTTCGCAGAGGTGACTGCCGATAAATCCTGTCGCACCCGTCACGAGGGCTTTCACGGACTTATCTTATTTCCGTGGGGCGAACACAGATAGAGATCGCTTCTCCGTCTGTCGGGCGCACGGAGAGAAACGGTCAACGACTCATCGCTTCCAGCCGTGCGATGCGTTCCTCGATCGGCGGATGCGTGCTGAAGAGTTTGAGAATGCCTCCGCCGGAGAATGGATTCACGATGAACATGTGCGACGTTGCAGGATTCGTCCGCATGGGGATCTGCTGGGCAGCCACGTGGAGTTTCCTCAGTGCTCCCGAAAGGTACCTCGGGTTTCCCGCAATCTCCGCACCGCCCGAGTCGGCGGCGTACTCGCGCGAGCGGGAAATTGCCATCTGAATGATGAGCGCGGCGAGCGGTCCCACGATCATCATTACGAATGCAGCGATCGGGTTGCCTCCCTCGTCGTCGTCTCCTCGGTGGCCACCGAAAATCATAGCCCACTGGGCCATCTGTGCAAGGTAGCTGACGGCTCCCGCAATGGTCGCCGCGATCGTGCTGATGAGGATATCCCTGTTCCTGATGTGGGCGAGTTCGTGTCCGATGACACCCTCGAGCTCCTGCCGGGAGAGGATGCGCATGATGCCCGTCGTCACCGCGACAGCCGCGTGGGACGGATTTCTTCCGGTCGCAAAGGCATTGGGCTGATCCTGGTCGATGAGGTAGACCTTCGGCATAGGGATACCGGCTTTTTGCGAGAGGGCTCTCACGATCCCGTAGAGTTCGGGGGCTTCCCCTTCCGAAACCGGACGTGCTCCGTACATCCTGAGCACGATCTTATCGCTGAACCAGTACGAGAAGAAATTCATTCCGAGGGCGAAGAGCAGGGCAATGGTCATCCCCTGCTTGCCGCCGAGGGCGGCCCCGACCCAGACGAGGACTAAGGTCAACGTGACGAGCAATATGAATGTTTTCACTGTATTCATGCACTCTGCCTCCTTGTTCTTTTTTCCTTATTTTATGCTATCCGAAAAAAAAGAAAGTTGCAAGGGTGGGGCATGCCGGTTTGCATGCGGCTGAGGCGCAGCACACAAATCATTCCGCGCGTCGCGAAAACTTATTTCGATCCGTACGCGTGGAGCCCCGAGAGGAGGAGGTTGACGCCGAGATAGGTGAACATGACAGCCATAAACCCGATCACCGATACGATCGCGACTTTCCGGCCTCTCCATCCCCGTATCATCCGTCCGTGGAGATAGAATGCGTAAATGAACCAGGTGATGAGAGACCACGTTTCTTTGGGGTCCCAACTCCAGTACCTGCCCCACGCCTGATCTGCCCAAATGGCACCGAAAACGAGCCCCCCGAGGGTGAAGATCGGAAATCCCACGGCGATGCTTTTGTACGTGATCTCGTCAAGCACATCGGCATGAATGTTGAAATTCGCGATCACGCGCTTCAGGACCCCCCCGAACCGCCAGACGCAGATCAGGAGGAGGAACGCCGTCAGATAGCTGACGATTTTCACCGTCGCCGACGGATGGAGGAACGAGCTTCTGAAGAGGTAATTGTGGACGAAGATCTCGGGACGAACCTTCACCTTGAAGGAGAAGAAATCGAGACCCATCGCGATGAGGAGGATCGCGAACAACCCGAACGTCACCGTCCAGAAGATATACGCGGGTTCGGTCCTCTTTTCCGTTTTGACGATGAGGTACATGATGCCCGTGCTGAAGGAGATCGAGAACGCGGCGTACGCGATGAAGCTCATGGTCACGTGGACGAGCAGCCAGTTGCTCTTGAGCGCGGGGACGAGCGGCTGGATCTCCTTCGACACGCCGGCGAGGTCGATGAACGCGAGCACGAGGCCCGCTATCGGGGTGACGAATGCGCCGAACGAACGATTCTTGAATTTGAATTCGACGACGAGGTAGCCGAGGATGAGGCACCAGACGAAGAAGATGAGGGACTCGTACAAATTGGTGAGAGGCGCTGAATGGAAGAATCCCAGTCCGCTCAGATCTGCAAATTCTTTCCAGCGGAGGACGATGGCAGCTGTCTGCAACACGAGCCCGGAGACGGTGACGGCGGTCGCCATGAGACCGATCGGAGATTTCCGGAAGGCGACGTAAGCGATGTAGAGCATCATCGCCAAAATGTATGCCATGGTCGACAACCCGAAGAAAAGGGAACTGTCCATCTATTTTCCTCCTTCGATCTGTTTCCTGAGAGCGGAGAGTAGTCCGTCGATCTTTCGTTCGAATGCTGCCCTGTTCTTATTGGCAATGCCGCCGACGATGACGCGCGTCGCGTTCTTCTCCTCGACGAGTTTGATCCACAGTCTCCGATGGCTCATGAAGAACGCGATGATCAAACCGATGCTCATGGCGATGCAGCCGACGTAGACGATCCAGACCCCAGGATCCTTTCGGACCTGGAGCCCGGTGAATTCGACCCCCCAGTAGTCGAGAAATTCCACCCTGCTGCCATCCCGCAGTTGCCACGTTTCCGGACGGCGCATGAGGACCCATCCCCTGAAGCTGTTCGCGCCGTTTTCGGAGAACTCCATCAGCGCGGCAGGATTGACCATCTGATTGGCGTAGGTCATCGGATGACCGTGCTGGTCGAAGCGGAGCGCGGGGCTGAAGTCGACGATCGTCGCGCTGACCGAGGTTCCCGGTATTCGCACGGAGTCTCCCATCTTCAGATTTACCGTCGAACGGGAGCCGTCTTTTGAGACAACGTTGAATATGAACATTCCCTGGCCGAGGCTGCCGGGGACGATCCCGTAGCTCGACTGGTAAAACGTAACGCCCTCGAAGGTGAGGGGCTCATTGACCGCGATGGATTTTCTCATCACTTCTTTTCCGTCCTTGATGATGGTGAGCCAGCTCCTATATTCTTTCGGCATATCCGATGCGCCCCAGAAGTCCACGCGAAAATTGTCGCAACGGATATCGAATCCAAGGGGGATGTCCCTGTCGTTGCCCGAAAACGCGACATTCGAGATTGCTCCCTCGGGAAGATTGAGGAATGCCTTGAACCCGAAGCGCACTCCGATGACGGCGCCGATCATGATAACGAGAATGCTGAAGTGCGTCATGAAGACACCGAGCCTGCTGTACTTTCCGGATTGCGCAAAGAAAGAAAATCCGTCGGCATCCTTCAACCCGGTCGCGTGCAAGCGCGCCTTTTTGAGCGCAGACGAGAGCGCGTCTTTCGTTGCGTCCAGTTTGGCCTTGACGGTCATCTCGCGCGATAGAGGGAGGGTGCGGAGTTGTTCCTTCGGGAGAGGACCCATGGGTTCGCGGATGATCTTCCAGATCCTCGGCAGGCGGTCGATGGAACAGATGACGAGATTGACCGCGAATATAATGAGGAGACCGGTGAACCACCACGAACGGTACATGTCCGTAAAACCGAGCGCTTCGGCCACAGAATAGAGCGCGGGAGCGAGCGACTCCCCGAAGAGCTTGGCGAGTATTTGAATGTTCTCGCGCGGATCCCCCTGCTGCTCGAGCACCGTCCCGATGATCGAGGTGACCGCGATGAAAGCGAAGATGACGATGGCGAGCTTGACGGATGCGAGGAAATCCCACAGCCTGTCCGCGATCGGTTTTTTCTGCTCACTATCCACGTGTCGAATCTCTCCTCATGTGCCGCCGTACGTGCAAAACAAAAGATTGCCATTCGCACCGCCGGATATGATCGCCTCGGCTTTCCGCAACGACCCGGGGACCCCGTGCACCGAGCTGGCGGACGGCCCTTCGGGAGGGTGGGTGCCGAACGAGGCGATCGCAACGCTCACCGTGGCGAAGCCGTTTCTCCGCGCCACCGTCTTCGCGCCCGAACGTGAGCGACGTGGCAATCTCTTCCTGTCAGGCGTATCGCAATGTAAATTCTATTCTAAAACGATTGAAAGAGGGAAGACAAGACAAGAAATTTCACCAAGCCCGTTGCCCAAGAAACGTCCGGCGTGTTAGAATGACCGATAATTCGCGACCCTGAAGATATGCGAGATGGTATTCCGGACACAGGTTTGACGTTCGACGATGTGCTCCTCCTGCCGGCGCGGTCGTCTGTCCTCCCGAGGGATGTCGACGTCAGCACGCACTTGACGAGCAACATTCGGATCAACATCCCGATCGTGAGCGCGGCGATGGATACCGTGACCGAATCGGATCTCGCGATCGCGATCGCGAGGGAGGGGGGGATCGGAATCATTCACCGCGCAATGAGTCCCGAGCGGCAGAGAGCCGAAGTCGACAGGGTCAAGAAGTCCGAAAGCGGAATGATCGTCGATCCCATTACGATCTCTCCCGATGCCCCTATATCCGAGGCGCTCGCTCTGATGGAGAAGTACCGGATATCGGGCGTGCCGGTGACGGACCGTGGGAAACTCATCGGCATCATCACGAACCGCGATCTTCGCTTCGAGACGCAGTTCAACAAGAAAGTTTCCCTCGTCATGACGAAGGACAGGCTGATCACGGCATCGGAGGGGACGAATCTCGACAAGGCGCAGAGAATCCTCCACAAGTACAAGATCGAGAAGCTGCCGATCGTCGACAAGAACAACGTGCTCAAAGGATTGATCACGATCAAGGACATAGAGAAGAGGAAGAAGTACCCGAACGCGTGCAAGGATGCGCTCGGTCGTCTCCGCGTCGGAGCCGCGGTCGGCACGGGGGACGACGCGTTGCAGAGGGCCGCTCTTCTCGTGAAGGCGGGCGTCGATGTCATCGTCATCGACACCGCTCACGGGCACACCGACGCGGTGATCGATACGCTGAAGGCCTTGAAGAAGAGATACGATATCGACATCATCGCGGGGAACATCGCGACCGCCGAGGCGGCCCGCGATCTTATCAGGGCGGGCGCCGACGGGATAAAGGTCGGCATCGGACCCGGATCCATCTGCACGACGCGCATCGTCGCGGGAGCGGGCGTACCGCAGATCACGGCGATCAGGAACTGCTCCAGAGTTGCGATGCGGTCGTCGATCCCCGTCATCGCCGACGGGGGGATCAAGTACTCGGGCGATATCACGAAGGCCCTCGCGGTGGGAGCGCATTCGGTCATGATCGGCAGTCTCTTTGCCGGTACGGACGAATCGCCCGGAGAGATCGTCCTTTTTCAGGGGAGGAGTTACAAAGTCTACCGTGGCATGGGGTCGATCGGAGCCATGGAACAGGGTGCGAGGGACCGTTACCTTCAGGCGGGCGTCGCTTCGTCGAAGCTCGTGCCTGAAGGGGTCGAAGGCAGGGTGCCGTACAAGGGTCCTCTGGCCCACAGCGTCCATCAGTTGATCGGCGGACTGCGCTCCGGTATGGGTTACTGCGGGTGCAGGAATCTCGATATGCTCAGGAAAAAGGCTCGTCTGATCAGGATTACGAGCGCGGGCCTGCGCGAGAGCCACGTGCACGACGTGATCATCACGAAGGAAGCGCCCAACTACAGGCCCGAGTGGTAGCGATCGAAGAGAGCAAATCACTGTAGACTGCCGGGAGCATGATCCGGATCGGAGACTGCGGGCAGATCGGCAGTCCGCGCACAACGTCATACGAAACAACATGCACGAAAACAGTATCTTGGTCCTCGATTTTGGTTCGCAGTACACGCAACTCATCGCCCGCCGTGTCAGAGAAAACAGGGTCTATTCCGAGATTTTCCCCTTCAACGCGCCGATCGAAAGGATCCGCGAGTTCCGTCCCCGGGGCATCATCCTTTCCGGCAGCCCGTCGAGCATCTATGATTCCGCGGCGCCCCTTCCGGATCCCGGTATTTTTGCGCTCGGCATCCCCCTCCTCGGCATCTGCTACGGCATGCAGCTCATGGCGCATTGCCTCGGGGGAAAGGTTGCAAAGTCCCGGAAGAGGGAGTACGGACCTGCAGAGCTCGTCATCGAGCAGCGCGAGGGGGTTTTCGATGGCATCCCCCGGAGGACGACGGTATGGATGAGCCATGGCGATCGTATCGAACGGCCGCCGATCGGTTTCTCGACCATCGCCCACACCGCGAATTCGCCGGTTGCCGCCATGGCGGATCGGCGGAACGGTTTTTACGCGTTACAGTTTCACCCCGAGGTCGTGCACACGCCGCTCGGGAAGAGAATGCTCAAGAATTTCGTCGTGAAGATTTGCGGGTGCAAACCTGTCTGGACGATGCAGTCCTTCATCGAGACGACGACCGAGGAATTGCGGCGAAGAGTCGGCGAGAACAAGGTCGTATGCGGCATAAGCGGCGGGGTGGACTCGACCGTGACGGCAGTGCTCGTCCACAAAGCGATTGGGAAACGGCTGACCTGCATTTTTGTCGATAATGGCGTGCTGAGGTCGGGCGAGGCGCAGAAAGTGGAACGGACGCTGAGAAAACATTTTCGCATGAATATCGACTGTGTCGATGCCTCGGAGCGTTTCCTGAGGAGGCTGAGAAAGGTCACGGATCCGGAGAAGAAGAGGAAAATTATCGGGAACGAGTTCATCCGGGTTTTCGAGGAGGAGGCGAGAAAGATCGAAGGGGTCCGGTTTCTCGCCCAGGGGACCCTTTATCCTGATGTCATCGAGAGCGTTTCCTGCAAGGGACCCTCGGCGACCATCAAAAGTCACCACAATGTGGGGGGGCTCCTGAAGCGAATGAAACTGACGTTGCTCGAACCGCTGCGGGAATTGTTCAAGGATGAGGTTCGCCGGCTCGGCAGGGAACTGGATATTCCCGATGAAATTGTCAATCGCCATCCGTTTCCCGGGCCCGGGCTCGCGATCCGTATTATCGGGGAAGTGACGAGGGATCGCTGCGACGTCCTGAGGAAGGCCGACGCGATCGTCCTTGAAGAGATCAAGAAGGCTGGCCTCTACGAGAGATTGTGGCAGGCATTCGCGGTTCTCCTCCCCGTAAAGAGCGTCGGGGTGATGGGAGACGAGAGAACGTACGAGAATGTGGTCGCGGTGAGGGCTGTGCACAGCGTGGACGGCATGACGGCCGACTGGGCGCGGATTCCCTTCGACGTCATGGGGAGAATCTCGAACCGCATCATCAACGAGGTGCGGGGCGTAAACCGCGTCGTGTACGACATTAGTTCGAAACCGCCGAGCACGATCGAATGGGAATGACGGCGTGCGGAGCGCGTACCGAGCGGCTGCTCGCGGGGTGAGTCGTCGAATGGATATCAGAGAGTACCTTGAAGAGAAGCGCGGGCTGATCGACGCATACCTGGATTCTTATTTTTCTCATCCCTTTACGCCGCGTCTGCTCCATGAGTCGATGCGGTATTCTCTCCTTGCGGGCGGAAAGCGAATACGGCCCATCCTCGCGCTCGCGTCGTGCGAGGCGTGCGGTGGAGACTCGACGTTGATTCTGCCTCAGGCCGCAGCCCTCGAACTCATCCACACGTATTCCCTCATTCACGACGATTTGCCCGCCATGGACAACGATGACCTCCGGCGCGGGAAGCCGACGAACCACCGTGTCTTCGGCGAAGCGATGGCGATACTCGCCGGAGACGCCCTTCTCACTGAGGCGTTCGTCATGATGACGAATACCGGTGGCGACCGGGGGGAAGGCGGGACGCAGATCATCTCGGGGAAGGCCCATAGGAGAGTGGAGACGCCTATACGGAAGAGGAATATCGGTATTCCGAGGGGCGTCTTGGTGAGGGCCGTGAGAGAGGTTGCGTTCGCCGCCGGTGCGCGGGGCATGGTCGGAGGGCAGGCGCAGGACGTCCTCTCGGAAAATACGGAACCGGATGCTGAGACGCTCACGTTCATCCACAGCCACAAGACGGCGGCGCTCATCGCCGCCTCGGTCAAAATGGGAGCGATTCTCGCGGGCTGCGGAAGGCGCAAGCTGGATGCGATCTCGCGGTATGGGGAAAAAATCGGCCTCGCGTTTCAGATCGTCGATGACGTGCTGAACGTGGAGGGGACGGCCAGGGAACTGGGCAAACCGGTCGGCTCGGACCGGAAGAAGAGAAAGGTAACCTTTCCCGCTCTCTTCGGGATTGAGACGGCGAAGGAGCAGGCGGCCTCCTACGCGCGGGAGGCCATAGAGGGTCTCGGCGTATTCTCTTCGGAAGCGGATCCGCTGAGGGAGATCGCGCGCTACCTTATCGTGAGGAGGCAGTGATGCTTCTGGAAGAGATCGCGTCGCCCGCGGATTTGAAAGCGCTTTCGGCGCGGGAGTTGAAGAGGCTGGCCCGGGAAATCAAGAAAACGATTATCGAACGGGTCTCGATCAACGGCGGTCACCTCGCGTCGAATCTGGGCGTGATCGAGCTGACCATCGCGCTCCATTACGTCTTCGATTCGCCATCGGACAAGATCATCTGGGACGTCGGCCATCAGTCCTATGCGCACAAACTTCTGACCGGGCGCTTCCATCGCTTCGCGACGATCAGGACGCTCGGCGGTCTCTCCGGGTTTCCGAAAAGGAGCGAGAGTGAGCACGACCCGTTCGGAACAGGCCATGCGTCGACATCCATCTCCGCCGCGCTCGGTATCCTCGAGGGAAGGGACAAAAACGGAGAGCAGTTCAAGGTGATCGCGGTGATCGGTGACGGCGCGATGACGGGAGGCCTCGCCTTCGAGGGGCTGAATAACGCCGGCCACCTGAAGAAAGATCTCATCGTCATTCTCAACGACAACGAAATGTCCATCTCCCGAAATGTCGGTGCGCTCCCCGCGTATCTGAACAGGATGCTCACCGGCGATCTCTACCAGAAGATCAAGAAAGAGACGAAGATGCGGCTCGAGAGCATCCCTAAGGTGGGCGGCAAGGCGGCGCAGCTGGCGAAGAAGACGGAAGACGTGATCAAACGTCTCTTCCTACCGGGCATGCTCTTCGAAGAACTCGGCTTCTCGTACGTCGGTCCGATCGACGGTCACGATATCGATCTCCTGATCAGGACGCTGAAGAGTATTCGGAACGAGTCGTCGCCGACGCTCGTCCACGTGATCACCAAAAAGGGGAGAGGATACGAATTCTCGGAAAAATACCCTTCGCGGTACCACGGCGTCGGACCCTTCAAGCTGGAGACGGGGTCGCCGGTGAGCGGGAACCGCCTCACCTACAGCGAGGTCTTCGGGAGTACGCTCTCCGCGCTCGCGGAGCGAGACCGCCGAGTCGTCGCGATTACCGCTGCGATGAAGGAGGGCACCGGTCTCGATGTGTTCGCGGAACGGCATCCGGAACGATTCTACGACGTGGGCATCGCGGAGCAGCACGCGGTGACATTCGCCGCGGGTCTCGCCACGCAGGGTTACAGACCGGTCGTCGCCATTTATTCCACGTTCCTCCAGAGAGCGTACGATCAAATCGTCCACGATGTCTGCCTGCAGAAGTTGCCGGTGGTCTTCGCGATCGACAGGGGAGGGATCGTCGGTGAAGACGGTCCGACTCACCACGGCGTGTTCGATCTCTCCTATCTGAGGCATATCCCTCACATCACCATCATGGAGCCAAAGGATCAGGGGGAGTTGGCGGCCATGCTCGAACTCGCGTTGAGCATAGACGGTCCTGTGGCAGTGCGGTATCCGCGGAGCACCGTGGAGGCTCTTCGGAGCGAAGCCCGTCCGCGGAACCGGTTCGGGCCGGGCGACGCGGAGATCGTGAAGGACGGGAAGGACGTCGCACTGATCGCCCTCGGTCGTGCGGTCGGCGCGGCCCTGCGAGCAGCCGAGAAGCTCGAGCACGACGGCATTTCTGCCATGGTCGTCAATGTGCGTTTTGTGAAGCCGCTCGATCGGGCTCTCTTTTCTTCCATCGTGTCCGTCGTTCCCCGGATCGTGACGATCGAGGAGCATGTTCTCCAGGGGGGATTCGGAAGCGCGTTTCTCGAGTTTCTCAGCGAATCCGATTTGCCGTTCCCCCAGGTGCGACGCATCGGCATCCCCGATGTGTTCGTCGAGCAAGGTTCCCAGAAAGAATTGCTCCGCCGGTACGGTCTCGATGAGGAAGGGATATACCGCACGGTGCACGCGTTCCTGCGTGAACGCACGTACACGTATTGAGAGAACGGCTCGATAAGATCCTCGTCGCAAAAGGTCTCGTGCGGAGCAGGGAACTCGCCCGCTCTCTGATCATGGAAGGGAAGGTCTTCGTCGATGGGAGCAGAGTGACGAAGCCGGGAACGATCGTTCGCGACGATGCCGATCTCAGTCTGAAAGAAACCGGCATTCCTTTCGTGAGCCGTGGCGGACTGAAACTCGATGCCGCTCTCGATTACTTCGCGCTTTCTGTCGCGAATAAAATTGCCCTCGATGTCGGCGCATCGTCCGGCGGCTTTACGGACTGCCTCCTGAAGAGGGGAGCGCGGAAAGTTTACTGCGTGGATGTGGGCTACGGGCAGCTTGCCTGGTCCCTCCGGCGCGATCCGCGCGTGGTCGTCCTCGAGAGAACGAACATCCGGCATCTCGCGCGTATGGTAGAGGAGGATGACCCGTGGGTGCGAGGCCCCGCGTTCGACGATCTCAAAATGGGGCGAATAGACCTCGCGACCGTCGACGTGTCGTTCATCTCCCTGACGCTTGTCATTCCCGAGGTCGTAAAATTTCTCAACGCGCGGAGCGACATCATCGCCCTCGTGAAGCCGCAGTTCGAGGTGGGAAGAGGAGAGGTGGGGAAGGGGGGCGTCGTGAGAGACGAGCAGAAAAGGATATCGGCGGTGCGGAAGGTGCGGGAGGAGCTCGAAAGGGTTGGCCTGCGGGCGGTCAATGTCTTTGAATCGCCGGTACCGGGGCAGAAAGGCAATATCGAGTATTTTATCTTCTTGACGAGGGAGGACTATGGAGCACGATAGCGGTTTGATCGGCATCGACGTTTCGACGGCTTCTCCCGTTCTGATCGAACTGTTGCTCGATGAGGCATCCGATTCGGCGCTGTTCGAGGAGATCGCGGAGAAAAACGCCCACCGTCCGGAGATCATGAGGGTCGTCGCGTCGCATACTAACACGCCTGAGCATCTGAGGCAACGCATAAAAGGTATGTTCCCAGACTCCGCTTCTCCTGATCGGGAATCATCGGCCGAGAAATGGCCCGGAGAGCGAACCGGTACGTTTCTCCAGAGGATTCAGCGGCTCAGCGTATCGGAAAAAATACAGCTCGCCCTGAAGGGCGGGAAAGAGGTGAGATCCATTCTCCTCCGCGAGCCGAACAAGGAGATTTCCCTCACGGTGCTCGAAAACCCGAAGTTGACCGAAACCGAGGTCGAATCTCTGGCGCGATCGCGTTCGGTCGCCGACGAAGTGCTGAGGAAGATCGCGAAAAAGAAGGAGTGGCTGAAGAACTATCAGATTCTCCTCGCGCTCGTCTCGAATCCCAAAACGCCGACAACGATCGCGGTGCCTCTCGTCACCGAACTCAAGACGAGAGACCTCTCCATTCTCAGCAAGAACAAGAACGTTTCGGAAGGGGTTCGGGCAACCGCCAAGAAGATACTCAGGGCGCGCCAGGGGCACTG
Organism: uncultured Nitrospiraceae bacterium; assembly: GCA_937138415.1. Taxonomy (GTDB): domain Bacteria; phylum Nitrospirota; class Thermodesulfovibrionia; order Thermodesulfovibrionales; family SM23-35; genus JALHSV01. Next base: position 82,094 of record CAKZPA010000037.1, on the reverse strand, counting down.
ACCGCAAAATTCTGTTGAAAATTCCTTGTGAATACCTTTAAATACATTGTTTCAAAGAGAAGAACCGATGTTGAGAACGTTCACGGTGGATAAAGTACACGCGGGAATCGTCCCCGAATCGACGCTCTTCAAAGCCCTCCGTTACCTCGACCGGGAGCGATACGAGACCCCTTTTCTCCTCATCGACCGGGAAAAGGTACGGGAAAAAGTGAGCCGTATCGGTCGTGCGATTCGAAACGCGCGCGTCTTCTACGCGGTGAAGGCGAATCCCGATATCGAGATACTCAGGTATCTGAACAGATTGAGGATGAATTTCGAAATTGCGTCCGAGGGCGAACTGGAAATGCTCGCGCGACTGAGGGTGAGCCCGTCGCGCATCATATCGAGCAACCCGGTGAAGTCGCTGAAATTCTTGCGAATGGCGGCGGCGTACGGCGTGTCGACGCTTTCCTTCGATTCGGCGGACGAAGTGAGAAAACTCGCCGACACGATTCCGCGCGCGAACGTGTACGTCCGGCTTTCGGTTCCGAACGAGGGGAGCGAGTGGCCGCTCAGCAAGAAGTTCGGCGTCGAACTCGACGAGGCGCTCGAACTCCTCGTTCATGCCCGGGACAGAGGGCTCAACCCGGTGGGTATCACCTTCCACGTGGGGTCCCAGTGCACTAACCTGTACAACTGGAATATCGCGCTCGACAAGGCGAAGACCCTGTGGGACAGGGCCGAGAGGAAAGGAATCGCCCTCTCCATCCTGAACATCGGCGGCGGCTACCCGATTCGCTACACGAAAAACGTCATCGAAATAGAAGCGATCGAAAGGAACGTCGACAGTCTCATATTCGAACGCTTTCCGAGAAACGTGCAGGTTCACATCGAGCCGGGGCGCGCCGTCGTCGGAGACGCGGGCATCATGGTAACGACGGTGATTGGCAAGGCGAAACGGGGTGACGAGGACTGGGTGTATCTCGATGTGGGGGTCTTCAACGGCCTGATGGAGAGCGTCGGCGGCATAAAATACAGTTACCTCGTCGAGCGCACGGGCGCGGCGAGGTCGAGGAAATTCTGGACGATCGCCGGGCCGAGCTGCGACAGTTTCGACGTGATCGACAAGAATGTGCAGATGCCCGAGCCGCGCGTCGGAGACCTGATGCTGATCCTCTCGAGCGGGGCCTACACGGTCTCCTACGCTTCCGAGTTCAACGGGTTTGCGATACCAAAGACGATTCTTCTATAGGGAGGCGATCCATGATTAAGTTTACCGAGCGAGCTCCGTACGCGCCTGTCGAGTATCTCTACGACGTCGAGGAGATCCTCTACAGAGGGAAGAGTTCTTTCCAGGAGATTATGGTTATCCGAAATCCTTACTACGGAAAGATGCTGATCCTCGACGACGTCGTGCAGTTGACCGAGCGGGACGAGTTCTTCTACCACGAAATGCTGGCCCACGTGGTTCTCCACGCGCATCCGGAGCCGAGACGGGTGGCGGTCATCGGCGGGGGCGACGGCGGTGTGGTGAGAGAGGTGCTCAAGTACGGGACGATCGAGAAGGTCTACTTCGTCGAGATCGACGAAGAGGTGATCAAGATCTCGCGGCGGTTCTTCCCGGAGGTCTCTTCCGGCGTCGATGATCCTCGCGTCGAGATCAGAATCATGGATGGAGCGGACTTCATCGCCAAGCGGAAAACGGCGGATATCGACGCCGTCATCATCGATTCGACGGATATCATCGGCTTCGCGAGGACCCTCTTTACCCCCGAATTCTTTTCCGCGGTGAAGTCGTGCCTGACCGATCAGGGGATGTGCGTGACCCACACCGAGTCGCTCCACTTCCATCGTGATATGGTCGTCGAGATTCAGGAGGTGCTGAAAAAGGTGTTCCCGGTCGTGGATCTCTACACGGCGACGATCGCGACCTACCCCGGGAACTGGTGGGCCTTCGCGGTTGCGTCGAAAGGAGGTTCGCCGCGCGAGGTGAGGAACAGAGCGAGCATACCAACCAAGTTTTACAGCGAGGAGGTACACGGGCACGCCTTCCTCCCGAGGGGACTGTACGAAAAGCTCATGAAGCGTGAACTGGAGTGGTAAGTGTGGTTCATTGACAAAAATAGCCCGAACCACTGGATTTACCATCGTGTCGGGAAACGCGTCCTTTCGACGAAGACGCGCTATCAGAAGGTGGACATCTTCGATACGCCCGAATTCGGTCGCATGGTGGTGCTCGATGGTCTGATCCAGTCGGCCCAGTCGGACGAATTCATCTATCACGAGATCCTCGTCCATCCCGCGATGATCACGCATCCGAAGCCGAAGCACGTGCTCGTGCTCGGCGCGGGGGAAGGGGCGACCCTCCGCGAGGTTCTCCGGCATTCGACCGTGCGGCATGTCGTCATGGTCGATATCGATCGGGAGTTCGTGGAACTGTGCAAACGCTACCTGCCCGCGTGGCACAGGGGGTCTTTCGAGAGCGAGAAGGTCGAGGTCGTGTTCGAGGATGCGTTTCGCTATCTCCAGGGGACCGACCGGACCTTCGACGTCATCATCGCCGACATCAGCGATCCTTCCGAGATAGGTCCGGCCCGCTCGATCTATACGGCGCGGTTTTACGCTCTCGTCCGGAAGGCGCTGCGAGCGGACGGTATCTTTGTTACCCATGCGACCGCGGTGCATTATGCCCCTCACAAAAACGACGCAGCCGGTATCGCGAGGAAGCTGTCGAGACTCTTTCCGCACGTCGACCTCTTCTACGAGTACGTGCCGAGCTTCGGATCGTTGTGGTCATTCGCGGCGGGATCGGCTGCCCTCAGTCCGAAGGCGATGTCGCCCAGGCGCATCGAAGAGCGACTGAGAAGGAGAGGGGTGGAAGGCCTTTCGTTCTACGGGCCGGCCTCGCACGGCCGGATCTTTGCATTACCGCTTTGCGTTCAGCAGCAGGTTCTGCCCCGGCTGTAGTGTGCTATACTATCCATTATTTCTCTCACGGAAGGAGGTCGAGCGGACGTGCCGATTTACGAGTACGCATGCGAGACATGCGGAAAGCACCGCGAAGTCATTCAGAAATTCTCGGATGAACCATTGCGGACGTGCCCCGATTGCGGTGGGAAGGTCCAGAAACTCATATCGCACACATCGTTCATATTGAAAGGGACCGGATGGTACGTGACCGACTACGCTTCTCCCGAAAGAAAAAAGGCTCTGGAGGGAGAGAAGCCGCAGACCTCGGCAAACGGCGAGGGCACCCGGAAGAGCACGGGGGATAGTGCGGCCGCGGCGGATACGCACGTGGAATCAGCGACCAAAAGCTGATGGTACGGCCGCACATCCACGTTCCCTACGATAAGATAGCGCAGTACCTCCCGTTCATCAGGGAAGGACGATTCGACCTCGAGATCTATTTCCCGACAGGAACTATCGACACGCTCAAGGGGAACGACCTCGTTCAGCTCAAACGATCCCTGGATTACGGGCCCTCGTTGAGCATCCACGCGCCATTCATGGACCTGTCGCCGGGTGCTGTCGATCCAAAAGTCCGGGCGGTGACGATCGAGCGTTTTCTCCTCATGTTCGATGTCGCGGAACTGCTCGAGCCCCGCGCGATCGTGTTCCATTCCGGGTATGAAAAGTGGAGATACGCGCTCGACGTGCGTCTTTGGCTCGAGAAGAGCGTGAAGACCTGGCGGGCGTTCGTGAGAAAGGCCGAGGACAGGAACATAAAGATTGCCATCGAGAACGTCTTCGAAGATGCGCCGGACAATCTGCGTCTCCTGATGGAAGAGATGTCGTCTCCTCATTTCGGCGTGTGCTTCGACACGGGGCACTGTCATCTCTTCTCCCGCGTCGCACTCGAGGAGTGGATCGGACAGCTCCTGCCTTACATCTGCGAACTCCACCTCCATGACAACCGGAGAGAGGCCGACGATCACCTGGCCATCGGGGATGGTACGTTCGAGTTCGAGCGGCTCTTTTCGCTCCTGAGCGGACGCGATCTGATCTATACGATCGAGGGACGTTCTCCGGAGGATGTGGCGAAAAGTATCGAGAGACTGAATCGCTATCTATAGTTTTTCGATTTCGTTCTTTACCATGAAGCCCCTGAGTTGTGGATTCCCCTTACCTTTATACTGTACGATAACCTTGTGGGTATCGCCGAGCGTTCCCGGAAAAATGAGCCTCTTGATCCGGGACACCTCGAAGAGGTACTCTGGCGATCTCTCGTAGAGTTCCCGGATCAGCCGATCGATGCCGAGAGACACAAGGTACGTCCCCTGGCGGCAGAAACCGATGGCCTTCAGGCCGAAGAGTTCCCCCCATCGTTTGACAGCGGAAAAGTTAACGTGGGCCGTTATGTCTTGCCTGCCCACCTTGACGAGGGGGTTTTCCTCCGTCCGGTGTCCGCTGTAGCAGAGGAGCGTCCCCCTGTTGCGTTCCGCATCGTAGTATTCTCTCGACGGATAACCGTAGTCGATGGTGAGGACGAAGCCCTCGTCGAGTACGTCCGACACGGACTTCAGCCAGTCTTTTATTCTCAGGTTGATTTCCGTCCGGTATCCTTTCGGCAGCCGTGGCGCGAACTCGGACAGGTATTCCGAGAGCGCGGCGGTGCTCGGCGGACGAGTCACCTCTACGAAGCGGACGTTCTCCCCGCTTCCGTGGCGATCGAAATCCACGTAGACCTCGGCGAGATCATCCTCCATGCGCACGAGGTGAACGGGAAAGGCATCGAGGAGTTCGTTCGAGAGGAGGCAACCGATTCTCTTCCCCACCTCGTGCAGTGAAGCTCGCCACGCGACTTTTCCCGAGAAGCCCGCGAGAAGGGCTTCCTGTTTTCGCCGCACCGCCGGGTTTGCCTCGACGATGACGTACGTCAGTGCCCGAAACAAGTCCTTGTCGGTCAGGTACGAGAGGATGTCGCGACACATGAGAGCTGCACCTGCGCCGGGTTCGACAGCGAAAAATGCTGCGGGTCTGCCCATACTGTCCCACATCTCTTCGAGCTGCCTTGCGATCATGATGCCGAAGGCGGGGTGCACATGTTGGCTCGTATAGAAATCGCCGGCTCTACCAATCTCGATATTCTCTGACGCGTAGTAGCCGAGACCCGGTTCGTAGAGGGCCATATCCATGAAGGTTTCGAACGTGATCGGCCCCTCGGCGCTGATACGTTCGCAAATACGCTTCTCGAGGGGGTTCATCGTCACGGTTCATTTTGTCCGAAACAGCGAACGCAACGCAAGACGCGTCCACCGGGAAACACGTGGGAAACGAATCGCGCGGTACGGGGATTAGAGATCGTCGGGTATTTTCTGTCGAAGAGGCGATCCGTAGAGGGACGGCAGTTTGAGTTTTACCACTTTCCCTTTCTCCCCGAGAGGACCTATCTCCTTCCCATTGAAGAGCACGCGCACACCCCCGGCATTCCCGATTTTGACGGAAAAACCGTTTCTCGCGGTCCATTTTATGCGTGCGCCCGCTTTGAGGAGCCTCGAGCGCGGTGATTCATCGTCGATGCCGACGGATATCCAGGAATCGTCGCCAGCAATGATTTCGAGGGTGTAGGACGGCGGCTGCAGGTGTGCCCTGTGAACCTGGGTCGGCTGGGTGTTCTGGACAGAGTGCGGTTGGCGCGCATGTTCGCCGTCGTGCGCGGGTTGTTCAGCCATGACGGGTTCTCTCTCCGCCCCTTTTGGTTCCCCGTGCGTTTCCTGTCTGGCCGATTTTTCCGTGGTGTGTTCGGCCGGCACGGTCTCGGCAGTTTCGGCGCGCGATGGAACGGACTGGATCGCCTGAAGGCGGGATACTATCTCTCTCAACTCGGCATCGAATGCGTTCACCTTCGCCTGAAGTTCTCTGTTTCTTCTCTGCTCTTCTTCCAACTGGGCTTTGAGGGCATCGCGCTCCGCGCTTATTACGGAAAGCATCGTTTCCGCTTTGTTCTTCTCGCTCAACACCCGCCAGATGAAATTGGTCTCCTCATTGACAGAATCTGTCGCGGTATCGCGCGGTCCGGGCATGGTGCACGCCGAACGTTCTCGCTCGGAGAAAGGGATGAACGGACTGTCCGGCATCTCGTGTTCCAGCACAAAGAAGATGTTCTTTGCCTCTTCGCACGAATGCAGCTGAACGAGTGACATGCCGAGCCAGAAGAGTGCCGCGTCTTTGAGGGAGCTGTCGGGAAATGCGGTCAAAAAAGCCCTGAAGTGGTCTGTCGCCTTCTCCGGGTTGTAGGCGAGATATGCGTTATACCCGCTGTCGAAAAGCTCCATCTCCTGCTGCGATGCCCGTGCCGGCGCGCCGACAAGGAGAGCGAGGATCAGGAGCGTCACGACCGCCACGGCAACCGTCTTTCCGCGTGTCTTCTTCATGTGCGTTAAAAGTGGATAAGCAAGAAGCGGGCCTATGGCCGAGAGATGAGCGTAGGGGGATTTTTTCGTCACTGGATGCTGCTTGAAGAATTCCCCGTCGGGGTGTAGAGTAAGGGTAGGTATGGTCGCGCAAGGCGTTGCCGGCGCGGTCGCTTTCTCCACGGGGCGTCGCACGTTCGGCACGCTGTCGAAGCGTTTCCCGTTACGAGATAGAAGAAGTCGGACCAGGAGGACGTGCCATGGATGTGAGCGTATTTTGCGGCATGATGCAAACGGAGATCAACTCATTGAAGGCGAGGGTTTACGACATCATGAGGGCAGTCGAAAAGTCGAAGGGGAAGAAGAAAAAGGCAGATGTCGCCAGACTGAAGGAGTTGCATTCCCTCATCGAGCACCTCACCGAGATGAACGAGAAACTGGCTCGTGCCTGTCCCCTCGACTGGAGCAAGGAAAAAGAGGCCATCGAGGAGAAGAAGTCCCAGCTGATCGAAAAGATCGACATATGGGACTCGCAACACCTCGCCGGGCTGGTGGACAATTAGTCCGGCCTTTCATCTGTCCTTGAACGGCAAGCGGAGACGGAATGTCGTGCCCATCCCTGAACTCTCGACCTGAATGGTTCCGCCGTGGGAAACGACGATCTTGTGCACGATCGCGAGGCCGAGGCCGGTGCCCTTCTCCTTCGTCGTGAAGAACGGCATGAATATTTTGTCTCGGAGATCCTCGGAGATGCCGTAACCGGTATCGGATACGGCGATTTCGACTGCGCCGCCATCCGCTAACGAGGCGTGGATCGCCAGCGTCCCACCCCGCGGCATCGACTCGAGAGCGTTTTCGATGAGATTGAGGAGCGCTTGTCGCATGAGGACTTCGTCGGCCCTGAGCGGTGGCAGTTCATCGATGCCGACCTGCACAGTGATCATATCCCTCTTCGAAAGAGCCGCTGCTACGCATTCGTTCACCACGGTCTTCAGGTCGATGGCGGAGAGAGAGAGTTCGAGAGGGCGTGCGAACGAGAGAAAATCGGAAATGATCCGGTCCATGACGGCGATTTCTTTCGAGATCGCATCGACGGTGGGTCTGAGGGACTCTTCGACTCTCTTTGCGAGGAGCTTGGTGTAACCGGCGATGACCGCCATCGGATTGCGCAGCTCGTGCGCGATTCCTGCGGAAATCTCGCCCAAGCTCGAAAGCTTGTCCCGCAGAGCGATCTGCGCTTCTATCGCCCTCAAGTGCGTAAGATCGGAGAAAATCAGGAGCTGGCCGATCGTTTTGCCCTCTCCATCTCTTAAGGGGGAGAGCGCGAGGCCGAGACGGAGCCTTTTCCCGGAGGGGGTCGTATAGGATGTCTCGCCCCGCTCGACCGGTTTTTTCGCTCCGACGACGTCGCTGAGCGGTCTGCTCAGGACCTCCGCGTAGGGTTTTCCGATGACGGTCTCTCCTTTGAGTTCGAGTATCCTCGCTGCAGCGAGATTGATCTTTGTCAGTCTCAGCTCTTCATCGAAGCTGATGACCCCGCTCTGGACGCTCTGCAGGATGTTTTCGTTATAGCCTTCGATCGCTGTAGCCCGATCTTCGGCCCGTTTTCTCAACTCCTCGAGTTCTCTCTCTTTGTCCTTCAGTCGCGAGACGAGGTCGTGAAAGGTATCGACGACGAAGCCGACAGTGGAAGAATCCCTTTCGGACAGCCCAGTCTTGGTTTTCGACAGTCGGACCAGCGCGCGCACGAAGAGGAGGAGCATCACTGCCGCGAAGAGAATGACGAGCGAATAAACGATGAGGAGATCGTGGCGCATGATCAGTGCCCCGGAAGATACCAGGCGAGCAGTTCCTGCCCGTAGAAGAGGGTGACGAGCGTCCCGAACGCGAGGAACGGACCGAAGGGTATTTTCGTCTTTCGCCCCTTGCCGCGAGCGATCATCAGGAAGATTCCGAAAACGGCGCCGGTCAGGCTGGCCAGAAAGGTCGTCAGCACGATCGATTTCCATCCCGTGAACGCCCCCACCATCGCCATCATTTTGATATCGCCGCCGCCCATGCCCCCCTTGCTCGCGACGGCGATAGCGTAGAAGAGGCCCCCGCCGCTCAACAGGCCGATAAGAGACGCCCTGAATCCGAGGAGCGAATCCCGCGCGAAGGGATCATTGAGGAGGAGGGAACCGGCGATGAGCCCCAGAGCGATGCCGGGCAGCGTGATGACATCGGGGATGATGTGGAAATCGAGGTCGATGAAGGTAATGACGACGAGTGCCGAGCACAGGAGGGCGTAGACGGCCGTCTGCCACTCGAAACCGAACCGAAGCGCGCACGCAACGAAGAGGACGGCGTTGAGCAGCTCCACGAGGGGATAGCGGAGGGATATGGGTGTTCTGCAGATCCGGCACTTGCCGCCGAGGAGCGCATAACTGAGGACAGGGATATTGTCGTACGGCTTGATGGGGGTATTGCAGGAAGGGCATCGCGAAGCAGGCGAGACGATCGAGACGTTTCGCGGAATGCGGTAGATACAGACGTTGAGGAACGACCCGATGAAGGAGCCGATGAGGAAGACGATTATGTAGGGAACGATGTCCCCCATTACTCCTCGAGTTTGCTTATTTCAGATGCTTTCTTCTTCGTCATTTCGATCTCGGTCGCAATCTGATCGATCTCGGCGAGTGCACCTGTGATCACGCTGTCTCTGAGAATGTGGCGGTCGGGGTATTCCTTCAGCTCGAAGACGCGCTGCCCTATCTGTCTCATGAGTTCGTTCTTTCGCTTCTCGAGTTTGTCGGTCTCGTAGAGAAGCTTGATGACCGACAATTCGACGCGTGCCCGGTCGGCAACGACAGAGGAAACCCACTTTATCTTTTCGACGCCGTTATCGAAGCTCTCTCTTATTCTCTTCAGCATTGATTCGATCCCTCTCCCTCCGGCCTCCGCCTCACGCACCCTCGCGCTACGCTGTTTCCAGGAGTTCTCTTCGCCCTTCCCAGAATCGCTCGAGTTCGTTTCTCAGGAGTGGATAGGTGCTCAGTGTCGGATCTTCTTCGATGAGAGCGAATGCTTCGCGCCGCGCCGCCGAGAGCAGATCCCCGTCGCGAAGGATGTTCCCGATTTTCAGATCGGGCATTCCCGATTGTTTCGTGCCGAACAATTCACCCGGCCCTCTGATCTGCAGATCTTCCTCCGCAATGGCAAAGCCATCGCTCTTGCTCACCATGCACTCGAGGCGGCGTCTGGCGTCTTCTCCATACGGAGGATAGGCCAGCAGGATGCAGGCCGATTCGTGATGCCCTCGTCCGATGCGTCCCCTGAGCTGGTGGAGCTGCGAAAGGCCGAATCGCTCTGCATGTATTATAATCATTAGGGTTGCGTTTGGCACGTCCACGCCGACTTCGATAACGGTCGTCGAAACGAGGACGTCGATGTCGCCGGCTTTGAAGGTCGTCATTATGCGCTCCCGTTCTTCCGTCTTCATCTTCCCGTGCATGAGACCGATCCTGAACGATGGAAACAGTCTTTCGAAGGCTTTTTTCCCGGTGAGGGCGGCGCGCAGATCGGTTTTGCCGGATTCTTCGATGGCAGGATAGACGACGTAGACCTGTCTCCCCTTTGCGACTTCCTCGCGAATGTTCTCATACACCGTTTCTCTTCGGTCGGGGTGGAAGAGGAGCGTTTTCACCGGTTGCCTGCCGGGCGGCATCCGATCGATGAGCGAGTAGTCCAAATCACCGAAGACGGTGAGCGCTAATGTCCTCGGGATAGGGGTCGCCGTCATGACGAGGACGTGGGGATTGACGGCCTTCCGTCTGAGGAGCGATCTCTGCATAACGCCGAATCGATGCTGCTCATCGATCACGGCGAGACCGAGCCGCCTGAAGACGACTCCTTCCTGGATCAACGAGTGTGTGCCGATGACCATATCGACGTCTCCTCGCGCGATCTCTTCATGGTGTCGCTCCTTTCGGCTGCCCGTGACGAGGCACACCCTTAGGCCGATCCTTTCCACCATGTGCCGGATATTCAGGTAGTGCTGTTCCGCGAGTATCTCGGTCGGCGCCATCAGCGCGGACTGATAGCCACACTCGGCTGTGGCGAGCATGGCCATGAGGGCGATGACCGTTTTCCCGCTTCCGACGTCGCCCTGGATGAGACGATGCATCGGATGTGGTTTCCCCATGTCATCGAGGATTTCGCGGAGAACCCGATCCTGCGCGTCCGTCAATCGAAAGGGCAGAGAATTCCGGAACGAAGAGAGGAGCGTGCCGGCGGGATTTACGGCGATGCCTCGCTCAGCGCGGTTCTTCTTTTTCAGGAGGGCAAGTCCGAGCTGGAGCATGAAGAACTCATCGAAGGAGAGACGCCTGTGGAAGATGCTTTCGCGCCGGTTCAGGAGGTGCAGATCGACGTCATGAGCCGGAAAATGGACGGAGTTGAGCGTCTCTCGGAGGCCGGGGAGACGGTATTTCTCGAGGAGGGACGGGGGAAACGGGTCGGCAACGCTCCCGCTGTGCGACTGCACGATATGAAACATGAGAGACCGAAATTGCCTGACGCTGATGCCGGCCGTGACGCGATAGACCGGCACGATTCTATTCATGTGGACGCATGATGTGTCCTCCCCGCTTGTGACGATTTCGTAGTCGGGGTTGTCCATCTCGAAGCCGATCCCCCAGTACGGATGTTTCTTGACGATTCCGTGGAGAATGACCGTGCTGCCGACGGGGAGGGTTTTTTTGAGAAACGGTTGATTGAACCACTTTCCCGTCAGGAGTGCGCTCCCGTCGTTCAGAACAGCTTCGAAGATCTGAAAATTTCTCCCCGGTGTCCTGATAATCCGCGTCGAGATGATCGTGCCGGCGACCGTTTCGGGAGATCCGTAGGAGAGCGAGGCGATTTTCTTGAGCGCGGTTCTGTCTTCGTACCGGTAGGGAAGGTAGAACAGCGCATCCCGCACGCTCTCGATACCGAGACGTCGCAGAACGTGTGCTCGCTGCGGGCCGACTCCTTTGATGTACTGGATCGAGTGGGAAGGGACGTCATTAGGCATCAGCGGCAGGAGGGGAAAATGTCCTGTCGGCTTCTTCTATGCGGAGTTTCGAATATTCGGATTCGCTCAAAATGTCGATGTCCCAGCCGGTCAGTTTCATCGCCAGTCGCACGTTCTGACCCCGTTTGCCGATTGCGAGGGAAAGCTGTTGATCGTTCACGACGACCATCGCCGTCTTCGTCTCTTCGTTGATGCCGATCTTGTCGACGATCGCAGGGCTCAGGGCACGGGCAACGAGTTGCCGCGGGTCGTCGGTCCACGGTATGATGTCGATGCGTTCGCCCCGCAATTCCCGGACGATGGACTGCACCCTCGTTCCTTTCATGCCGACGCAGGCACCGACGGGATCTATCGCGGGGTTCTTGGTGTAGACGGCGAGCTTTGTCCTCTCGCCGGGTTCCCTTACGATGTCTTTGATGATGACGAGGCCGTCGTTGATTTCAGGGACTTCCATTTTGAAGAGTGCAGCGACGAACTGAGGGCTCGATCTGGTCACCATGATGACAGGTCCTTTCGGCGTCACTCTCACTTGTTCGACATAAGCTCTCACGGTATCGCCCCGCTTGAGGTTTTCGTTCGGGAGCGCATCTTTCACGGGCAGGAGGGCTTCGGTCTTCCCGAGGTTCAGGAAGTAAAGTCCCTTGTCTTTCCTCATCACGACTCCGCTTACGATCTGACCGACTTTGTCTTTGAACTCATTATAAATGACGTCTCGTTCCGCTTCGCGCATCTTCTGGAAGATGACCTGCTTCGCGGTCTGCGCAGCGATTCTGCTGAAATCCGGCACGGCGAGGGGTACGGTGAGCACGCTGCCCGGTTCGGCATCGAGCGATACTTTTCGTGCATCCTCGAGCGACACTTCTTCGTTCACGTCGGTGACTGTCTCGACGACCCTCTTCGTTTCGAAGAAGGATATCGTGCAGGACTTCGGGTCGATCGTGAGATCGATATTCGTCCTTCCACCGAACCGTTTGCGGGCTGCGGAGAGGAGGGCGGACCGCAACGCTTCGAGGAGAACCTCTTTCGAGATTCCCTTCTCCTTGCAGATCTGGTCTATGGCGTAGAAGAGTTCCTTCGACACTATTGTTCTATCTCCAGTCGCGCCCTCGCGATGCTCGCAAACGGGATCGCCACGGTCGTTTCGCCGACACGGAGCGCGATCGTCTCACCGTGCACTGCCGTGATGGTCCCGACGAAAAAGTTCCTGTTGTCGATCTTCTCTCTCGTAACGATCCGCGCGGACTTGCCGACGTTTTTCTCGAAATCCTTGAGATTCCGCAGGGGCCTGTCCAATCCCGGAGACGAAACTTCGAGGGTATATGGACCGGGGATGGGATTCTCTACGTCGAGAAGGAGACCGAACGCCTTGCTGAAGCGTTCGCACTCGTCCAGCGTAACGCCTCCCTCTTTGTCGATGAAGACCCTCAAGAGCACTTTCCCCTTTCCCAGCAGTTCGACGTCGAACAGTTCGACGCCCTGGTCGCTCGCGATCTGTTCCGCGAGCCCAACGATCTTCTGTCGCGTCGGATCGTTCTTCATACCTGAGTTTCTGAATACACGCGCTTCGTCGACATTTCGCCCACGAAAACAAAAGAGTGGGTTTTCCCACTCTTCGAAGTAAACGTCCTTTGAGGACAATTAACTATACCAGTTTCTCGCCGGAAAAAGCAACTTCAGGAGACAGGGCACGCCCTGTCTCCTGAAGGCATCCGGTCACGTTATTTTTGTGCTGGCTTCTCAGGAGCCGGAGCTGGAGCCGGAGCAGGTTGCTCGGGAGCCGGGGCCGGGGCCGGGGCTGGTGCCGGAGCTTCAGCGGGTTTCGGTGCCTCCGCCGGTTTCGGCGTCTCAGCAGGCTTGCAACCGAGCGTGAAAGCAACCAACAGCATGAGTGACAGGACCAATGCGACCATCTTCTTCATGATTTTCTCACCTCCTTCCAAACAGACTTCCTCAGAAAGCACAACGGGCAATCCTTGTCTGTGCAAAATCAGCAAAATTCTATAACGCCTGCGGGAAAAAAGCAAGCTTTTTTTGGTTGAAATATTGGTGCACTCGTGGCCTGCTACCGCAAATCGATGGAATCCAGGAGCTTCGAGAGGGCCAGGAGGGCATCGTTCGTGTGCGGTATTTCGAAGACCGACTTCCCCGCTCTTTCTGCCTCCGCAATGCTGGGATCAAATGGCACGACACCGACGGTTCGAGCGTGTTCACGTTGGACCGCGCTCGCACGTTCCCGATCGGCGTCCGTAACCCTGTTGAGAACGACAACCCGCTGTCTGACATCGAGACGGAGTTCGTCGATGAGACCATCGATCCGCTTCACGGTCTCTATGCCCCGCGCCGAAGGGTCGCTGACGATGATGAGCAGATCGACGGCATTCGTCGTCATGCGGCTTAAGTGCTCCATGCCTGCTTCATTGTCTATGACGATGTATCGATAGGCGGCGGCAAGTCTGTCGATATACTTTCTGATCATGTTATTCGCGGCACAGTAGCACCCGGGACCTTCCGGCCTCCCCATGACAATCAGGTCGAATCCCTTCGATTCCATGAGGCATTGTTGGATTTGGTAATCGAATATCTCTTCGATCGACAGGCCGCCGGGTCTTACGGTACCTGTTTTTATCGTCTCGAGGGAGGCTTCCCTCATGCTGCCGACGGTGGCACGCACCGTGACACCGAGGACTTCGTGGAGACAATAGTTCGGGTCCGCGTCGACCGCGAGAACGGGGACCTTTCCCCGACCGACGAGGCATCGGACCGTGAGGCCTGCGAGGGTCGTCTTCCCCGTGCCGCCTTTGCCCGCAAACGCAATAGTGAAAGCCATCATCCATTATATACGAGTTGCAAAAAAACGATATATCGCTGAAAATACTTCCATGAGCATGAAGACGGTGTTATGTCGCGCTTTGGCGTGGGTGTCGGTCGCTCTCTTTGTGTGGTCTCATGCGTTGCCGGGAGATGCGGTCGTCGTCGCCAACAAGGGGACAAGACCTGTTCGGTATGTGGGGTCCGAGGTGTGCAAATCCTGCCACGAGAAGGAGTACCACAACTTTTCGACCTATGCGAAGAAGGCGACGTCGTTCAGGAGCATCGAAAGGGTCAGGAAAGGGTTGACCGAGGACGAGATCAAGGGTTGTTACGCCTGTCATACGACGGGCTACGGAAAACCGGGGGGATTCGTGAGTCCTGAGAAGACGCCCCATCTGAAGAACGCGGGTTGCGAGGTGTGCCATGGCCCCGGAGAGGTGCACGTCAGAACGAGAGATGCTCGATTCATAAAGAGAAAATTGCATATCGCTGACTGCGAAGTCTGTCATATCGCCGAAAGGGTAAGGGCATTCCGTTACAAGCCACTGATCCATGGGGGAGCGCATTAGACAAGAGGGCGTTCGGTGACGAAATGATGCCGGGAGGAATGTGAGAGATGCTTAGCGTTATCAGGAAGCGACTGGGATACAAGATCATGCTCGCCATGCTCGGCATCATGCTGCTCGTTCTCCTCGCCGAGATATACATGAGGATCCATTTCGGGACGAAGGATCGCCTCGAGATCGCCGCATCGCTCAGTACCGAGCTTGCCGATGCGGTCTATGCCGGCATCAAATTCCCCATGGAAATCGGAGACAGCGAGGCGATCAAGCGAGAACTGAACGATATCCGGTCGAAGATGAAGGACATCGAAGTGTTCATCTGCGATTTCGACGCGAACGTTACCTATTCGACGCACGAGGAGAAAGTCAGTGGCAGCCTGCTCGATTTTATCAACAACAGAGCCCTCGTTCAGAAGCTCTCGGAGACGCTCAGGACGGGGCACGAACCAATGATCGACCCGAGGCAACCGCTCGAGGATGTCATTGCGGGGCGGAGATACATTATGGTCATGCGGCCGATCCTGAACGAACCCGGGTGTTACCACTGTCACGGCGCGTCGAAGAAAGTTCTCGGCGCAATCGCGCTTCGTCTCGACGCCGAGCGGACCTATACACAGGTCGTCGCACAGCGAAACAGGACGATTATGATCGTGCTCTCTCTCATTCCGGTCGCCGTCCTCATGATCATCGTGATGGTGAATAAGCTCGTCCGACACCCCGTCGAGCAGCTCGCGGACAGCGCAAAAAAGTTTGCCCGGGGCGACATGACCGTGAGAGTCAAGGTCGAAACCGAGGACGAAATAGGGCTCCTGGGGAAGACGTTCAACGATATGGTCGAAAGCGTCGCGTCGTTCAGTAAGAAGCTGGAAGAGGAGATTCAGCGGAAAACGCACTTGCTGAACGAGCGAACGAGGCTCATGAACCTCCTCGAGCGGGCCAACAAGGAACTGCGGGAACTGGACAAGCTGAAATCGACCTTCCTCGCCAACATGTCGCACGAGCTTCGCACGCCGATGAATGCAATCATCGGGTACACGGATCTCCTGCTCGACGGCGTGGATGGCCCGATCAACGAAGACCAGGCGAAGAGCCTCAACAAAGTCGCCGCGAACGCGCGTCATCTCCTCCAGCTCATTAACGATGTCCTCGACATCTCGAAGATCGAAGCGGGGAAAATGAAGATCAATCCGAAGGAGGTGGATCTGAAATGGCTTGTCTCCTCGGCGATACCGGCGTTCGAGCCCCAGCTCAAGATGAAGGGCATCGAGCTGAAAATAAACATTCCCGAAGGGTTGCCACTCGTGTACGCCGATGAAGACAGGGTCAAGGAGATCCTCATCAATCTACTCTCCAATGCGATCAAGTTCACCCATAAGGGAAGCGTCACGGTTTCTGCCCGCGTCTCCGAACGCGGGGTAAAAACCGGAGAAGAGCCGATGTTCGTCGAAGTCTGCGTCGCGGACACGGGCATCGGCATCAGGGAAGAAGACCTCGGGAAGATATTCGACAAATTCGTGCAGGCGGACCTGACGACGGTCCGTCAGTACGAAGGCACGGGTCTCGGTTTGAGCATCGCACGAGGACTCGTGTCTCTCCATAAGGGAATGATCTGGGTGACGAGCAAGGTCGGCGAAGGGAGCACATTCTGCTTCACGCTCCCCATCAAGAAAGAGCTGTTGGAGAAGGCTGCGGAACCTGTCATCGAGACTCGGGTTGCCGAGGCGCTGGCGGATTATTACGGAAAGCCCGTGGACGAGTTCCTTCGGGAGCCGACGTTCGCAGGGAGGCCGATTCGATGCTGGGAGTACATCCGCTGCGGGCAGCCGAGCTGTCCCGCCTACGGGAGTAATGAAACCCGGTGCTGGCTGATCATGGGAACGCACTGTACGGGCATGAAGATCGCAGCGTATCCCGAAAAGGTCGATTTTTGCAAAGGGTGCGAACTCATCAAGATCATGGTCACGGAGTCCGACGAACGGTACCTCTTTGAACGGGGGATTCCTGCGAAGAAGGACGAGAAGAGGATTCTCGCCATCGATGACAATCCCGAGGCAATCGATATCATCTGCAAGTATCTCGGTGACGAATACATCGTTGTCGGTCTCCTCGGTGGTGAAGGCGCCGTGGAGAAGGCGAAGTTGCTCAAACCGATGGCGATCACGCTCGACATCATGATGCCGGGCAAGAGCGGGTGGGAAGTGCTGCGGGAACTGAAAGCCGATCCGGAGACGCAGGACATCCCGGTCATCATCCTTTCGATCGTCGACGATCAGCGGATGGGTTTCAGCCTCGGTGCCGCGGAATATATCTTGAAGCCGGTCGAAAAGGAGGTACTCCTCAAGAAACTGAAGACCTTGGAAAAAATGACGAAGATCAAGCGGATACTGATCGTCGACCATGATCCGTCAACGGTGGGGGGCATCGGGGGCGTTCTCGAGGGAGCCGACTATCACGTGACGAGGGCATACAATAGCCACGACGCAATCCGGTCGCTCGAGAACATGAGGCCGGATCTCATAATCCTGAGCCTGACGATCCCGGAGATCGGGTTCGATGTCGTCGAATATTTGAAGGCGGCCCGGGGCATGAAAGACATCCCGTTGATTCTGCTCACGCAGAGAGAACTGACGAAGGAAGAGCGTGAAAAGCTGGACGGGCGTATCCGGGGGATACTGAACAAAGTAATCCTCACAAAAGACGACCTCCTGAAGGAACTCAAGGAGACCATTCAGAGGATAGGAATCGAAACATGAAGGGTCGATGAGACGCTGCTTCTTTCTCTCCCTGCTCCTCTTTTTCCCGTGCAATGCGTGAGGATACGTTCCCCATGAGTATCCCGCTGTCTACACCCAACAGTTAGGGCGAATCTTCCTTCTCGCGGCGTTTCTCGTCGTGATGCGATCAATCGTTCGGTACCGCATCCGGAAGTAGAAGGGATGGAGATATCAGTTCCTCGCCCTGGTCTTTTTCGCCTTGTGGGATCTGGACGTCCTGCTCCGGAGACGTTCGGAATTTGTCGCGCGACCGGTCACCATAGGGGAATCGCAGGGATGGCAGTATTTCATGCGATATATCAAGGTCGATCGCCTCGAGTATCTCTATTACGTCGGCAGACTCGATTTCGTCCCCCTGAACGCGGCGATGCTGTTTTTCTACGCAGGGTTGAGGGAGCACCTCCCGGGGGAGCGAAAAGCGGAGACGGCTTCTGCGGCGGTCAAGCTGCCTCTCTTTCCGATCGTCCTCACTGATATGGTCAGCAACGGCATTTTTATCGTCCTCTCGATCATGAGTCTGAGGGCGAGCGTCCAACTCTACAGGACCGAACGCGACAATGTGCTCTGGAACTATATGGTGTGGCTCGCGTCCGCGTGGTTCATGTTTTCCGTTTCTCGCTCGTTCGGTCATATCATGCGCCATGTCCTCATCCCGATGGGGCACGAGGATGCAAGGAAAGTGCTCGAGCCGTTCGCCGGCAGTTTCAACACGGTTGCGCTGTTTTTCGTTGGTTCCGTAAGCCTCTTTTTCATCAGGATCAATGGATCGTATATGCAGATCGCGTCGGACAAACTGGCACTCGAACGGCTCGTCGCGGAGAGGACCAACCTCATCGAACGCCTGGAGCGCGATAAGACGGAGCTTCGAGAACTCGACAAATTGGAATCCGCTTTCCTCGCGAATATATCGCACGAGCTGCGGACGCCGATGAATACGATCATCGGATACGCGGAGGCGTTGCTCGACAGGATAGACGGGCCGCTGAACGAAGAGCAGGAGAGAAGCCTCGTCAAAGTGAGACAGAGTGCCGCGCACCTGCTCACGATGATCGACGATCTCCTCGATGTCTCGAAGCTCGAGTCCGCGAAACTTCGGTTATCGCTGAGCAGGGTCGATCTGAAGCCTCTCATCGAGAGCGTTGCAGCCTCTTTCGAGAAGGATGCGGGACGGAAAGGGCTCTCCCTCTCGATCGTCTTCCCCGAGGCGGTGCCAGTCGTCTACGGGGATGCGGATAAAATCAAGCAGATTCTGGTACACTTGGTGTCGAATGCGGTGAAGTTCACCCGCAGAGGGGGCATCACGATCACAGTCCGCAACCTCGAGGAAGAGACGCAGCTCGCCGCAGGACGTCCTTTTGTGGAGATGTGCGTTGCGGATACGGGGATGGGGATGAAAGAGGATGATCTCAAGAGAATATTCGAGAAGTTCGTGCAGGTGGATTTTACCCTGGAACGACAGTTCGAAGGCGCGGTGATCGGTTTGAGCATTGCCCGGGGTCTCGTGGAACGCCACAAAGGGAAAATATGGGCAACGAGCAAGTACGGCGAGGGCAGTACGTTTTGTTTCACGCTGCCAGTGAGGAAGGAAATATTCGGGGATGCGTCGCTTCCTTTATAATAGGAGTGCCGTGAAGAATGCCTGAGGCATCGGAGAGAAGGGTTATGCCACGAAAGGTGTTGATCGTCGAGGACAATCGGGATAACCGAGAGCTTGTGGTGAAGGTCCTCAAAAACAAAGGATACCTGACGGTCGAAGCTGTAGACGGAGAAGAAGCAATCGAAAAAGCACTTGCGGAGAAACCCGATTTGATCCTCCTCGACATTTCGCTCCCGAAACTGGACGGCTACGAGGTCGCAAGACTCCTGAAAGGCAGAGAAGACTTTCAGGACGTCCCGATCGTGGCGTTTACCGCCCATGCGATGAAAGGTGACCGCGAGAAGGTCATCGTGGCAGGCTTTGAAGGGTACATCTCGAAGCCGGTCAACATACGCGAATTACCCAATCAGATCAAATCGTTCATCCGCGGCAAGAGGGAGAGCATTTTAGGTGGAGAGGAAGAATAAGATCCTCATCGTTGACGACGCCGAAGACACCGTGGAGCTGCTGAAGAAGAGATTCCGTGCAGAAGGATATGACACGGCGGAGGCGTACAATGGAGAAGAAGCCCTCGCCACAGTTCCCGCATACGAACCGGACCTGATCGTGCTCGACGTCATGATGCCGAAGATGGATGGCTACGAAGTCTGCCGGAGACTGAAGGGAGACGAGAAGACGCGCTACATCCCGATCGTGATGCTCACCGCGAAAGGGGAGGTCGAGCATAAGATCAAGGGACTGGACATCGGTGCGGATGACTACATGGCGAAGCCCTTCGATTACAAGGAGCTGGCGGCGCGTGTGCGCTCATTGCTTTCGATAAAGGCGACCCACGAGAAGAAAGTCGAGGAGGAAAAGTCCGGCGCGCTCGAGCAGATGATGGACCAGGTCGCGCATGAGATCCGAAACCCGCTCACGTCGATCGGCGGATTCGCCCGGAAGGTTTACAGCAGGCTCTCCGAAGACGATCCGAACAGAAAATACATGCAGTACATCATCGAGGATGTGGCGGTTCTCGAGGGCATGATCAAACAGCTCATCGAATTGAAAACGATGGCGATATCGATCAAGGAACCGTCGGACATTAACAGCGTCGTCATGGACTCCCTGAGCGTCTTTGCCCAGGATTTTGCACAGAAAGCGATCGAGGTGAAGACGGACCTCGTGAAAGACCCGCCTCCCATCCAGGCGGACAAGAAGCTCCTCAAACGGGCGTTCTGCAATATCATCAAGAATGCGATCGAGGCGATGGAGAGAGAAGGACGAACGCTTACCGTGCGGAGCCGTGTCAACGGCAATAACCTCGAAGTGCAGTTTTCCGACACGGGCATAGGGATTGCCAAGGAGAAGATCAAGAATATCTTCGATCCAATGGTCACGTCGAAAGTGTACGGACCGGGGCTTGGCCTGACCTTCGCCCTCAAAATCATTCAGGATCACCGGGGCACGATATCGGTCGAAAGCGAGGAGGGACGGGGGACGACGTTCACGATTCGCTTCCCGCTCAATTCACAGGGGAGCGCCTGATTCCGCGGCGTTGGCTGCTTCCTCGTATTCCCTGAGAAGGGACTCGATCAGTTCTCTCACCGAAATGATCTTGTCAGCCCTGTATGCATTTTCGCCGGCGAACGCGAACCCCTGCGACAGATTCCCCCTTTTCGCGTTCATAAGGGCGAGCGTGATGCAGTAAGGACTGTTCTTGTAGTCGCAGGTTTTCAAACAGTGATAGGGGCATTTGAATGGTTTCCTCTTTCCCTGGCTCACCTCCTCGAGGAACGTATTTTTGATAGCCCGGCCCGGCATCCCGACCGGACTTTTTATGATGACGATATCCTCTCTCGTGGAGGCGATGTACGCTTCTTTGAAGGCGAGGGAGGCGTCGCATTCGAACGTGGTGACGAAGCGGGTCGCCATCTGCACGCCCGCTGCACCCATGCGGAGGAAGGTGAGGATGTCGCTCCCCGTGTGGATACCGCCGGCAGCGATGACGGGAATCCGTTTGCCGAACGTGTCCTCGAACGGTTTCAGCGCGAAAAGCACTTCCGGCACCAGACGATCCAGCGAGTATGCCGGATCATTGAGCATTTCCTCCTTGAAACCGAGGTGACCGCCGGCTTTCGGTCCTTCCACCACGATCGCATCCGGCAGACGGCCGTGCTTATCTGTCCATTTCTTGGTGATGAGGGCTGCAGCACGTCCGGAGGAGACGATCGGGACGAGGGCCGTGCGGCTCTCTGGGGGAGCCAGTTGCGGGAGGGCAAGCGGGAGACCGGCACCCGAGAAGATGATGTCGGTCCCCTCCTCGATGGCTGCCCTCACGAGGTCGGGGAAATCCGACAGGGCGACCATGATGTTGACTCCTAGAATTCCTTTCGAGAGTTCCCGTGCGCGGCGGATTTCCCGCCGGAGCGCCCTCAGGTTCGCCGCAAAGGAATTCTTGAAGAAATCGGGTTCTCCCATGCCGATTCCGGCGGTGGCGATCACGCCGATTCCCCCCTCGTTCGCGACGGCCGAAGCGAGCCCGGACAGGGAAATGCCGATCCCCATCCCTCCTTGGATTATGGGGATCCGGGCGGTGAAAGATCCTATGGTGAGGGGTTTGAGAGTCGCGGTCGTCATAACGCGGCGGGCAGCGGTCGTATTCTGCTTCGCTCCCTGCCCGCCAGTTCACCGTGCCGGCGTATCAGAAGTACTTCTCCTCGAAGGAAATGCGGGCATCGCTCAACCGTTTGTAATCCATCTTCAGGC
This sequence comes from uncultured Nitrospiraceae bacterium, assembly GCA_937138415.1. GTDB lineage: Bacteria > Nitrospirota > Thermodesulfovibrionia > Thermodesulfovibrionales > SM23-35 > JALHSV01. The sequence goes on along the minus strand of CAKZPA010000037.1, from coordinate 60,213 downwards.
GCTCGTTCGCGATGCTCTTGTTGATCTTCGCATCATTGAGCGATTCTTCCACGGTTCCCGACACGTATATTTTCGATACCGTTTTCTTCCAGTTGCCGACGGTAAAGTGGTAATCGGCTATCAGCAGGTACATGTCGATTTCACCCTTCATTTCTTCGGTATCCCCGGGATGCACCTTTTGAGAGACGAGCTGCCTGCGCAAATCGATGTCGAGCGTGACATCCTTCCCCTCTTTCGCGAGAGCAATAAAATCCTCGATTCTCAGAAATTCAGCCATGCTATCCTCCTTGACGCATTTTTAGTATAGTGAAACGGGTTGAGGCGAATGAAACGAGACGCGCTCCCTCACAAGACTTTTCACTATCGGGATAATCGGATACTCATGCTATCAGAAACAGGCCCTCTTGTCAAACCTGTTGCTTTGTCCTCATCGTTCGGAGCCGTGCGATCTCTTCCTGGTATCCGTAAATGTGCGCACCTGCACTGTACGCATACATCGGGCCGCTCTTCAGGGAGGTCTCCGATGCAATGAACTGTTTCAGAAGCTCGATGCCGCCGAGATTCGTCGGAAAACCGGCCCACAGGTCCCATGAACGGAAATACGCGGTGACCGTGAGGAGGAGGTCGTCGGCCGAAGGGATCACCTTGAAGTCGAGGAGCCTCAGACACGGAGGGTCTAGCTTGCCGTCCTTGCCGTAACAGGTGTCGAGGTCCTCAGGATGCGCAATCTCTATGACGGCCTGATTCGTGAGCGGGGTATTCCTCAGCATGTCGATGACCCGTGCGAGCTGAGAACCGCCTTTCGGCATCGGGTGATGGATCCTGCTCGCATAGGTATACGTCTCGCCTTCGCAGGGTTCCGGATTCATCAGGTAATTCGCGAAGTACTCTTCGATGTATTCCATGGTTGTGGGAGCAGGGATGTTGAGCCCAGGTGGAATGTGGGGCACGATGTCGGATGAGGGGTGCTCGATGAAGACCGCGATCCCGGGGTACTGCAGGCGATACTGTTCGTTTTCGAAGGAGCCCCTCTGAATGTATTGGGGGTACGCCCTGTCGAAGAGGTTGTAGATGAGCTGGAACCACGCGTCTGATATCGTTTTTGCGATGAGGCAGAAAGGCAGCATGTCCGTATTCCTGACGTTCATTAGTCTATCATCTCCGCGTTCGGATGGGAAGGATCCATCGGTTACTGCTTCCTCTCGAACGCTTTCCCCGCGATGAGGACGAACGCGAGCGAAGCGAGCGCGATAACGGCGATATTCGTGAGGACGGAAAAGTCGGGGCCCATCGTTCCGATGCCCTGCGGGAAAATGACGTGTTTGAGGGCGTCGATACCGTACGTGAGCGGATTGAGCTTCGTGACGATCTTCAGGATGTCCGGGAGGAGTTTCACGGGATACATGGCGCCTGAGAGAAAGAACATCGGCATGATGATGAAGTTCATGATCACGCTGAAGCTCTCATAGTTGTCGTAGAACGTCGCGAGCACGATACCGAAGGCCGACAGGCAGAAGGACAGCGATGCGCAGATGCAGAGGACGGCGAGAATCTGGAGCACGGTCAATTGAAACCCGAGGAAGGGGAAGAGCGCCAGGATCAGGCTCGCCTGGATCGTTGAGACGATCGTGCCGCTGAGGGCCTTCCCCACGACGATCGAAAAGCGCGAAACCGGTGCCACGAGGATCTCCTTCAAGAAACCGAACTCCTTATCCCAGATGATCGAGATGGACGAGAGGATCGAGCTGAAGAGGATCGTCATGCCGATAATACCTGGGTAAATGAATTGCGTGTACGGAACGCCCGCCTCGAGCGGAACGAGCCTCGAGATGCCTGCGCCGACGATGAAAAGCCAGAGGAGCGGTCGCGCGAGCGCAGAGATGAGGCGGCTCTTCTCGCGAATGAACTTCTTGATTTCACGTGCGACGATGACGTAAATAGCGTTCAGTTCCATATGCGTCAACCAGGGGTCAGGGGTTCGGATGATTCGAGGATCGGAGTGCCGCGATGTTCGCAGTGGCGAAATGCCCGTCCCTCCGGATCCATTGAACCATGGCTCCTTTCCTCGTCATCTTCTCCTGTGTGCGCGGATCGATGCACGGATCGAATCGTTTCCCGATACCTCTTCGTCCCGTATCGTTTTGCCGGTCAGTTTGAGAAACACGTCGTTGAGCGTCGGTCTCTGTATTCTGACAGAAAGCACCCGTTCGCCGAGTGTGCGGATCAGTTCGGGGATGCACGTGTCTCCCCGGCTGCACGTCACGTACAACGCATTTTCTTTTTCCGCGACGTTCATGCGAAACAGATGTTCTATGTCGTGCCGGGCACGAGCGTTATCCGTCGTGGTGATCGACACGACGTCCCCACCGACCATCTTTTTGAGTTCCTCCGGTGAATCCATTGCGATGATTTTACCGTGGTCGATAATCGCGATCCTGTCGCAGACCTCCGCCTCTTCCATATAGTGCGTCGTCATAAAAATGGTGACATTGTGCTTCTTCGGCAGCTCTGTGATGAATTCCCAGAGATTGGACCTGCTCTGCGGATCGAGGCCGAGGGTCGGTTCGTCAAGAAAGAGCACCCGTGGTCTATGAAGCAGCCCCCGCGCGACCTCGAGTCGTCGTTTCATGCCGCCTGAAAACTTCCTGACGAGGTCGTCCTTGCGATCGTACAGATCAACAAATCTCAGCACCGCATCGACGCGTTCTCTCCGTTCCGCCTTCGGGAGACTGTAGAGATACGCGTGGAAGACGAGGTTTTCGTAAGCCGTGAGGTCTTTGTCGAGCGTCGTGTCCTGAAAGACGATCCCGATGGATTTCCGCACTTTGGCCGGCTCCCTCATGCAGTCGAAACCGGCGATGAGAGTTCTTCCGGATGTCGGGGAGAGGAGGGTGCAGAGGATGCTGATCGTCGTCGTCTTGCCTGCGCCGTTCGGACCCAGGAAGCCGAATATCATGCCTTCCTCGACATCGAAGGATATATCGTTCACGGCGACAAGCGTACCGAATGTTTTGGTCAGTCGTTCAACCTGGATAATGGGCATTCAGTTATACCACTCCATTCTGTTTTTCGGAACGGTCCAGCGGATGAAATTGTGCCATATCCCGATCGGGGCTTTCTCTACTCCCTTGAATCTTTTGTGGATAACCGGCAACGCATCCGGCACGTACAGGAACGTGTACGGCTGGTCGTCTGCGAGCAGTTCATGGATCCTGTGGTAGATGCCTCTCCTTTTTTCGAGATCGAAGGTGCGCCGCCCCTCGAGCAGCAGACGATCCACCTCCTCGTTCTTATAGGAAATAAAGTTGAACTCGCCCTCTTTCGTCTTCGAGGAGTGCCATATGTCGTACATGTCCGGATCCCGCGATAACCCCCAGCCCATGATGACCGCTTCAAAACGTTTCTTGTCTATGAATTCATGGAGCATCGCCTGCCACTCGAGAACTTTGATCCTCATCGTGATGCCGATCTTCCTGAGATGTTCCCTGATAATCTGCGCGGCCTTGAGACGCGCTTCATTGCCCTGATTCGTGATGACGGTGAATTCGAAAGGGATGCCGTCTTTTTCGAGTCTGCCGCTTGGCCCCCTGGTCCAACCCGCCTTGCCGAGGAGTTTCACGGCGAGGTCGGGGTCATACACTGGATCCTTGACATCCGGATTGTAAGCCCACGACTCGGGCGGGAAGGGTCCGGTGCACGGGGTCCCATAGCCGAGCAGAACGCCCGCTATGATGTCCTGTTTATTGATCGCGTGGGATATGGCGCGTCTGACTCTCCGGTCCCTGAACCTTGGATCAAGGAGGTTATATCCCAAATAGGTATATCCGAAAGATGGATACCTGAACTTCTGAAAGTATTTGTTGAAGAGTTCTTTCCCGGCCTGGAGCTTGTATTGAGGGGGCGTAAGCCCCATGAAATCGATCCCCCCGAACTTCAGCTCAAGAAACATCGTTGCCGTGTCCGGGATGATGCGGGCGATGAACCTCTCGATGCCGGGAACCCCCTCGAAGTATGCCCCGTTCCGTTCGAGGACGATCTTCTGGCCGGTCGTCCACTCGCGAAGCTTGTACGGACCGGTACCGATTGGATTACGACTGTAATACTCATTAGTTAAATCCTTATCTTCAAGTATATGTTTAGGTATAATTCCCATCCCCCATGACTCGAGTGCGGGTGCGAATGGCTCGTGATAGGTTACCCTGACGGTGTACTTGTCCAGTGCTTCGACAGTCTTCACGGGTCCGAAGGTGCTGCTATACGGTGTCGGGATACGCGGGTTTATCACCGTCTCGTACGTGAAGACGACGTCGTCCGCCGTCAACTCGACGCCGTCGTGCCACATCACGCCCCTCCTCAGATGGAAGGTAATCTCGAGGCCGTCGGATGAAATCTCCCACGACTCGGCGAGGTCGCCGGTAATCTTGATGTCCTTATCGTATTTCGTAAGGCCGTTGTAAATCCAGCCGGAGATTTCCCCTGATGCGCTGTCAGACGCGAGGAGGGGGATCAGGCGCTTCGCATCGGCGAGGAATCCGACGGTTATCGCTTCAGGGGTTTTGATGCGTGGTTCGCGCGTGCATGCAGCACAGGAGAGGATGGCGAGCGCTCCGGAGAGACTCACAAGAACGTGGGAGTACTTTCTGCGGCGCGACCAGAGCAAACCGATGAATACGCGAAGAGAACGAATCGTGCCGGTCACGATCAGACTGACGGAGAGGAACCTCGGGGTGAAATAGTCCTCTCATGGAGACGCGCCGAGAACAGCATCAGCACTTTTTGTCCGGATTTCCCGAATCCTTGTTTCCCGTGGGCCGTCATGTTCGAATGCCCAGCTTCGGGAAGACAATGAAGACGAGGATGAGCCAAAGTGCGATAAAGCCGAGTCCGGCAACCACATCCCATTCTTTCATAAATCGTCTCTCTCCGTTCAGCGTCTCGTGCGTCGCATCTTTATTCTACTACTTTTTGTCTATGATCGTCATGAGTGATTGTGCATCGTGAAAGCCGAGCAGAACCCTGCCGTCCTGCGTGACCAATGCAGGGGTGCCGGTAATTCCCATCTTTTCGGCGAGTGCGATCGTTTCATCGATGACCTTCGTCGCACACCTCGCCTGAGGCAACGGTTTCTTCGCGAAGGCGTCGTCGAGAAGGTCGAGCGATCGTGCGCACACGATCGCCTTCGCTTTTTCATAAGCGCCCGGGTGCATTGTGAGCGGGTAGAGCTTGACATAGAACGCGATGTCTTTTCTCGCGGCGACGACGCTCTTCATCTCCGCATGGAGTTTTGCGCAGAAGGGGCAGTCAGGATCCGTAAAGACGATGATCTTCTTTTTCGCCTTCCGGTCGCCGACGATGAGCGCATCGCCCAAAGGGATCCGGGAGACGTTCACCGTGTTGAGTTCGGAGAACCGCGCCTGGGTGAGATTCTCTCTGTTCTGTATCCCGAAAAGCGTGCCGAAGAGGAGATACTTTTTGGGGAGGTCGAGATAGACGAGGCCTTTCTTCCCATCCGATTCGTACGAGACTTCCCAGAGATACGACGCCTTGCTCCGGGAGACCGAGAGGATCGTGACCTTGGCGGTGAAGGCTTTGAGAATCGCGAGGGCCTCTTCCTTCGTGAGCGAGTAGCACTTCGAGCAGTTTTGGTCTTTGGAGGGGAATGCCCATGCGGCGCTCGCGCAGAGAAAAGGTAAAAGCGCGCAGAGAGCGGCGAGAAGACATGCGCTCCTCGTCACCACTGCGCGTGGGATTCCACGTGAGCTCGGTTTCGACGTCATGGATTCGCCGGGGTGAACACGATGAGATTATAATACGTGAAACAGAGCGAGAAAATATTCGCCAGCCGCTCCAGAGGAGGGAACAATGAGAGTCGTTGCGTTCAACGGGAGTCCGCGAAAGAAAGGGAATACGTACCACTGTATCCGGATCGTGCTCGATGTGCTCGCGCGCGAGGGCATCGAGACGGAGTTCATCCAGCTCGGAGGTTCGGATATCAGGCCCTGCAGGGCGTGTTACAAGTGCTTCGAGAAAAAGAACGGGAAGTGTGTCCAGAAGGACGGTTTCAATTTGCTCATGGAGCGCATGGTCGCCGCAGAGGGCATCGTTATCGGATCTCCGACGTACTTTGCGAACGTAACCCCGGAAGTGAAAGCGCTCATCGACCGCGCCGGTCTCGTCGCAATCGCGAACGGACACCTGCTCAGGAGAAAGGTCGGCGCCGCGGTCATCGCGGTGCGGAGGGCGGGCGGAACCCATGTCTATTCGAGCATTAACTATTTCTTCGGCATCAACCACATGATCGTGCCTGGTTCCTCGTACTGGAACCTCGGTGTGGGCCTCGATCCCGGTGACGTGCTCAAGGATTCGGAGGGAGTGGGAACCTTGAGGGACCTCGGCGAGAATATGGCGTGGGTGATGGAGAAGTTATACGGATAAGTGCGTGGAGGGACGCGATCCCCGCGCGCACGATTCACACGATGCCTTTCATGATCGAAAAACTGAAGAGAAATGCGAGAGCCGGTGCGAGGAACCAGAAGGTGGCGATTGTCTTGATGAGGTCTACCCGTACGGTCTTCATTCCCTTCGAGACCCCGACGCCGCTGATGCTGCCGACAATGCAGTACGTGGTCGAAACGGGCATGCCGATCGACGTGAAGAAGAGCACGCATATCCCTGCGCCGAACTGCGCCGCGAATCCGGAGTAGGGATCGAGGGTGGTAATGCCCTTCCCGATTGTCTCGATGACGCGCGTGCTGAGGAGGAAGGCGCCCACGAACACGAGCAGCGAGCCGGCGAGTGATGCCGGCGTGCGTCCGATCAGTCCCGAGTGAACGGCGGGGCCCACGATCGTTGCGAGTTCATTCGCCCCCGTGTTGTACGCGATAAGGACGCCGCTGAGGAGGAGCAGCCACCGTAACACCCGTTCGATGCCGAACAGGGAGAGCTTCGAGAGGGACTTTTCCATCGCGCGGTAGAGCGAGAGGGAGGCGAGGAAAGCGATGAACGGTGAGATGCACCACGATGCGCCGATTTTGAGGAGTGAGTCGAACGATACGGTCGCATCCGCCGCCACGCCTGCTCCGATGAGACTGCCGATGATGACCTGATGGGTCGACACGGGGAGTCTTTTCCAGTTGGAGAAGATGATCAGGACAGCCGATACGGACAAGCCGACGGACATGATGAGCACGTTCACTTCCACGAGATCCTTGCCGACCGTCTGCATGACCTTCTGTCCCTGCATGAGGATTCCGAGGAGGACGAAACAGCCGAAGAGGACGAGCGCCTTCCGCAAGCGGATGATGCCGCACCCTATGCAGATGCCGAGGGCGTTCGACGTGTCGTTCGAACCGATTCCAAATGCGATGAGGGCACAGCCAGCGAGAGGGATCAGTTCCGTCATCGAGCGGCGCGAGGATGCGGGTTCATCGGAGGCGTTATCGTAAACTCACATTGATGATGACCAGGTAATCGCTCGCATCCTCGATGACGTTGCTGATTCGCGTGAGATAATCGGCAAAGTCGGAGAGCATCTTTCCGTGCCAGAAAGTTCTCACCTCTTTGTCCATCAGTTTCTTCAGGAGGTCACCCTTTATTTCGTCGACCTGCTTTTCGTAAATTCTGATCGCGAGCGTCTTCTCACGTAGATCGTCCTTGCCGAACAGGGCATCGAAGGCAATGAGGAGCATCTCGCTCATCTTCGCGTTCTTATCCGCTATCAGGAGGCATTCATCCCTGATATCCTCGTCGAGCGACCACTCCATGAGTTCGAAGTCGGATGCTGCTTCCTTCGTGAGGTCCAACGCTTCCTCGACGATCTCGACGAAACGCACGAGATTTGAGCGGAGGTACGGGAGAAACGCTCCCTCGTAAATCATGGAGATGATCTCGCGCCGGACGCTATCGGCCTCCCGCTCGAGATCGGCGATGCAATAGAGGCGTTCCTTGTCTCTCTCCATGAGCGCCGTCTTCAGGCACTCGGAAGAAGCGTGGAGAATCTGGAGGTGTTTCCTTATGTCCTCTATGACTTTCTGTTCCCGTTTCCCTCCGAAAAAGATTCGCTCAAGCACGGTGGCCCTCTTTCGCGCGTTTGATGAGTGCGGCAGAGAGGACGTCGAGGAGGGCGATGATGCCGATGATCTCTTTCCCGTCACATACGAAAACACGGGTAATATTGAACTTGCTCATCAGGTTTATGGCGTATTCGACGTCCATCCCTTTATCCACGCAGACGAGCGGTTTCGACGTAATGTCCCCCACTTTCGTCTTCTTGAGGTCGAGGTCCTTCGCGATCACTTTGTTGACGATATCCCGCACGGTAATCACGCCGTGCACATCCCGCTCGTCCTTCGGCATGACGAGCAACGAGCGGATTCGACGGTCGATCATTTTTTCTATCGCGTCGTACACCGGCGCATCGGCGTCGATCGTCTCCAGTTTTTTGGTCATTATCTCCACTACGTTCATGTCGTCCTCCTTGTCCCGGCTTTGTCGCGAGCGATCGGTCGCGCACCTGGCTCTGATGTGATGAGATATTATGTGAACGGTGACGGTTTGTCAATACGAGGCCGCCGCGAGGAGGGCGCCTCTCTTAGAGTCCGAGATTCTGGAGCAGGTGCACGAGCACCGCTGTCGATACGGCAAATCCCCGGCGCGTCATCCGGAGAACGGTTCCCCTCATTTCGAGGAAGCCCCCTTCGCGCAGTTCTTCGGCCGCCCGCAGAAGATCCAACCCCAGTGCATCCGCATCGCGAATGCGGATGCCGTCCGTCGTCCTCAGACCGAGGAAAAGAAACTCGCGCGCGGATTCGACGGGCGACAACATCGCCGAATCCACTTCAGGAGCGACGCCCTCCGCGAGATGCCGAATGTAGGAGCGGATGTCGCGGACGTTGCGCGAACGGGTATCGCCAACGAAGGAGTGAGCGCCCGCGCCGGCACCGATGTACTCACCGCGCCGCCAGTAGTTGAGGTTGTGCACGCAGCGGTGGCCGCTGAGCGCAAAATTGGATATTTCGTACTGCCCGTACCCATAGTGTTCGCAAAAATCGCAGGCGTGAACATACATGTCGACGATGGCGTCTTCGGGAGGCTTTTGAACGGAATTCCAGAACGGTGTCCCCTCCTCGAGGGTGAGTTCGTAGCACGAAAGGTGGGTGGGTGCACATTCGAGGCATCGTGCGAGACTCGTTCGCCACGAGTCCAGTGTCTGACCCGGTATGCCGAACATCAGGTCGAGGGAAATAGTGTTGAAACCGCTCTTCCGCAGGAATGAGAGCGTCCGCGTGGCGTCGTCCGCCGTATGGATCCTTCCGAGAAGCCTCAGTTCAGCGTCATCGAAAGACTGGACACCAACGCTGATCCTGTTGACGCCGCGCGACAGGAGGAGGTCGATCGTCGCCCCGCTGATCGTCCCGGGATTCGTTTCGATTGTCACTTCCGCCGTCTCCGAAAGCGTATAGGAGCGCTGGAGAGTCCGAAATAGTCGGCTCAGACACGCATGGGGGAGGAGAGAGGGCGTCCCCCCGCCGATGTACACCGTCTCGATGCTCCCCGCGAGGTGCGCTTTCATCTTCAGTTCCCTGCAGAGCGCGTCCGTGTATGCGAAAGCGGTCGATTCGTCGAAGGGCACCGAAAAGAAGTCGCAGTAGTTGCATTTCTTTACGCAGAAGGGGACATGGATGTAGAGAGAGGAGACGGCACGGGACGATCCGGTGATTCGGGCTGCCGTGGATTCGCGGGCGCGACGCTGCGCGCCCGATCGTTGCATCTGTCTCGGTATCGTCGTCATGACGCGGATCTCCGCATGCGGAGGGATCCCGCGAACATTATTTGAGCTTGAGCACCGCCAGGAAAGCTTCCTGCGGAAGTTCCACCCGGCCGAACTGTTTCATCTTCTTTTTCCCTTCCTTCTGTTTCTCGAGGAGTTTCCTCTTCCTCGTGATGTCCCCGCCGTAACATTTGGCGAGGACGTCTTTTCTGATGGCTCGCACGCTCTCCCGCGCGATGATCTTGTTCCCGATCGCGGCCTGTATGACCACTTCGAACATCTGCCGGGGGATGATGTCTCTCAGTTTTTCCGTCAGATCCCGGCCTTTTTGGTACGCGCGGTCGGCGTGGACGATCGACGAAAGGGCGTCGACCGTCTCGCCGTTGAGGAGAATATGGAGCCGGACGAGGCGAGATTCCCGATACCCGAGAAAGTCGTAATCCATCGAAGCGTACCCTTTCGAAAGCGATTTCAAGCGGTCGTAGAAGTCCCAGAGGATCTCGTTCAGGGGAAGTTCGTAGTCGATCCTCACCCTGTCTTTTCCGATATAGGTGAACGTTGTCTGCACCCCTCTCTTTTCCTGACAGAGGTCGAGGATGGGCCCGATGAATTCCGCGGGCAGGAAGATCGTCGCCGAGACGAACGGCTCCTCGATCGTTTCGTAGCGATCCGGCAGGAGGGCGGGATTGTCAATGAACGAGACGCTGCCGTTCGTGTGCGTGACACGGTAGACGACGGTCGGCGCCGTGCTGATGAGCGCGAGATCGAACTCGCGCTCGAGGCGCTCCTTGACGATCTCCATGTGGAGGAGGCCGAGGAAACCGCACCGGAAACCGAACCCGAGCGCCAGAGAGGTCTCCGGTTCGTACACGAACGAAGAATCGTTGAGCCTCAGCTTGTTCAAGGCGTCCCTGAGGTTTTCGTACTGGTGCGCCTGGGTCGGGTAGAGACCGCAGAAAACGAGCGGTTTCGTTTCCTTGTATCCGGGGCACGGTTCATCGGTAGGCCTGTCCGCATCCGTAATGGTGTCGCCTATTTTCGTGTCCGTCACCCGTTTTATCCCCGCGACGATGTACCCGACTTCGCCGGCGGACAGTTCCGGAACCTGCGTGATCTTCGGGAGAAACACGCCGACCTGGGATACTTCGAACACGCTCCCCGTCGCCGTGAGGCGTATGCGCATGCCAGCTCGTACTCTCCCCTCGAAGACCCTCACGAGGACGACGACCCCCTGGTAGTTGTCGAACCAGGAATCGAAGATCAAAGCCTTCAGCGGCTCGCCGTCATCCCCTCGAGGAGGCGGAATCCTTTTGACGATGGCTTCGAGGATCTCTTTCGTTCCGATTCCCTCCTTCGCACTCGCGAGGATCGCCTCGGAACAGTCTATCCCGATCGTTTCTTCGATCTGCGTCACTGTTTTTTGAGGATCGGCGGCGGGGAGATCGATCTTGTTGATCACCGGAATGATTTCGAGGTGGTGCTCGAGCGCGTGGTACGCGTTCGCGAGCGTCTGCGCCTCGACCCCCTGCGATGCGTCGACGACGAGGAGCGCTCCTTCGCACGATGCGAGGCTACGGGAAACCTCGTACGAAAAGTCCACGTGCCCCGGCGTGTCGATCAGATTGAGGACATACAGCACGCCGTCATCCGCCGCATACGTGAGCCGCACGGCATGCGCTTTGATGGTGATGCCACGTTCCCTCTCGAGGTCCATGGAATCGAGCACCTGGTCGGTCATTTCGCGCTCGCTCAGCGCGCCGGTGTATTCGAGGAGCCGGTCGGCGAGCGTGGACTTGCCGTGGTCAATGTGCGCTATGATCGAAAAATTTCGGATGTTTTTCATGGATGATAGAATGTATAGTTTATCACACGCCGCCGGGCAGTTACACGCATGCCCTCCCCGATCTGCGCGCAGAATGACCCCTGTCATTCGCGCGTCCGCATCGCGGAACCGCCCTGTCCCCATACGACGCGAAGCTCTGTTTGCAAATGATTAATTCACACTCTGGTGCTATAATTTCTCCTATGAAAGTCGTGACAGCAAAGGAGATGCGGGAAATCGACCGGAAGACGATCGTCGAGTACGGGATTCCGGGCATGGTCCTCATGGAGAGGGCCGGGCTTGCGGTTTCGCGCAGGATCAAGGAACTGTTCGGGCGCAGGAAGATCGTGGTGATATCGGGGAGAGGCAATAATGGCGGCGATGGCCTGGTCGTCGCGCGTCACCTTGTGAACGAGGGATGGGACGCGAGGGTATTTCTCGCGGCGGAGCGACAGGAAATGAGTGCCGACGCGCAGGCCCAATGTCGGATCGCGGAGGCGTTCGGCGTTCCTCTCAGATCGATCGCCGAACTTCTCTCGGAGCACAGGACCGTCTTGGGCCCGCACGTCGCGGTCGTTGACGCACTTTTCGGAACTGGTTTGACGAAACCGCTGAGCGGTATCGAGGCCGATGTCGTGAAACTGATCAACGGATGCGGACTGCCGATCCTCTCGATCGACATTCCATCGGGCATTTCATCGGATGACGGCCAGGTCCTCGGCACTGCGGTGAAAGCAACGTGTACCGTGACCTTCGGCCTTCCGAAGAGGGGGCACCTCCTCCATCCCGGTGCGTCGTGTGCCGGTCGGCTCTTCATCGAGGATATCGGTTTTCCTCGCGGGCTCCTCGAAGCCGAGACACTGACTGTCGATTGGCTCGAGAGGTCCGCTGTGGCGCGGATGGTTCCGCGGCGCGACGCGTATTCGCACAAGGGCCACTATGGTCACGTGCTCATTGTCGCGGGCTCGAAAGGAAAGACGGGTGCCGCGCGCATGGCGGCAGCGGCGTGCATGCGGAGCGGTGCCGGGCTCGTCACACTGGGAGTGCCCGCGTCTCTTTCCGACGTCTTTCAGTCAGTGGTCACGGAAGAAATGACGCTCGCTCTCCCCGACACGAAAGAAGGGGCGCTCTCATCGCGTGCGAGCGGTGTTCTCCTCGATTTCGTGCGAAGAAACGCCAGGACAGTCGCTATCGGTCCCGGAACAGGCGTGACGGAGTATATGAAGAAAATCCTCCTCGACCTGGTGGTGAAATCCCCGTGTCCCGTCGTCATCGATGCCGACGGCATACGGTGTCTGCAAGGCCGCGCGGATATCCTTCGCGGCGCGTCGGCTCCCGTTGTCCTCACGCCTCACCCGGGCGAGATGGAAAGTCTCCTGCGCGAGTCAGGAATGACGGTCTTTGAGATCGAGAAGGACAGAATCAAAGCCGCGCTCTTCTGCGCGAAGGAGTGCGGGGCGCATGTGGTGTTGAAGGGCGTGCCGACGGTGATAGCGCATCCCGACGGGAGAGTTTTCATCAATGCGACCGGGAACCCCGGCATGGCGTCCGCGGGCTCGGGGGACGTTCTGACGGGGATGGTCGCAGGGTTGCTCGCGCAGACCGGGGATCCGCTCCGTGCCTGTATCCTCGGTGTCTACCTGCACGGTCTCGCCGGAGACGTCGCCGCCTCGCGGAAAGGGCACCACTCCCTCATCGCGTCCGACATCATCGATGCGATTCCATCCGCTTTTCTCTCCCTGCTGTCCGCGGACAGGCAGTGACGGGCTGACATGCTGATCTGGCCGGACATTTTCGACGACAACGTGAGGGCATTTTTCACGGGGAAAAGGGTGGGTGCCGAGCGGCATGCAATAGCCGCGCTGCTCGATCTCTCCGAGAGAGACGTCGTCCTTCCCCTCCAAGAGCATACCGACAGGGTATGGGTAGTGGAGAGCAGGCACGCGGAGCCGATGATCGCCGATGCGGTCGTCACAGATCTGAGGGGACTCGTGATCGGGGTGCAGGTTGCCGATTGTCTGCCCGTGCTCATCTATGATGGGGGAACGGGGGTCGTCGGTGTCGTCCACGCGGGTTGGCGCGGCACGGCGCATGGGATTATCAAGAAAGCGATCGCTGTGTTCACCGAGCGGTTCGGTGCGGATCCGCGCACGATCATCGTCGCGTGCGGGCCGAGCATCAGAGGGTCGTGCTACGTCGTCGACGCGGACGTGAAGGAAGCGGTTGTGCGGGCGACGGGACCGGGCGATTACGTGTCCCCGGCTGACGGGAAGTATCGCGTGGACCTCCTTTCGGCGAATGTTGCGCAGGCGGTGTCGGTCGGGGTTCTCCCGCACCATATCTGGACCTCACCGCTCTGCACCCATTGCAATCCGGGCGATTTTCACTCCTATCGCTATCATCGCGATTATTCGGGCAAACAGGGCGGATTCATCGGGATGCTTTAAAAATCCGCCCCGCTATGAAAAAATATAGGACACTGGGGCCTGACGAGACGATGATGGTCGGCGAAGTGCTCGGGCGCAGCCTGCGAGCCGGGGATGTCGTCTGTCTCTACGGCGAATTGGGAAGCGGGAAGACCGTCTTCGTGAAGGGCGTCGCCCGTGCACTCGGCATTGCCGAGAGAGACATCACGAGTGCCAGTTTTACGATCATCGCCGAGTACCGCACGTCGCCGCCTCTTGCGCATATCGATCTCTACCGGATCGAGAAGGCTGAGGAGCTGACTGGTATCGGGCTCAGGGACTACATGGGCGGTGACACCGTTGCGGTCATCGAGTGGGCCGAAAGGGCGGCAGATGAATTGCCGGAAACGCGCATCGACGTTTACCTTGAACGGATCAGCGAGAACGAGAGAGAGATTACGATAGAGCGTTCGGATGAGAAAGATCGGCATCATATCGAAGAGCGGCCATCCTGAGCCGCTGAAAATACTCAAGGCGCTCCTTCCCTGGCTCAGGAAGAAGGGTTGCGACGTGATCATCGACAGCGAGTCCGCGTCCGCCCTCAACATGGCAGGGCATCAGCGCTCCGAAATTCCCGCCCTCGTCGATTGCATCATCGTGCTCGGGGGGGACGGGACGATGTTGAGCGTCGCGCGTCTCGTGGGTGACAATGGTCTGCCGATTCTCGGCGTCAATCTCGGAGGGCTCGGCTTTCTCACCGCAGTCCACAAGGATCAGATGTACGAGGTGATCGAGAAGGTGATGGAGGGAACGTGTCCCGTCGAAGAACGCATGATGCTCACGGCCCGCGTTCTCAGGCACAGTGAGTCGATCGCCGAGTACCTCGTCGTCAATGACGTCGTCGTGAACAAAGGGGCGTTAGCGCGAATCATCGATCTCGAGACGTACATCGGCAGCAAATTCGTCGCGACGTTCAAGGCGGACGGCCTGATCGTGTCGACGCCGACGGGTTCGACTGCGTACGCTCTTTCGGCCGGCGGGCCGATCGTCTATCCGACGCTGAACAGCATCATCCTCGCTCCCATTTGCCCTCACACGCTCACGAACAGACCCATCGTCCTTCCGGATAATGTCGAGGTGGATATCATCCTGCGATCGCGGAACGAGGACGTCTTTCTCACCGTCGACGGTCAGGTCGGTTTTTCCCTGCGGCAAAGCGATGTCGTGCACGTGAAGAAATCCGCGGTCAAAGCGCGATTCTTCCTCCCGTGCGAACGGGACTATTTCGAAATCCTGCGGACAAAATTGAAATGGGGAGAGCGATGAGCGACGACCGAATTGTTCGGGATATGAAGGATGCGCTCGAATTCTTCATGGCGCTCGGGTACGAACGGCTGCCTTTGCCGCCGTTGGGCGCTCCGGGGTCGAGAGACAAGCGAGCAGCGATGGAACAGCTTCGCGAAGAGATCGGCGACTGCAGGCGCTGCAAACTCTCGGAGAAGAGGACGCACATCGTGTTCGGCGAAGGAGATCTCGACGCGCGGCTCATGTTCATCGGCGAGGCACCGGGGCGCGAGGAGGATTTGCAGGCGCGCCCCTTCGTCGGCGACGCGGGCGTGCTCCTCACGCGTTTGATCGAAAAGATGGGGCTGATGAGGGAAGCCGTGTATATAGCAAATATCGTGAAGTGCAGACCGCCGATGAACCGCGATCCCGAGTGGGACGAAATCGAGGAGTGCAAAGGCTTCCTCGAGCGCCAGATAGACATCATCCGTCCCGACGCCATCATGACGCTCGGCAGGATAGCGGCGGGGACCCTCATGGGCAATGAAAAGGTGAAGATCACCGCGATACGGGGCAAGCTCTTCGAGTACCGGGGCATCCCCTGCGTTCCGACATTCCACCCGGCGTACCTCATGCGGAATCCGAAGGATAAATGGCTGACGTGGAACGACGCACAGGTCGTCCTTGCGGTGCTCGGGCGTTCAGGCACCACGTGGCGGGTGAAGAAATGAAAGTCATCTGGGCGCCGTGGCGAATGGAGTACATACTCTCGGAGAAAGGGCAGCAGTGCATCTTCTGCGAGTTGCCGAAACAGCAGCGCGACAGGGAGAATCTCATCCTCTATCGGAGCACACATACCTTCGTGATCATGAACCGTTACCCGTACAATAACGGTCATATCATGGTGGCCCCTTACGTCCATGCATCGTCCCTCGATGCCCTCGACGACGATGTGCTCCTCGATTTCATGAAAGTCGTCCGCACGTCGATTTCCGCGCTTCGCCGGGCTTTTTCTCCCGACGGGTTCAATATCGGGATCAACATCGGCAAGATCGCAGGAGCCGGCATGGAGGACCACGTCCACCTGCACATGGTGCCGCGGTGGGCGGGGGACACGAGTTTCATGACCGTTTTCGACGAAATCAGGGTCATTCCGGAACACGTCATGAGCACGTACGATAAACTGTTCACCGCGTTCGCGTCATGATACGAGGACGATCGCGCAGACATTTTCTTTTTCTTGCACTGCTCGGTGCCCTTTTTTCCCCCGTTGTGGTATCGGACGCCGTAACTATCGAACGGATTCTCGCCACAGTCGACGATCAGGTCGTGACGCTCGCCGACTATCGAGTGTTCGCGAAGGAGCTTGGCGGGTCATCGTACGACCCAGGGAACATCGACGAGAAAGTACTACGGCAGCTCATCGAAGAGAAGCTCATCGTTCGTGAAGCGAAGAGGAGAGGACTGGAAGCGTCCGATGGCGACGTCGAGCGGGCAATCGAGGAGTTCAGGTCACGGCACGGATTGGCGGAAAGCGAACTGGAAGCGGCGTTGAGGGATGAGGGGATCGACGTGGAAACCTTCCGGAGGATGGTGAGAGAGCGCATCCTGATGACGATGCTTCTCGGGAGCGAGGTCGACGAAAAGGTGCTCGTGACGGACAAGGACATCGAGGAGTTCTATGATTCTCACAGACAGGATTTCCTCGACAGCCCAGAACGGGTCGAGCTGAAGGCTATCTATCTGCTGCTGCGAGAGGGCTCATCCGTGACGGAGGTGACGGACCTGAAAAGGCGGGCCTTGCGCATTGCGGCTTCCCTGAGAGACGGGGCCGATTTCGACGAGCTCCTCTATGAGCATTCGGATGAGCCCCTGAGGAGTCACGGGGGGGTACTCGGGACATTCGCTCGCGGAAGCCTGATCCCTCCGCTTGACCAGAAGGCCTTTTCGATGAAGGAAGGGGAAATCAGCGAGCCGATCTGGGTTGGGCGCGGCGTCTTCATTCTCAAACTCGAACGCAGAATCCCTGAGACGTTCAAACCGCTCGAAGAAGTGAAGACATCCATCTTCGATGCACTCTACAGAGGAAAGAGGGAAAGGATATTCAATGATTGGATTGCGTCGCTCTGGGAAAGATCCGTCATCCAGTTCACTCGAGAATGAGTCATTCGGCGGTTGCCGAGAAAGATGCGGTCAGCAGACGCGTCCGCGCTCAGAGAACCCTTATGGCCGAATACCTCATGCACACCATGAATCGAGAGGATGATTTCATAGCACACCTCGTTTTACGGGGTGACGGTGCCGCGCAGCCCGTATCGTGCAGGGAGGCACGGTGTAATCTGAGAAGGTGTCGTCCCGGTGTTTCTTCGGCGTTCAGCGACATGTTGAAAGACGTGCGCGTACATAAAAAATCAGCGGGGGAGAGAAAGAGGAAATGGAATGTCTCTACCGTTCTTTCGGGAGCGCGACCTCGATGCGCGCATAAGGAGTTTGCGCAACAGGGAGATGATCAGGAATCTGAACGGGAAGCAGCTGTCCGCGTATGAGTTCAGGCAGCTCGCGGAGCTGTACCTTCAGAAGGGGGAGACGCGAAAGGCGATCGCGTATTTCTACAAGGCGGCTGATGCATTTTCGGTCGAGCACCCGACGAAGTCGGTTGCCCTTTACAAGAAAATCCTTGCGTGCGATGCATCCGAGACGAGCGCCTGCGAGAAGATCGTAGCTATGCTTTCGAGAGAAGGTCTCGTGGCGGAGCAGGTGAAGTACCTCACGCTCATGGCGAGATACCACGACCAGCGCAACGACGTCGAGAGGACAGCGGCCGTCTTTCGGCGAATCCTCGATCTCGATCCTGGGAATGAAACGGCGCGGTTGTTCTTCTCGAGAGGAAAAAAGGAGCGATGAGGTGCGAGGCTATCTTTACTCCGTTCTGTCTATCCCTTTTCGTTGGACGGATGCGGCGCCGTTCCAGAGCCGATAGCACTTCCTCGACATGTCGGCGAGGACGACGAGGGCCAGCGTCGCGATGAGGAGCACGAGATAGGAGTCCACCGTGAACGTCAGTGCCTCCGACCGCGAGAGAGCGTCCGACGCTCTCTCGCGGAACATGAGGATGAGGTCATAGGAGGCGGTAAGAGTCATGATGAACATGAAGACCATCGGAACGAACGTAACCCACGCATATCGAATCTTTCCGGCTTTGATGAGAATGGTCGTTCCGACACCGAACGCGATCGCGGCGAGCAACTGATTGGCGACACCGAACATCGGCCATATTGAAGAGACGTTTCCGGAATAGATGAGGTAGCCCCACGCACATACGACGAGGCCGCTTGCGGCGATATTGCCCGGCAGCCACGTGGTCTTCGCGAGAGGTTTGTACACTTTCCCCCCGAGCTCTTGGAGGAGAAAACGGGCGACCCGTGTCCCGGCGTCCACGGTCGTGAGGATGAAGAGCGCCTCGAACATGAGCGCGAAATTGTACCAGTACGGCATGAGCCCTTTCATTCCGGGTATCGCGGAGAGGATAGACGCCATGCCGACGGCGAAGGAGACGGCGCCTCCCGGCCGTCCCGCAACGTCGGTTTTGACCATCTCGGAGAGTTCCGAGATGCGCTGGACGGGGAAGCCGAGGGATGCGAGGACATCGGCGGGGAGGTGCGAATTGATCGCGAAATAGTCACCCGGAATGAGGATCGTTGCGGCGACCAGCGCGATGACGGCGACGAAACCTTCGACGAGCATTGCGCCGAAACCGATGAAGGGAATGTCCCTCTCGTTCATAATCATCTTGGGCGTCGTTCCGGAGGAGATGAGGGCGTGAAAGCCCGATATGGCGCCGCACGCGATCGTGATGAACATGAAGGGGAATACGCTTCCCGGAATGATGGGGCCACCACCGTCGGCAAATCGGGTGACGGCCGGCATCTGAATGTCCGGTGCTATCGCGGCGATGCCGCCGGCGAGCAGCGCGATCGTGCCGATTTTCATGTAGGTGGAGAGATAGTCCCGTGGTGCGAGGAGAAGCCAGACGGGGAGGGCGGAAGCGACGAATCCATAGAGGACGAGCGAGAGGACGAGGACGTTTCTCGGAAGGTTAAAGAAGGATTCGAGCGTTGACCCCGGGATGTAGTGGCCGGTGAAGACGGCGAAAAGGAGCAGGACAACGCCGATGGCGCTCGCCTCGGCCACCTTCCCCGGGCGCAGGCGGTTGAGATAGATGCCCATAAACAGCGCGATCGGGATCGTGAGGGAGATCGTGAAAGTTCCCCACGGGCTCTGCGAGAGTGCGTTGACTACGGCGA
Source organism: uncultured Nitrospiraceae bacterium (assembly GCA_937138415.1). Taxonomy (GTDB): domain Bacteria; phylum Nitrospirota; class Thermodesulfovibrionia; order Thermodesulfovibrionales; family SM23-35; genus JALHSV01. The sequence goes on along the minus strand of CAKZPA010000037.1, from coordinate 40,629 downwards.
GACCGAGCCCAGCAAGTGCGACGATGATGATGAAGAGTATTGCGAGGGATGCCGCGACACCGCCGAGGGGACCGATTTCGTCTGCAGCGATCCGGGCGAGCGAAGTGCCGTTTCGCCGGACGGACGCGAAGAGGATGACCATGTCGTGCACGGCTCCGCCCAGCGCCGCACCAATGAGGATCCACAGGAAGCCGGGCAGGTAACCGAATTGCGCGGCGAGCATCGGTCCGATTAAGGGACCGGCTCCCGCGATCGCCGCGAAGTGGTGGCCGAAGAGGATCCAGCGGTTTGTCGGATGGTGATCGATACCGTCGGAGAGGCGCTGTGCGGGCGTCTTCCGGGTTGCATCGATGACGAGCACCTTCGCGGCGAGAAAGGAGCCGTAGAACCGATAGGCGATGGCGTAGAAACAGCCTGCGGCGACGACGAGCCAGAGCGCGTTTATCTTTTCCGAGGGATTGAGGATGCCCGCGACGACAGAGAGGGAAAGGGCTGCAGCGAGCGATATGGCGATCCAGGCAACCTTACTCCACATAGTGTCATTCTACCATGCGCACGCGCCGGGAACACCGGCTGTTCCCGCCCGAGGGCGGCCGGCGCATCTGTTTCGAACGGGCTCGATGTCGTCCCGGGCACAAAAAGAAGGAGGTTTGAGGTAAAATCATGCATATGAAAACGTTCGAGGACGTCGTGGGCTTTCACGGTCATTCGTGTCCCGGCCTCGCCATCGGCTACCGGGTTTCGCTGGTCGCCCTGAAGACGATCGGCAGGAGAGCCCGGGATGAGGAAATGGTCGCGATCGTCGAAAATAATTCCTGCTCGGTCGATGCGGTGCAGGTCATGACGGGCTGCACATTCGGGAAAGGGAACCTCATTTTCAGGGATTACGGGAAGCAGGTCTATACGTTCATCAAACGGCTTTCAGGGGAAGGGATGCGGATATCGGTCGTCTGGGCATTCCCCGAAACCGACGAAGAGAAGCGCATGTGGGATCGCTACATCAAGGGCGAGCGCTTCGAGGAAGTGCTCCGCGTTGTCCACGGGAGAAAGTCGAAGAAGACAGAAATGATCCTCCGGGCGGGCGATGACGAGCTGTTCGCAGTCACCCGGAGGAAGATGGTGGTGCCGGACGAGGCGAAAATCTACGCGAGCCTGCGATGCGCACAGTGCGGCGAAAAAATGATGGAATCGCGGGCGCGTGTGAAAAACGGCGAGATCGTCTGTATCCCCTGTTTCGAAACATGAGAACCGCGAAGATGACGGACAGTATTACGAAGGCAGAGATTTTAATAGAAGCGTTGCCGTATATCCGAACGTTCTACGGAAAGACGTTCGTCGTGAAGTACGGTGGCGCTGCTCAGGTGAAGGACGAGCTGAAGGAGTCTTTCGCGAAGGACATCGTCCTCCTCGCGTTCATCGGCATACGGGTGGCGATTGTGCACGGCGGTGGACCGAAAATCTCGGTCACCATGGAAAAGATGGGCAAAACACCGACTTTCGTGCAGGGGCAGCGCGTCACCGACGCGGAGACGATGGATATCGTCGAGATGGTGCTCGGGGGGCTGATCAATAAGGAGATCGTCTCGCTGATCAATGCGCACGGCGGGAAGGCGGTCGGATTGAGCGGCAAGGACGGTGGTCTTATCCGGGCGAAGAGAACCGTGCTCCGGAAGCCCTCAGGGGCGGGGGAAGAGGTGATCGACATCGGGCTCGTGGGAGAGGTGACCTCGATCGAACCCGAGGTGATCCGCTGTCTGGAGAGGGAAGGCTTTATCCCCGTCATTTCGCCGATCGGGACAGGTCCGAAGGGCGAGACGCTCAATATCAACGCGGATTTCGCGGCGGCGTCGGTTGCCTCGGCGCTCCGCGCGGAGAAATTGATTCTGCTCACGGACGTCCCGGGAATCATCGATGAGGAGGGGAAGACGATATCGACGCTCAAGAGGGAACGGGCGAAGAAGTTGATCCACGATGGAACGATAAAAGGTGGAATGCTCCCCAAGGTTCATGCCTGCATGAAGGCGATCGATGGCGGCGTTGCGAAGACGCACATCATAGACGGCCGTATCCCGCACTGTCTCCTGCTCGAGATCTTCACGAAGGAAGGAATTGGCACGGAAATCCTGGGGTAGGAAAAGTCTCTTCCTTTTGCCCCTTGCTGTCCTGTCCGGTATCGTCGTCTCGCTCTTTCTCTCGCCCGATGTTTCCCGGCTCCGGTTCGAAAATCCGAAGAAGACAGCGTTCATGAAGTACCGGGAAGCGGAGTGGCGGCGCGAGGGGAAACCCTATCGCGTGCGTCAGAAGTGGGTACCGCTGTCGCGCATTTCTCCCTATGCGCTGAAAGCGGTGCTGATCGCGGAGGACGACAAGTTCTGGCATCACGAGGGGTTTGACTACGAAGCGATCGGGAAGGCGCTCGAAAGAGATATCCGGGAGAAAAGGTTTAAGTTCGGAGGGAGCACGATCAGTCAGCAACTCGCGAAGAACCTTTTCCTCTCTCCCTCGAAAAATCCCCTTCGGAAGATCAGGGAAGCGATGATCACGTGGCGTCTCGAACGAGCGCTCACGAAGCGACGCATCCTCGAACTGTACATGAACGTGGCGGAGTGGGGCGGGCAGGGAATATTCGGCATCGAAGAAGCATCGCGCCACTATTTCAGGAAGCCGGCAGCGGAACTTACCGCGGACGAGGCGGCGCGATTGGCGGCGGTGCTCCCGAATCCGCGGAAATACGACCCTCTCGCTGACAGCGGTTACGTCGTTCGCAGGGCCGACTTCATCTACCGTATCATGGTCATGCGCGGCATCGTGGTCCCCGAGTACGATGAGGTCAGTGCGGGTGATCGATCCGACGGTGGCGCGAATGGCACAGAAGAGAGGAAGAGCGATTCCCTCCGGCCAGATTCTCCGCACGAATGAGGATGTGCGATCCCTCGAAGGTCAGCGTTCGACAACGACGGAAGCGACGCCATAGTCGTGGTCGTGCGTGAGGCTCACGTGCGTTGCCGTGATGTTATGGGAATCGAGGAATTGTCTTATTCTCCCGCCGAAGACGAGCGAAGGCTTCCCGCCATCGCTCACCTCGACTTCGATATCGCGGAGTGAGACGGGCACTTCCGCTCCGATGGCTTTCTTGAAGGCTTCCTTCGCGGCGAAGCGGACGGAGAGCGACGGGTAAGGGTTTTTCTTCCCGAAACAGTATGCGAGTTCGCGTTCGGTGAACACGCGGTCCAGGAATGTTCGACCCCATTTCTCGGTCACCGCGCGGAGACGGCCGATGTGTACGACGTCGATGCCGATGCCGTAGATCACCGGTACATGATAATTTTTTGGGCCCTCGGTGTTCAAGCTCGGCTGCGACATTCTGTTGGGAATCGGGACGCAATCCGTAATGGCCTCAAGAAAATTCTTCTTGACAAGTGGATATCTCGTTAATATAATTATGAAAAATTAAGGGGATACCATGACAAAGGCGGATTTAGTAGAAAAGATTTTTGAGAAGATCGGTCTCTCTAAAAAAGAGGCGCAGGAGATTATCGAGATACTGTTCGACACGATGAAACAGACGTTCGTGGATGGCGAGTCGGTCAAGATATCCGGTTTCGGCACCTTCAACGTTCGTCAGAAAATGGCGCGCAGGGGCAGAAACCCGAAGACGGGAGACGACCTGCAGATAACGCCGCGCAGGGTGATTACGTTTCGGGCGAGCAACCAGCTGAAGGCGGCGATGGATAAGGTGAATGAATAAATCGGCACACGAGAGCCTGAGGGCGTCCATATCGTATCCGGATAAACTCTTCTATAAGATCGGCGAGGTGAGCAGAATCGTGGGCGTCGAACCGTATGTTCTGCGGTACTGGGAGACGGAATTCCCGTTCCTGAGGCCGAGGAAGAACAAGTCGGGCCAGCGTGTGTACGTAAAAAAGGACGTGGAACTCCTCCTGACGATAAAAGATCTCCTCTATCAGGAGAGGTATACGATCGAAGGGGTGAGGAAGCAACTCGGATTTGCGCCTGCACTCAGTGAAGTGAAGCCCGCGAAAGAAGTGCAGAGACGGGATGACCGCCAGCCTTTGCAGGTTATCGAGCACGTCAAAAAGAGGCTCAGAGAGATCCTCAGCCAGCTTCAGTAACAATTCGAAATCGGGGCGTAGCGCAGCCTGGTAGCGCACTCGCTTGGGGTGTGAGTGGTCGGCAGTTCAAATCTGCTCGCCCCGACCAACATCATGGAAGAGTAACAACGTCGCTCTGCATAGTATGGATACATTCTTCACGTGGCTCGTGGAAACGGTCGGTTCGCTAGGATACGCCGGCATCGTCCTCCTGATGTTCGTCGAGAGTACGTTCATTCCGTTGCCGTCGGAACTCGTGATCCCTCCTGCGGGGTATCTCATCTCCCAGCGGCAGATGGATTGGATCGGTGTGATCGCCTCGGGAACCGCCGGCAGCGTCCTCGGGGCGCTCTTCAACTACGGCATAGCCGTCTTTCTCGGTAGGCCGTTCATCGTGAGGTACGGAAAATATTTCGGCGTGAGCGCCGGGCATTTCCGGAAGGGGGAAGATTTTTTCCGCAAGCACGGGACGATCAGCACGTTCATCGGCCGCCTGATCATCGGCGTCCGGCACTATATCTCGTTCCCTGCGGGTCTCTGCAGGATGAACCTCATGAAATTCTGCTTCTACACCGCCTTGGGCGCCGGTATCTGGGTGAGCATCCTCGCCTACATTGGATACTTTGTCGGTAATAACAAAGAGCGCATCGTCGAGATGAGCAGGGAATGGACGGTCTACCTCATCGGAGCGTGTATCGCCCTCCTCTGCGTGTACATCGCCTGGCAGAGAAGGCGTCAGAAGAACGTCACTGAGACTGCAGGAGAGTGAGCGCGTTCTCTCTGAGGATACGTCGCTCTGTGTTCTCCCCGAGGCCGAGCGATTTCAGGAGCGCGAGAGTCTCATCTTGCGCTGTCCACGGCGAATCGGTTTCGAAGAGGATGTACTCGGGCGGGTGCTTCGCAAAAATACGCGCTACCGCCGGATCCTCGTGGAGAAAATCGAGAGCGAACGATATTTCCATGTAAATCGGTTTGCCGACCATGAGCCGCTCGACGTCACTCCAGTCCCTCCATGCCCCGAGCAGTGCTGCGTTCAATGATACGAGTGTGTTCCTGAAGCTTACCGTCGAGCTATACTATCATCTAGGTTCCTCTGAAACCGAGGAGATTGGATGGCAGGTGTACGAATCTCGATGAGCATGAAGATGTCGTTGATAACCTGTACATCAAAGCGAATAACGCCTTTGATGTGCCCCTTGACCCGAAGATCGGCCGTCAGGATTTCCTCATGGGGGAGGATCTCTACGGGGAGGGGTTGTTGATCTCCAAGGGAACCCCTCAGGACGGATCGAGGACGTTCTATTTTAAAGCGGCGAAAGCTAAATGGAAGGTCGACAAGGGCAACAGCGTCGACTTTGTTTACATCCCGAACCAGTGGCAGGACCAGTATCTTCCGACATGGCGGAGTCACATCGCAAATGGGTTCACCTCTTACGATAGCAGAAAGTATCTCGACACATCGGACTCGCAGGCTTTCCTTGTCTACGGGAGAGCGAAGCCTATCCATAATCTCGTGTTTGAGCCTTACTACATTTGGAAAAGAGAAGAAAAGGGGCGATTTCCCCGGGAAGAGTGACGAATCCTGTGACCCCTCCCGAGGAGTGGGCGATACCGCAACTCCATTTGAACACCTTCGGCGCGGACACCGTCTACCAGAACGAGTTTATCCGCGAGGCCGCGTCGATAGCATTCTACTGGTCGAATTCCCAGCTCTATATGGCGAGAGTGAGGATGGAAGTGACACCGGACACGAACCTCTCTCTCCTATCAGTACTGGAGGGCGAACGAGCCCGCACAACCGATACCCATACGTGTTCCCATGTTCGGCGACGGGCTCGCGAGAGGCCATCTCCAGACCTTCTTTATCATTCACAAATTCAATAAGAATCTCGACGCATTTTTCCAGTACGAGTACTTTGTTCCGCGTGACTTTTACGCGGACAAGGCACGAAGTGGTTAATTCCTGAAGTGGCAGTTACAGTACACGATTTACTGCGAGAATGTCAGATGTGGAAAAAGGCTGGAGGCTTGCCTCCAGCCTTTCTGCTTTCTGGCAGGGGGGAGAGGTCGGGATGATCATTATCCTGAAGGCGGGTGCGACGAAACGCGTGAAGGACGAGGTGACCAAGAGGGTCAAGGAGCTTGTACATGCCCCACGTGATCCACGGAACGACGAGGCATGTCATCGGCGCCGTCGGTGACGAGCGGGGAAAGTTCGTCCTTCAGTCGATCGAGTCCATGCCGGGGGTCGAGAGTGTCCTCCCGATCCTCAAGCCGTACAAGCTCGCATCGCGGGAGATCAAAGAGAAATCGAGCGTCATCCGGATCGGCGAGTTCATTTCGATCAGCGGGCGGGGAATCGTCATAATGGCCGAGCGCGGTCGAAAGCAGAGAGCAGATTCTCAAGGTTGCCGTCGCCATTAAGAATGCCGTCGCAAAAGTCTTGCGAGGAGGAGCGTTCAAGCCGAGAACGCCACCGAACGCGTTCCAGGTCATGAAACAGGTACCGGGAGAGCGTTGAAATCCGCCATGTGCTTCGGAATGCATTACGGCTGGGTCGTCCTCGGAGACTGCAGGCTCGTCGTCTTCGGTGCGCTCGGCCTCGCACGGTTCGGCCACACGATGGTCCTGCCGTCCATGCAGGCCGACCTCGGATTGACGAATACCCAAGCCGGTGTCCTCGCAACGGCCAACCTGGCGGGCTATCTCGTGTTCTCGGTGGTCGGCGGCGCACTGGTTGTGCGGTACAGACCGCGCATTGTCGTGACCGTCGGCTTGAGCGTCGTCGCGACCGGAATGCTCTTCTCACCGGCCTCTCGCAGAGCTTCGCGGAAGCGGCTCTCTGGAGAGCTGTCACTGGGGTCGGGAGCGGCGCGAGCAACGTCCCCGTCATAGGACTGCGCGCGGCGTGGTTCGTTCGGCGCCGATCAGGATTCGCATCCGGGATAGGCGTGACGGGATCCTCCGTCGCGCTCATCGTGCTCGGGCTCCTCGTGCCGGCGATACTGTCGGCATGAAGAGCGCATGGCTGGCGCGCCTGCTGGTTCATCTTCGCGGGCGTAACATACGGGCTCGCGCTGCTCGCGTATGCTGTCTTGCGCAACTGCCCTTCGGAAGTCGGCCTTCGCCCGATAGGGGCGGTCGATGAGAGCGATACGGCCGGTGCGAGACGCCGGGGACTTGAGTGGCGCAAAGTCTATCGGTCCGGCGTTGTGTGGCATTTGGGGTTCGTCTATGTCGCGATTGGATTCTCGTATATCATTTTTACATGACTTTTTTCTTAAGTACCTGATCGCGGAGGGGGTACACGCAGGCCGCCGCAGGCAGGCTCTTCATGATCATGGGATGGCTGAGCCTTCTTCTGCGGAGTTATATGGGGATCCGCATCAGACGTGCTCGGTCGCAGGGCAGCCCTCTGTCTTGTCTACGGGATGCACGCACTGGCATTTGGCCTGTTTGCGCTCTGGGCCGAACCGCCCGGTTTGTTTCTGTCGGCACTGCTCTTCGGGATCTCGGCGTGGAGCATCCCCGCCATCATGGCGGCCACGTGCGGAGACCTTCTCGGACCGACGCTCGCGCCGGCCGGAATCGGCTTCATCACCCTCTTTTTTGGAATCGGGCAGGCTTTCGGCCCGGGTCTCGCCGGGATGCTCGCCGAGGCCTATTCCTCTCTGGCCCCGGCGTTCCTCCTCGCGGCGGCCATTGCCCTGTGCGGCGCGATCGGCTGCACGTTTCTCCCTGCAACGTCCCGCGCGCGTTCGCGCTGAGCCGGGCTGTCGCCCACAATCGCGTCGATGTCGATTCTCCCCGCGATGTCTCGTAATAGTTCGACCGACACCCTCCCTCGCTGAATCTTTCGGAACGGCACGAGACCGAGCGTTCGGATGGCGCTCAGCTTCCTGATGATCACGGGGTTATCCTCTTCGCAGACGGTAAGGGGCCCGCGGGTACTTTGGTTGTACACGATCCCAACGATTCGAATGTTTCGTCGCGCAGCAGCCTCGATGGTCAGGAGCGTGTGATTGATCGTTCCCAGTCCTGCTCTCGCGACGATGACGATATCGAGATCGAGTGCCTTGATCATGTCAGCGACGAGCATCCTTCCGCTCAACGGCACCAGGAGACCGCCGGCTCCCTCGACGACGAGAAAGTCATGCCGCTCACGCAGCATCTCGTAGCAGCGGAGAATTTTCTTGAGCGATATGTGGCGGGATTCGAGGCGGGCGGCGAGGTGCGGGGAAAGGGGCCTCCTGAAAGAAAAGGGGTTGATGATCCCGAGGGGATCGCCGGCGCCGCTGACTCGCTTGAGGAAGAGTGCGTCATTGCCAGCGCACTGCACGGGTTTCATCACCCCACATCTGATTCCCCTCTCCCGCATACCGACGACGAGGGCAGAAGCGATCATCGTCTTGCCGATGTCAGTATCGGTCGCCGTGACAAATACCGCCCGTCTCATCCTCATCCGATCGCCGCTACACCTCTCTGGGGTACCGGAGCGATGCGACCATGTCCTGCACGTGCTGGGGCGGCTCTTTCGTGAGTTTGGAGACGATAGCCATGACGATGAAATTGATGAGCATGCCGATGGCGCCGATTCCCTCCGGGGATATGCCCCACCACCAGTGCGCGGGCACATTCATGGCTGGGTTGATGAACTTGAAGTACACGATGTAGGAGGCGGTGAAGATGATCCCGCTGAGCATCCCGAGGATCGCTCCTTCTTTCGTGGTCTTCTTCCAAAAGATCCCCATGATGATGACGGGGAAGAAGGAGGAGGCGGCGAGTCCGAAGGCGAAGGCGACGACCTGCGCCACGAAGCCCGGGGGGTGGATGCCGAGGTATCCGGCCACGAGGACGGCGAACCCTGCGGCGATCCGCGCAAAAATCAATTCGCTCCGCTCGGACATGGTCGGGGCGAAGATGTTCTTGATGAGGTCGTGCGAGAAGGCCGAGGCGATGACGAGGAGGAGGCCCGCAGCCGTCGAGAGCGCCGCGGCGAGGCCACCGGCAGCGACTAGCGCAACAACCCACGCGGGGAGTTTCGCGATCTCGGGGTTGGCGAGGACGATGATGTCGTTGTCGATGTACAGTTCGTTCTTGCTCTTTTCGATCGGGGTGGCCGGTGTCGAGACGACCCGTTCACCGTACTGTCCGAGAAGCGGTTTGCCGGCCTCGTCCTTCGCGAAGACGACCTTGCCGGTGAAGGCGCTCCCCTTGGCGTACTGGATCATGCCGTCGCCGTTTTTATCCTTCCAGGCGACGAGCCCGGTCTTCTCCCAGTTTTTGAACCACGATGGGGCTTCCACATAGGGCCGGTTGTGGAGCGTGGAGATCATGTTGATCCGCGCGAAGGAGGCGACGGCCGGGGCGGTCGTGTAGAGGATGGCGATGAAGAGGAGGGCCCATCCGGCCGATGCCCTCGCCCCCCGGATCGTCGGCGTCGTGAAGAACCGGATGATGATGTGGGGGAGGCCGGCGGTGCCGACCATGAGGACGAGTGTGATCGTGAAGACGTCGATCATGCTCTTGGTGCCCCCCGACGTATAGGCCGAAAAGCCGAGGTCTTTGTGGATCTGGTTGAGTTTGTCGAGGAGGTACCCGGCATCGGTCCCGAGGAGCCGCATCCCACTCTCGCTGAGCGACGCGCCGAAGCCGATCTGGGGGATCGGGATCCCGGTGAACATGAACGAGATGAAGATCGCCGGGATCAGGTACGCGGTGATCAGGACGATGTACTGGGCGACCTGTGTGTAGGTGATCCCCTTCATCCCGCCCATGACGGCGTAGAAGAAGACGATCGCCATGCCGATGATGACGCCAAGGTCGATGTCCACTTCGAGGAACCGCGAGAAGACGACCCCCACGCCGCGCATCTGCCCTGCGACGTACACGAACGAGATGAAGATGGCGCAGGCCACAGCGACTGCACGGGCAGCCTGCGAGTAGTACCGCTCCCCGACGAACATCGGCACGGTGTACTTGCCGTACTTGCGGAGGTAGGGGGCGAGGAGCATCGCGAGCAGCACGTAGCCGCCCGTCCAGCCCATGAGGTACATCGCACCGTCCCGCCCCATGAACGAGATCATGCCGGCCATCGAAATGAACGAGGCCGCCGACATCCAGTCCGCGCCGGTCGCCATCCCGTTGAGGACCGGGTGCACCTGCTTCGCCGCGACGTAGAAGTCACCGGTCGACCGCGCCTTCGACCAGATCGCGATCCCGATGTAGAGCGCAAACGACAGTCCGACGATTATCCATGTCCAGGTAATAATATCCATATGCTATCCCCTTTCTCTCATGTGTGCTGATCGTCTCATGCGCCCGCTCACCAGAGGGTCCGCGTCACTTCTCGTGCACGTCGTACTTCCGGTCGAGCGCGTTCATCAGCTTGACGTAGATCGCGATGAGAATCACGAACGTGACCTCCGATCCCTGGCTCGCAAACCAGAACCCCAGCGGAAACCCGAAGAACTTGATCGTGTCGAGCTGGTCCGCGATGAGAATTCCGCACACGTACGACACCGTGAACCAGATCGACAGCAGAATCACGATGTACGTCAGGTTCTCCTTCCAGTACGCTTCATATGTCTCCTTCGCTACCATACAGACCTCCTTTCCCGTGCTGACGTTTCGCCCTTCATGCCCGTGCCGCCGAGTCCGTGCGGTGCCCGCCTGACGGCGCTGATCGTGTCACGCGCAGGCTCGCCGTCACAACCACAGACTCACCGTCCGACACGACGTCTTAGGGAGTAGTAGTAAATACGACGCGCGACCCGTTTTGCACTGATCTTATAAATCCATAAAGAAATGTGATATAGTATGCGTCATGATGGATATGAAATTGAAACTCTTTTGCACGGTCGTCGAAACGAAGAGCTTTTCGAAGGCGTCCCGGATCGTTCATCTGAGCCAGCCGGCCGTGAGCATGCAGATTCAGGCGCTCGAGGAATATTTCGGCACGAAGCTCTTCGACAGATCGCGGGACACGCTGAAGCTCACGCCGGTCGGGGAAATCCTCTATAAAGAGGCGAAGCACGTGCTCGCGCACTACACGGATATCGAAAAGCGAATTGCGAAGATAACGGGTATGATGCGCGGAGGCATCACCATCGGAGCGAGCACGACGATAGGAAACTACGTGCTTCCCCGCATCATCATCGATTTCAAGAAGAGGTATCCAAAAATTGCAATCTCTCTGTGGATCGGCAATACGAAGAGGATAGAGGAGCTCCTTTCTTCGCAGCTCGTCGATTTTGGCCTCGTCGAAGGAGAAACGTCGCGGACGACGTTCAAGAGTGAGCCGATTATTTCGGACGAACTCGTTCCGATCGTATCCACCAATCACCCGTGGGCGAGGAAGAAGATGATATCGCTCTTCGACATCATCCGGGAACCCTTCGTCATTCGGGAGGAAGGGTCGGGAACGAGACAGAAGATCATGGACTATTTCGCATTGTACGGCTTCGGCATCGATGATCTGCACATTGCCCTCACCCTCGGCAGTACCGAATCCATCAAGGTCGCGGTCGAAGGAGGAATCGGTGTCTCCATTCTCTCGAAGTGGGCGGTCAGGAAAGAACAGGAGGAGGGAAAGTTGCACGCGCTTACGCTGAGGGAAGGGAATATCGTGAGAAAGTTCTCCCTCATTCTTCTTCCGAAGGCGATCCTCCCGCACGTTGCCGAAGAGTTCCTCATCTTCGTCAAAAAATATCCGCAGGAGATTATTTCCTCGGAAGAGCACAAGTAGGGGAGCCCCTTCGAAAGAATTCTGCACGGTGATCGCGGAGAGGCCGCCATCGTCTCCGCGCGTGGATAAACGGGTCGCGGTCCTCGCGCGCTCTCCGGTGGACCTCATGCGTTGTGTATAATAGGGGAGGGCCGAAGTGGCGGAACTGGCAGACGCGCTAGGTTCAGGGTCTAGTGGTCGCAAGGCCGTGCGGGTTCGACTCCCGCCTTCGGCACCAGAGGGATTCTCGCTATGAAAAAACTTTCTCACGTCGACGAGCAGGGAAGGGCACGGATGGTCGATATCAGCGGGAAGGAAGCGAGTGAGCGGTTCGCGGTCGCCCGCGGATCCATTTCGATGAAGCCCGAGACGCTCGCCATGATCCAGGAAAAGACGGTCCCGAAAGGTGACGTCTTCAGCGTGGCACGCATCGCCGGCATTATGGCGGCAAAAAAAACGAGCGATCTCATTCCCCTCTGCCATCCGCTCGCCATCGCATCGGTTACGGTCGACTTCACGATCGACGAGAAAAAAGGGAAGATCGATATCGAGTCGAGCGTGAAGGTCGCGGGGCAGACCGGCGTCGAGATGGAAGCGTTGACGGCGGTTTCCGTTGCAGCGCTCACCATTTACGATATGTGCAAAGCAATCGACAAGGAGATGGCAATCTCCGACATCGTCCTCGTGGAAAAACGGGGTGGCCTGAGCGGTACGTACAAGAGATCGTAGGTCCGGAGATAGAATGCTCGACGGCCCGTGTGCGTGAACGATCCGTCCTATGTGTAGCGCCGCACTTCGAAACGGTACATCTCGACGTCCTCGTGCGGAGCAATGCCGGCTTTCATCTTTGCGATGTTGAGCTGCTCCTCGACCGTGTCGACACCTTCGAGGTCGGGCAGCAGGAGTCCCCGCCTGAATCCACTCACGACGATGACACCGTATTTTTTCGGGTCGAGTTCCGATACGTCGGAGACCTTCTCCGGTGGAGAGAGCACATCGACGGAATAACTCAGCTCCGGCAGTTCCTTCTCCGACACGGGGGGGAACCGGGGATCCTCTGTGGCAGCGGAGATCGCATTCGCGATCGTCTCGAGACCGACACACTCGCGCGTCGGCTGGAAGGTGCCGATACATCCCCTCAGCCGCCCGTGTTTCTTGATGCACACGAAAACCCCGGCTTTACCTGTCATGCATTCGGGGACGTCCTCCAGGAGGCCGATCGTCTCCCTCCGTGTGATGTAGGCCTCGACACTCCGCTTCGCGAGTTCGACGAGGGGGTGCATTCACCTGTTCCTCGACAGGGAATAGTCGGCGATCCGGGAGAGAGCATACTTCGCGGGCGAATCCGGAAAGACGGCGAGCTGATCCTTCGCGCTCTCGATGAGCTGCCGGGCCCTTTCGAGCGACTGCCCGATGGTACCGTACCTCTCGAATAAACGAAGAATGCGTTTCAGGCCGGTCTTCGTAAAGCCGCTCTGGACGATTTGCCTGACCGCCTCTCTTTCGGAAGCGTCGGCGGTTTTGAGGAGGAGGATGAGCGGGAGCGTTATCTTTCCTTCCCTCAGATCCTTCCCCAACCGTTTGCCGAGACTGCCTTCGTCCGCGACGTAGTCGAGGATATCGTCTGTCATTTGGAATGCCATCCCCACATTTTTCCCATAGGTTGCGAGCGCGCATTCCTTCTCTTCCGGCAGCGAGCCGAGGATTGCGCCGATACGGCAGGCGGCTGAAATCAGCGCCGCGGTCTTGGCCGATATGATAGCCATGTACTCGTCTTCGGTGATGCCGGGATCGCCCGTGCGCGACAGCTGGAGAAGTTCCCCCTCGGTCATTCGCGTCGTCGCATCCGAGAGAGCCTCCATGATGCGCTGGCTCTTCTGCTGGACGGCAAGTCTGAGGGCATTCGAATAGAGAAAATCGCCGACGAGGATAACGACCTGATTTCCCCACACCTTGTGCGCAGGAATTTTTCCCCTGCGAATATCGGCGCCATCGACGACGTCGTCGTGGAGGAGAGATGCCGTGTGAATGGATTCGACGATGGCCGCGAGCGTCAGGCGTGCGTCCCCTCTGAAGCCCGCGATTTCCGCGCTGAGCAGGAGGATGAGCGGCCTCAGCCTCTTCCCGCCGCCATCGAGGATGTGATTGCCGATAAGCGAGATCGTCGACGCGGAGCTCCGAAAGAGATCTCGTATCCGGTCCTCCGTGCTCCCGAGATCGGCCTCGTACTGTTTGAAAATATCGTCCAAATCCACTGTTAATGGTAGTGTAGCGTTTTGGGGAATGTCAAGCGACGAGGCGGTCCGGGAGCCGTGCTCATGCCCTCATGCGTATGTCGTCGACGGGCACGCTCCGCGCCAATTTCTTTATGTCTTTCGGTCGGAACGCCCCCCGCTCGGTGATGATCGCCGTGATGTACCGGTGGGGGGTCACGTCGAACGCGATGTTCCGAGCAGGGACCCCGGGTGGTGCGATGGGACAGCGTCCAAGGACGGTCGTCACTTCCTCGGGGCTTCTCTCCTCGAGGGGAATGTGCTCGCCCGACGGGATCGAGAAATCGATGCTGCTCAGCGGAGCCGCGACGTAGAACGGGACCTTGTTTTCCCGGCAGAGGACCGCGAGCGAGTAGGTCCCGATCTTGTTTGCGACATCTCCGTTTCTGACCGTTCGATCCGTCCCGACGATGACGAGGTCTATTTCCCCTCTGTGGAGAAGCCAGCCCGCCGAATTGTCCGTGACGATGCTCACCGGGATTTCTTCCTGAGCGAGTTCCCAAGCGGTGAGACGCGCTCCCTGGAGCAACGGCCTCGTCTCGCTCGCGATGACCCGGATCCTCTTCCCCTGATCGCGGGCGACGAGCAACGGCGCCGTCGCCGTCCCGTAACCACCGGTCGCGAGCGAGCCCGCGTTGCAGTGCGTCAGAATGGTATCCCCGTCCTTGATAAACTGGGCGCCCCATTGACCGATCGCCCTGTTCACGGCGATATCTTCATCGCGTATCCGCCGAGACTCCTCGATGGCGAGTTCTTTCAGATCCTCTACGGGTAGGTGACGGTGATTCGAGAGGAGCCGTTTCATCCGCTCGACAGCCCAGCGGATATTGACGGCAGTCGGTCGAGTCGAAAGCATCTCTCCGAACACTGGTTCGAGCGCGCTGCGCAACTGCCGATAGGTTCGTGCCGTTACGTTTTGACAGGCGAGAGCGATACCCATCGCCGCCGCAATACCGATCGCGGGAGCCCCGCGGACGCGGAGTGTTCGAATGCACTCCGCGACCGTACGGTAATCATCACACGGAATATAGCTCACATCGAACGGGAGCTTCGTCTGATCGAGAATGACGACCTTCCCGTCGACCCAGTCTATCGAACGCACCATGTCAGTCCCCTATCGGTAGCGCCGCCGCAAAGACGAAAACGATAGCAAGTGCGGCGATCGATCCGATCGTCGCCCACGATATGACATTGTAGAATTTCGAATTCACGTAATTGCCCATGATCTTTCTGTCATTGACGAGTGAGAGCGCGTAGACGAGCACGAACGGGAGGAGAATTCCGTTCAAAATCGAGGAGAGGACCATCAGAAAGACAAGCGGTGCCTTCGGGATGAGGATGACGATCACTGCCGTGACGATCATGAACGTGTAGATCCACATGAACTGAGGGGCCTCGCTGAATGTCTTGTTGACGCCGCGTTCCCACCCCATCGCCTCACAGATATAGTACGAGGTTGCGAGCGGCACGATAATCGCCCCGAGGAGCGACGCATTCGCGAGACAGACGGCGAAAATGAGAAACGCGTAGTCTCCCGCGAGCGGTTTGAGAGCGAGCGCAGCTTCATGGGCTTCATTGATTCGGATGCCGAGCGGAAAGAGGGTCGTGGCACAAGTAACGATGATGAAGAACGACACGATATCTGTAATGCTGCATCCGATGAAGACATCGAGGCGGGATGCCTTGTAGTCTTCCTTTTTTATGCCTTTCTCGGCGATCGATGACTGCAGGTAGAATTGCATCCACGGCGTGATCGTCGTGCCGATAATCGCGATGCAGAGGATGATGTACTCCGAGTCCCACTGGATGCGGGGCACGAACGTCGCCGAGGAGACGGCTCCCCAGTCGGGTTTCGCCATGATACCCGACAGGACGTAGCCGAAATAGAGAAGGCAGGCGGCGAGGAGAATGCGCTCGACGGAGCGATAATTCCCCCGGACAACGAGGAACCAGATGAAGACAGCCCCGAGCGGCGCCATGACGTACTTGCTGAAGCCGAGGATCTCCATGCTGGCTGCCCATCCGGCGAAGTTCGCCACGGTCGTGCCGAAGTTCGCGACGAAGAGAATGGTCATCATGTAGAACGTCGATCTGACACCGTACTGCTCCCGAATGAGATCGGAAAGTCCTTTTCCGGTCACCGCTCCCATCCTCGCAACCATCTCCTGGATGACGATGAGGGCGATCGTGGTCGGGATCAGGGTCCAGAGGAGCGCATAGCCGAAACGCGCTCCGCAGACGGAATAGGTCGTAATACCGCTCGCGTCGTTGTCGATATTTGCGGTGATAACGCCGGGACCCATAATCGACAGAAAAATGACGAATCGTCGCCAGAGGCTCACACCTTCCTCCGTTTCCGCTTTGCTGTGGGTGGGAGGACACGGTCGAGGATGTCATCGACCGTGACGATGCCGAGCAAATATCCCTGGTTGTCGACGACGGGGATAGCCACCAGGTTGTATTTCGACACGATTTCGGCGACTTCGATTTCGTCTGCATCGGGGGAGACAATCTTGAGCTTCGTCTTCATGATATCGGCGAGTCTCGCATCGAGCGGCGCGAGGAGAAGGTCGCGCAAGGATACGACGCCTTTGATTTTATCGTCGGCATCGGTGACGTAGAGATAGTACACAGCCTCGACCTCCGTGGCGTCTTTCTTGAACCGCTCAAGGGCTTCGCTGACGAGCAGTTCCGGCGGATACGCAATAAACTCGTTCGTCATCAGACCGCCCGCCGTATCTTCCTCGTGGCCGAGGAGCTCCTGGATGTCCTCGGCGTCATCCCTGTCGATCTGCTCGAGGATCTCCTTGGCTTTATCGACCGGAAGGTCGCTCAGCACATCCGCCGCTTCATCGGGAGGCATCTCCTCTATGATGTCCGCGGCTCTCGGCGTATCCATGGTCGTTATAATGGCCGTCTGGACGTCCGGCTCCAATTCGGAGAGAGCTTCGGCGGCCGTTTCGACGTCGAGTTCCTTGAAGAGCGACGCCCCTTCTTTGCGGGAGACCTGACTGATGATGTCCGCGATGTCCGCCGGGTGAAGCTCCGATACCATCTGCCGCGGGACAGTGAGCGATATCGTGGTCAACTTCGGCTCGAGCGGCTGGATGTAGTTCCAACTGATGAGGTTGTAGGGGAGATGCTTCCTGAAAAGCCGCAGCATATCCTCGCCGCCTCGCTCTATGCCCAACCTTCGCATGATGCCGCGCATACCGACATCCACAGCCACGAGAATGGCTTCCGAATCGAATCCCTCGAGCTTCACATCGTTGACTCTGACCACTTTCGCGCCGTTCGCGTCCACGATCTGCTTGTCGAAGATGTCCCTCACGATGAGGAGATCCGTCTCGTTGTAATCGTAGGGACGGAGCCGGTCGCCGTAGATCTTCGCAGAGATGATCCTCTTGTTGAATATGTTCAGTTCCTCCCACGGCATGACGTAATTCTTCCGTCTTTTCTCGACGATGAGACCGGATACTTTCGGGAAGGGATCTCCCTTGATCATCATCATGTCTCGCACTTTTCCCAGTTCCTCACCCAGCGGGTCGAGGACGGGTTTCTTGAGCAGTTCGCTGACGAACAGTTCACCGAATAAGGGCATACCTTCGCTCTCCGGAACGTGACGGAATTGAGATCGGATGTGTCGCGTCTAAGTATAGCGCACGAAAATTTATTTGGGCAACATGAAATCGTCGTCATTCGATGTCATTTTCGCGTGCCCATAGTATAATGAACGCACGCACGGCGAGGTCGTCGCATGGATAAACTGATCATACGCGGAGGCCGGAAACTCAGGGGAGAGGTTGCGATCAGCGGCGCGAAGAACGCCGCTCTGCCGATCATGGCGGCGTCGCTCCTGGCGTCCGGCGAATCGATAATCCGAAGGGTGCCGCATTTGCGGGACATCATGACGATGGGCAGACTCCTCGCGCATCTCGGTGCGGGGTTTCACTACGAGCGGAGCAAGGCGCTCATCAGCACGGAACGGATCAACGTCTTCGAGGCTCCCTACGATCTCGTCCGAACGATGCGCGCATCCATCCTCGTCCTCGGTCCGCTCCTCGCCAAGTTCGGTCGTGCGAAGGTCTCCCTTCCCGGCGGGTGCGCCATCGGCGCGAGGCCGATCAATCTCCACCTGATGGGTTTGGAGAAACTGGGGGCAGAGGTGAAGCTCGAGGCGGGATACGTGGTCGCGAGGACTCGTCGGCTGAAGGGTGCAGCGATTTACTTCGACACACCGACCGTTACGGGGACGGAAAATCTCATGATGGCGGCGACACTCGCAAAGGGGACGACCGTTCTCGAAAATGCTGCCCGCGAACCTGAAGTCGTGGACCTTGCGGACGCGCTCGCGACGATGGGCGCCAGGATACGCGGAGCGGGAGAAAGCGTCGTCGAGATCGAGGGAGTGAACGAGCTGAAACCACTGGAACATTCGATCATTCCCGACCGTATCGAGGCGGGCACCTTCATGACCGTCGCCGGCATTACGGGTGGCGACATCGTCCTGAAAGAGTGCAGGATGGACCATCTCGATGCGGTCGTCATGAAACTCGGGGAAGCCGGACTACAGTTCCACGGCGGGGAAGGGGGCGTCCGCGTGATCGGGCCGGCCAGACCGAAATCGACGAATGTCAAGACGATACCTTACCCCGGCTTCCCGACCGATATGCAGGCGCAGTTCATGGCGCTCATGGCAGTCGCGGAGGGGACGAGCATCGTCAAGGAAACGGTTTTCGAGAACCGTTTCATGCATGTCGCAGAACTCGTGAGGATGGGCGCTGATATCACGGTTGAGGGCGGGATCGCGACAGTGAAGGGGGTTGGCCGATTGCACGGTGCGCCGCTCATGGCGACTGACCTGCGCGCGAGCGCGTCACTCGTCGTCGCCGCGCTCGCGGCGAAGGGCGAGACCGAGATACGGAGGATCTACCATCTCGACAGGGGATACGAAATGATCGAAGAGAAGCTGAGGATGATCGGCGCGGATGTGCGGAGAGTGAAAGACGAGTGAACCTAACCCACCATTCACGAAGGAACCGACGGAGAACCGCTTTTCAGGAGCGCAGATGGTGCGAGAACGATGACGGTTCGCTCTCCGTCACCGGATGTATGCTTCGGTGACGTAGCGTCGCATCATGCGGTGGGAATTGAAATAGTAGGCGTTCATGCCGATCGCGTTCTGCATCATCTCTATCCACGCCGGTCTGTTGTCATAATACAGAGGGATAATGATCTGTTCCAGTTTATCGTAGAGGTCATCGGCGTCCCGGGAGTCGACATTTTCGACGAGGGACGTCTCGACGGGATGGGGTCCGATCGACCAGCCCGTCCACCCTTCGATATGACCCTCGATCCACCACCCATCGAGGACGCTGAAATTCGGTACGCCGTTATGGACCGCTTTCATTCCGCTCGTCCCTGACGCCTCCCTCGGCCTCAAGGGCGTGTTCAACCAGAGATCGACGCCCGACACCATGGTCAGCGCTATGTTCATGTCGTAATTCGTGAGGTAGACGATGGTGATCACACCCTTGAGGCGTTCCCGCACCGAGAAGATCTTCTGGATCAGTTTCTTCCCAAGGTCATCCTTCGGGTGAGCCTTCCCTGCGAACACGATCTGAATTTTTCCGCTTCCGATCCGTCGCAGTCTTTCGACGTCAGAGAAAATCAGATCGGCGCGCTTGTACGCCGTCGCCCGACGCGCAAAGCCGATCGTGAGAACGTCGGGATCCATCCGGACACCGGCCGTCCTGAGGACGAACGAGAGGAGGGCGTTTTTCGCTTCCATGTGGGCATCCCAGATTTCGGATTTTGGTATGCGGGTTACCCGGACGAAAAGTTCGGGCTCGTTCGCCCAGCCCGGTAGGTACTTGTCGTACAACCTCTTGAAGCTGTCGCACGTCCACGTGTAGGAATGCACGCCGTTGGTGATGGCGCTGATCTCGTAGCCGGGGAACATGTTCCGCGACACCTCCCCGTGTTTCTTCGCGACCCCGTTGATGAACTTGCTCAGATTGAGGCCGAGTCGCGTCATGTTGAGGCTGTCCGCACCGCCGAGTTCCTTCAGCACCTTGAGGGGCACAATTTCGCCGAGGATTCTCACGACGAGATCGTACGAAAATCTGTCGTGTCCCGCTTCGATCGGCGTGTGGGTGGTAAATACGCAGAGATCTTTCACGCGCTCGACGTCCCACACAAGTTTCTCGTCCCACACGTCTTCGATCGGCCGCTTGAACCGGTTGAGGAGTTCGAGCGTCAGGAGGCTCGAGTGACCCTCGTTCATGTGGTACTTCTTGATCTCGAAGCCGAGTTCGTGGAGCATTCTCACTCCTCCGATGCCGAGGACGATCTCCTGCTTCAAGCGGTACGCCTCGTCTCCCCCGTAAAGGCAGTGCGTGATCTGCCGGTCCTCGGGCGCGTTTTCTTCGATGTCCGTGTCGAGAAAAAAGAGGGGGACGCACCCCTGCGTCAAACTCGTGACCGTATACTGCCAGGCCTGCACGAGAACGTCTCGACCCTCGATGGTCACGGCAACTCTCGTCGGCAGCAGGACCATGTGCTTTGAGGGATCCCAGGAGTACGGGTGCTCCCTCTGTCTGCCGGCATCGTCGAGTTCCTGAATGAAGTACCCTTTCTTCGTCAAGAGCGTCACCGCAACCATCGGGAGCTGAAGGTCAGCGGCCGTTCTGATCGTGTCCCCGGCGAGAACGCCGAGGCCGCCGCTGTAGGTGGGTATGTCGTTCTGAATGCCTATTTCCATGGAAAAATAGGCGATCTTGGGTTCTTTCGTGAGCTCTATCGGACACGCTGTTTTCATGGACGGAATAGTTTACGCTATCGGCCGCAAGGAGGACAATAACGTTCCCTCAGAGGGTATCCATGAGTTCGCTGAAATCCGCGATGTGCGCGAATTCCTCCGATGTCCCGGGTGGCAGTGCCGAATTAGCCCGCGATTTGAAGAGCAGGTATCTGATGCCGTACTCCCTTGCCGTTCGCAGGACCGCCTCGGTGTCATCGATGAAGAGCGTGCCGCGCGGATCGAAGCCGATTCGTCGCTCGGCGACGGACCAAAAATCGAGACTCTCCTTCGGAAATCCCGCATCGAACGAAGAGAGCACCGCATCGAAGTACTTTCCGATCCGCGTCTTTCTGAATTTGAGGTCGATCGATTTATAGTGGGCATTCGTCACTAAGGAGACCCTCTTCTTCAGCTTTTTCATGCGTTTCAGAAAGTCCTCGACGTGGGGGTGCACCTCTATGAGGTGCTTGATTTGCTCTTTCAGCGCCGGGATGTCGAGGTTGAGTTCGCGAGACCAAAAGTCGAGATCCGTCCACCGCAGCGTCCCCTCGTGGATCCGATACTTCTCCATGAGCTCCTGTTTCGCCCTGCCGAACGTCATCTGGTGTTTGACCGCGTACTTTTCAGGAACGAGGTGTTCCCAGAAGTAATCGTCGAAGTACTTGTCGAGGAGCGTGCCATCCATGTCGAGGAGGACATCGTCGATTTCGGCGAGAGGAATGCGATGGGTCATTGCGGCGGGGAGTTAGAAGGGGAGGACCTTCGGCAATCTCAATCCTTTCTTCCCCTTGAACATCTTGAGCATCTTCCGGATCTCGACGAACTGCTTCACCACTCGGTTCACATCCGGCACGGTCGTGCCGCTCCCTATCGCGATTCTCTTCCGACGGCTCCCGTTGAGGATCGTGTGGTCTCGCCGTTCCTTCTTTGTCATAGAGTTGATGATCGCTTCGACCTTGACCAACTCGCGTTCGTCAATGTCGAGGTTCTTGATTTTCTGAAACCCCGGAATCATCGCGAGGAGATTTTCGAGCGGTCCCATGCTGCGCATCTTTCTCAGCTGCTCCCTGAGATCATCGAACGTGAAGGCCTCATCCATGATCGTCTTCTGGATTTTCTCCGCCTCCTTCTGATCGAAGGTTCTCTGGGCCTGTTCTATGAGCGTGAGCACGTCTCCCATGCCGAGGATCCTCGACGCGATCCGGTCGGGATAGAACGGTTCAAGCATCTCGATCTTTTCGCCCGTCCCGATGAACTTGATCGGCTTTCCCGTCACCGAAATAATGGAGATCGCCGCACCACCCCTCGCGTCGCCGTCCATCTTCGTGAGGATGATCCCGTCGATCCCGATCCGTTCCTCGAAGTTCCTTGCTATCGTGACGGCATCCTGTCCCGTCATCGCATCCGCCACAAAAAGGACCTCCTTCGGACCGACGCGATCCCTGATCTCTCTCAACTCCGCCATCAGCGAATCGTCGACGTGCAGCCTGCCGGCGGTGTCGAGGATGACGACATCACGGGCATCGAGCTTCGCTTTCTTCACGGACTCCGCGCACAGTTCGACGGGGCTCCGCGCTGCCTTATCGTGAAAGACAGGGACGTCGATCTGAGCGCCCAATGCGATGAGCTGGTCGATCGCTGCGGGACGCTGAAGGTCGGCAGCGACGAGCATCGGCCTCCTTCCTTCCTTTTTGAAAAGGCGGGCAAGCTTTGCCGCCGTCGTCGTTTTGCCGGAACCGTGGAGACCAACCATCATAATGATCGTCGGCGGATTGGGGGCGAGAGATATTTTCGCGTTCGTCTTGCCGAGGAGTTCACAGAGTTCCTCGTTGACAATTTTGATCACCTGCTGACCAGGGGTGAGGCTTTCGAGGACCTCCTTGCCGACGGCCTTCTCCCGGATTTTCTGGATGAAATCCTTGACGACCCTGAAATTGACGTCCGCCTCGAGGAGCGCGAGGCGTATTTCTTTCAGAGCGACATCGACGTCCTCCTCTTTGAGAAGACCCTTCCCCTTGAGGCGTTTAAATATCGACTCTAATTTCTCAGTGAGCGATTCGAACATGGAAGGAAGCGATGCGCCGTTCTCTCACCGCCCTCGCGGCGGGTGCGTGCCGGGCGCATCCACCCCGCGTCATCCGGCAAGGAGCGCGTCCAACTTTGCTTTGAGCTGCTGTTTCGGAACGACTCCGACGATCTGATCGAGCTTCACCCCGTCACGGAAGAACATGATTGTGGGGATTCCCATGATCTTATACCTGCTCGCGATCTCCGAATTCTCATCGGTGTTAAGTTTGAAGACCTTGATTCTCCCACTGTATTCTTTGGCCAGTTCCTCGACGGTCGGCGATATCATCCGACAGGGTCCGCACCATGCTGCCCAGAAGTCGATCATCACAAGTCCCTTTTCTTTCAGGACCTCGGTATCCCAGTTCGCGGTCGTCGCTTCGAAAACACCTTCCGCCATTCTGACCTCCTCATGTCTGTCCGATGTGATAAAGAATTGTGTTTGATAATTATATTTGCGACTTTCGAGCTTTGTCAACGAAGCGCCGGTGTCGCGCACCGTCCGTTGACACCCCTCAGTTTTTTCTGCTATGTTTAACCATGAAAAAATGCCTATTCTCCTTGATTTTTTCACTCCTCCTCACTTCCCATATCGCACATGGATTCGAGATAAAAGGTCTTCAGCCCGTCGACCCGTACGGTGTCTTCACGACGTTCAGCGCAAACAGCCTGCCCAGGGGGAAAGCTGCTCTCTCGGCAGGCGCTGACCTCTCGATCGATCCAGACTACTACCGTGCTCTCGTCAAAGCGTCATTCGGCTTGACCGACAGCGTCGAGCTTATCATGACGCTCCCGTACGACTTCGGCGGCGATATGCGCGACGGTTTCGAAGATGCAGCCGTCGGTCTAAAGCACCGGTTTGTCAACGAGAGCACGTACAGGCCGTCGCTCGCTTTCCTCCTCGCCGCGTCCGTGCCTTCCGGCGCAGAGCACGTAACGACGAACGGTCGTTACGGCGGCGGTTTCATCGCGAGCAAGAAAGTGGGACCAATCAATGGCCATGTGAATTTGTTCTACACGGAGGCGGGGAAGAAACATCTGGATGAGGAGGTGGCATTCCTCGTCGGTCTTGACTTTGCGGCTGCCCACAACTTCAAATTTCTCGCGGAGCTCTACTGCAGGAAAAGTCACGAATCGGAAAAGATCGACCTTGTCGAGGCACGCCTGGGGTACCGGGTGAAAACAGCAGATCTGATCTACACGACGTTCGGCGTCGGGTTCGACCTGAAGAACAGAGAACCGGAGACTCGCGTCATGTTCTCGGCGACATTTCTGGCACCGAAGGAAAAGAAAAAGATCAAGAAAATTTACGAGGAGGAATAGCTGACGGATGTTCGATGTCGGGATGCCGGAACTCATCGTCATTTTTATCGTGGCGCTCCTCGTCTTCGGGCCGAAGAAGCTGCCCGAGCTCGGGAGGACACTCGGCAAAGGTCTCGGGGAGCTGAAGAGGGCGCTGCAGGATGTCAAGGAGTCCGTGGAGGACGAGCTGAAGGACGTCAAGGAGGTCTCCTCGGAGGTACGGGGCGCGGTCACCGACGTGAGGAGACAGATCGAAAGGGAAGTGAAAACGGCCGAAAAGACGGTCGAAAGCACGGTGCAAGAAGTCAGGGAGCACGTCGAGACTGCATCCGACGATATCGCCACATCGCTGGATGATGCCTCCAAAGAAATTCAGGATCATGCTCGATCGGGGAAAGAGACGTAAGCGGTCGCGTCCACTCCGATACCCCGGGAGATATCTGTAGTCCCGGCATGACGCTAAACCACACCCATTCGGCAATCACACACAATCGGTCGGTATGATGAGCGGAGGGTTAGCATGACGAACCAGAAGATGATGACGTTCATGGAGCACCTCGGCGATTTGAGGAAGAAGATCGTCGTCTCGCTCGTCGCGTTGTGTGTGACGTTCGTCATCACCTTCAACTTTTCCGAAGAAATCCTCGGGTTCCTCATGTTTCCGCTCCGCTACACGCTCGATTTTTCCGTGAGAGAGATGTACATGCACTACGTGTTTCAGGATAAACTGCAGATGACGAAGCTCGTTTTCCTGTCGCCGACCGAGGGCTTCTGGATGAACATGAAAATATCGATGGTCGCGGCCCTCATCCTCGCGTTGCCGGTCGTCTTCCATCAGTTGTGGAGCTTCGTATCGCCGGGCCTCCACGCGCACGAAAAGAAGTACGTCGTTCCATTCGTGCTCATCGCCACCGGACTGTTTCTCCTCGGGAGCGCCTTCTGTTTCTTCGTCGTTCTCCCTTTCGCCATGGGGTTTCTCCTCACCTACAAGGTGGGCGATTTCATGATGCCGATGTTATCGGTCGGTCAGTACGTCGACTTTTGCCTCAAGTTCGTCCTCGCGTTCGGCGCCGTCTTCGAGCTTCCGATCATCATTCTCTTCTTCACGAAGATGGGATTTGTCACGCCGCAGTGGCTCGCACGATACCGTAAGTATGCGATCCTCGTCGCTTTCGTCATTGCCGCGATTCTCACGCCGACCCCCGACGTGTTCAACCAGACGCTCATGGCGATACCGATGATCGTTCTCTACGAGGTCGGTATCCTCGTCTCGAAGATTTTCGTCAGGCCGGCGGTGCACTGATGTCGACGATCCGCGGGAAGAGCCTGAGAGCGACCGCTTTCGATATCGCGGAGGGGTACGTCGTCGTGAACCCGCTCTTTCTGAAGGGCCTCGAGATCGAGGCGCTGAGAGGTCTCTATCAGGAGATCTCGCGGGCAATGGTCGAGATTCGGGGCGAGAAATTCCCGCAGGGCGATACCCGCGCGATTCGGTTCAGGAACGCGCGACTGCAGAGGCTCAATGCCGCGCTCATGATCCTGAAGAATTTCGCGCGCGAGAGGAAGATCCTTCTCGTATGAGTCCCGGCTGTAGGAAAAGGGTGCGTGCTTCGACATGGAACCGGTAGGAGAAAGTCTCACAGCGAGGGACATCCTCCAGACACTCATCAAGGCGAGGAAGAACGTGAGGATGTACCCCGACAACAATCCGATGTATCTGAAGACGGTGGACGAGACGTTCGCCCGTTTCTCGAGGTATCTCGGGGAACACGAGGCGTTGACGCTCGCGATCAAACAGAACACTATCCATCACGACGGTGAAGAGATTTACGCCAATCCCGAGAAGGACGACAACTTCGCGCTCTTCTTCTTCAAGGATGGCGTGCGGGAACTGACCTTCAGGAGGGGGCTCAACCGCGACGAAATCGAGGAATTCCTGAAGATCATCGCGCAGGAGTTCGACCGGGAGCAGGTCGACGACGATGTCGTGACACTGCTGTGGGAGCGCGATTTCGAGAACATCCACTACGTCGTCGACGAGGCATTCCTCGTCGATATCGACGAGGAAGAGTATGAAAGAAAGGCTGAGGAGACGCTGAAGGAACGGCTTACCGACCCGAACGATCTTTTGCGAGCGTACAAGGATGGATTCCAGGGCGGCGAAAAGACGGACACCGCCGTCGTGCCTCTTTCTGACGGGGACCTCCAGATGCTCGTGAAGGAACTCGAAAAGGATGCCGCGGGCAAAATCGAGAAGCTCGTCGTCATCCTCTTTGAACTCATCTACCTGTCGGAGAAGCAGGCCGAAATCGAGGAAATTTTTCAGCTCATCAGAGAGGCGGTGCACTACTGCGCGCGGAGGGGCGACATCGCCCTCATCGTGCACATTCTGCATCGAGCCCAGCACGTTATGCAGGAGCCGTCCCTCAAGGAAGGCGGGAAGGATTACTTCACGATGCTCCGCTACGAGTTGGGGCAGGAGAGGGTTATCGCGTGTCTCGCCCACGTCCTCGACGTCGGATTGGAAATAGACACTGGCGCGTTCGGGCAGTTCGTCGGCTTCCTCGACAAGAACGCGATACCGTCGCTCATCCACGTGCTCGGAGAATTGAAGACCGTCCGGGCACGCAAGTACATCATCGATGCGCTGATCGCGCTCGGCAAAAAAGACATCCACGCGATCGCGAAGGGGCTCAACGACGAGAGATGGTATCTCGTGCGGAACATTATTTACGTGCTCCGCAAAATCGCGGACCGTCGCGCGACCGAGCATCTCCTCCGGGCGGTCAGGCACAGCGACTTACGGGTGCGGAAAGAAGCGATCAAGGCGCTCGGTGACATTGGCAGCCACGACGTGGTGCAGACGCTGAGGGAGTGCCTCGACGACGAGAATGGAGAGGTTCGCATCGCGGGCGCGAGGGCGTTCGGAACGATGGGGACGGAGGTCGCGAAGAAGATCATCCTCGAGAAGGCCTCGAATAAGGAATTCAGGGATCGGGAGTTCGACGAAAAGAAAGCCTTCTTTGAAGTTCTCTCGCGGTGGAAGGACCAGGCCGTCTTCGAGTTCCTCCTCGAGACGCTCAGGAAAAAGGCGCTTTTCAACCGGGCCCGGAACGAGGAAAACCGTGCGTGCGCCGCGTACGCCCTCGGGCTCCTCGGTCGAAAAGACGCGATCCCTGTGCTTCGGTCCGTGGGGGATTCGTGCGGCGACTTCCTGCGGGATTTTGTCCATGTGGCAGTCAGGAAACTCGAAGGTGATCAGTAGAGAGGACCAGGAAACCCTGCGCAGCGCGCAGGACATCATCAACCAGCTGTCCGTTATTCTCCGGAACGCGCAGATTCACAATCCGGGCAACGTTGCCGTGACGACGGCGATCGATAGGTTCCTCGCTCTCCTCAACCCGCTGATGGCGCGTGACGGGTCGCTGACCCTCCAGCTGGTCGGGGAATATTTTTACTGCAACGACGTTCGCATCCGGTATGCCCTCGAATATCTGCTGAACTTCGACTACCTCGCCCGGGAGTTCAAGAAGCGCGAGATCGGCACCGTCGTGTTCCTGCCGGGCCTCAGACCGTCCGATGTCCAGGCCTTCCTCAAGGGGTTTCTCGCTGCCGGATTCTCCTCCGCCCCCTTTGACGCACTGAGGGACCACGTGTCCCCGCTGGAAAGGATTCGGGTGGATATCCTGAAGAAGATCGCGGAGGGTGAACGCGACGACACGAGGAAAGTGGTCAAGAAAGTGTACTACAACGCCGTCTCCTTCTCGAAGGGCGTGATGACCAAGATCAAGTCCGGGGAAAAAGTGAACATCAGGAAGGCGAAACGCATCGTCGAGTCCATGGTGGACCACCTTCTCGAAGAGGAAAGTCTCCTCATCGGAATGACGGCGATCAAAGACTACGACGAGTATACGTACCACCACTCCGTTAACGTGAGCATCCTGTCCGTTGCGCTCGGACAGCGGCTCGGTCTGAACAAAAAAATGCTGACGGAGCTGGGCCTCGTCGCGCTCTTCCACGATATCGGCAAGATCGAAGTGCCGAGCGAGATCCTCAATAAGGCGACGAGCTTCACGGAAGAGGAGTGGAAGATCGTCAAGCGCCATCCGATATGGGGCGTTCGGGCCCTCCTGAAGCTGCGCGGACTCGACCCGACCGCCATCAGGTCGTCGATCGTCGCGTTCGAGCACCACATGAACTATGACCTCTCGGGTTATCCGCGAGTGAGGCGTTACGGTGATCTCGACCTCTACTCGAGGATCGTCTGCATCGTCGACCAGTACGACGCGATGACCTCCGCACGCGTGTACTCGCGGATCCCGTTGGCGCCCGACAAGGCTCTCAGTATCATGATGGAGAGGGCGGGGAAACAGCTCGACCCTCTGCTCTTCAAATTCTTCACCAATATGGTCGGCATCTATCCGATCGGCGCACTCGTCATGCTGAA
This sequence comes from uncultured Nitrospiraceae bacterium, assembly GCA_937138415.1. Classification (GTDB taxonomy): domain Bacteria; phylum Nitrospirota; class Thermodesulfovibrionia; order Thermodesulfovibrionales; family SM23-35; genus JALHSV01. Next base: position 11,900 of record CAKZPA010000037.1, on the reverse strand, counting down.
TACGCGAGAACTGGGGCTCGTGTACGAGAGCGATACTGTGTTTCTCGACAGGCCGCGGGTGCTCATCATCGTCGACCGAAGCGGCAATCGCCTCGAGAAGGGACCCGTCGTGAGTCTCACGGAAAAGGACCCCCACGGAAACTACCTCCGCTCGATCGTGACGACGCTCGATCCGAATAAATACAGAATCAACCTCGCCGAATATTTCCTCTAAAAATGCTGTGCAGGGGTTTAAACGTATGGCGAAGGCATTCGCACCAACGCCGGGAGCGACCGCGTGGGAACGAGCGCAATGCCTGCGCGATTCTTCGGATGGAGGGGTAGCCCGAGTGCGTCGCCGATGACAACGAGAATCGACCGCGCGAGGCTTCGATGAAGAGGTCGGCACGGACATTCCGAAGACTCTCGGATACGTCAGAGGAGCGTGTGATAGAGGCAACTCCAGTCTCTACGTGCTGTATCGGTCAACGTCTCTTCGATCAAGGGGGCTTTTATGAAGAGCTATCGCAAAGAGCTGTGGTTCGAGGTGCCGACACGCCGCGCATTTATCAATATTACGCCGCACGTCGAACAGTGCCTGAGGGAGAGTGCCATCAGGGAAGGTATCGTTCTCGTCAACGCGATGCATATCACCGCGTCCGTCTTCATTAACGATGACGAGCCGGGGCTTCACCGCGACTACGAGGTGTGGCTCGAGAAGCTCGCGCCGCATGAGCCGGTTTCGCAGTATCGTCACAATGTCGGCGAGGACAATGCCGATGCCCACCTGAAGCGGCAGATCATGGGCAGGGAAGTCGTGGTCGCCGTGACCAACGGAAAGCTCGATTTCGGTCCGTGGGAACAGATCTTTTACGGTGAGTTCGACGGCCGGAGAAAGAAGAGGGTCCTCGTAAAAATCATCGGGGACTGATTCGGTCACGTTCTCCCGCATCGTCAGCGCAAACCGGTCCGCTCAGGGCTGCCACGGGAGGGACGCATCGCTTTACACAAATTGGATTCTCGGTTTACGAAGAGATGTGCCTGAAGAAAGTTACGCCGATCGTTCGAAGTTGTTCCCCCGTTCGTCGTCGAATACGATGTCGCTGAAGACGACGGTCCTCACGCCCTTCGTCGACGGCAGCGGTGACGCGAAGGTGATCGAATCGTCGGATGCATCCTCGAGGATACCCAAGGCGATCGTCCGATCGTGCGCGTCGAGTCCGATAACGGTGCCGCTCCTGAATGCCGAGCGCCTCATCGCGAACGCCACGTTCCTGTAGACGAATGGCGCTTCGCGCGGCGAGAGGACGCACGCGTGGAGTGGAGCTGTACGAAAGTAGTCGCGGTATTTGTTCCTCCGGTACTGGACGCGCCGTGCAACTGGCCTCGGTGCGATATGGCGCGAGACGCTCAGTCGGTGAACGCGCATTTCGGGACATTGTCGAAGGATGGGCTCGAGTTCGCTCCCTTTTTGGATCGCGACGAGATGAGCGGGTGCCACCGCCCGAAGCTTAGAGATCTTCAGCCGCTCCCCCGCTTCCCCGTGGACGAGTCCTGACGTATCGATGAGGACGATATCGACGGAAGACCTCGCCGCATCGACCATTCGTTTCACGGTCGCCGTGATACCGGCGATATTCGTCGCCGGGTTGATGGTGCCGACAAAAGACATGCGCTCGAAGACAAAGCGGGCGATGTCGGCTTCGTTCCTGAACGTGTTCAGCGATATGGTTCCGGGCAAACCGAGCGACGACTGCCCGACGTCCGCATCGACATAGCAGACCGCCTTCCTTTGCATCACGAGCCTCCGCACGAGGTACTTCGCGAGCGACGATTTCCCCGAGTCGGTCTCGCCGATGAGCATCGTCACGCTGCCGGGGGTCTGGATTTTCGTGACGAGTTCATCCCATTCAGGTTCGGGAATGATCTCCATCGGTGCCTCTCCTGTTAGAGAATCATCTGTCAGTCGATTGCCCTTGACTCACACTATATGATGCCATAATATTATTCACACGCTGAAACCGCACGAAGGGAGGCCACAATGAAGAAATCAGAACTGATCGACATGCTCAACCGCGATCTCGCGGACGAGCACGCGGCCATCATTCGGTATCTCGTCCATGGATGGCTGGAAGGCGAGGACACTCCTCTCGGCGCGAGCCTCATCTCGAGGTCGCGCGAAGAGATGTGGCACATGCACTGGCTCGGGATGATCATAGGGAGATTGGGCGGAGACGTCAATTTCACGCCCGCGCCGTATCCCTTCGATCCGACCAACAGATCGACGATATTCGCGTCCTATATCGACTACGAAGAGAAACTCGTCCCCCACTATCGCAAGGAGGCGGCGGCGGTCGACGACCCGCACATAAAGCGGGTTTTGGAGAGGGAAGCGTGGGAGTCGGCGTACCACGCGAAGAAGTTCCAGCGGATTCTCGATAAATTGAGCCCGGAACTGGCTGCGGGCCAGCCCGGGGGAGAGCGCGAACTGCCGGAAGACTTTCTCGCTTTATTGCAGAAGGAAGTGACGAGCAAGTACCAGGAAATGCTCCGGCACATCGGCTGCTCGTGGGTCTATCAGAAAAAGGGAGTTGTCGCCTGGAATCTCATGGATCAGGCGATGGAGAAAATGAAGCAGCTCGCCCACTTTGCGGAAGACATCGCCGAAAACGGCATCGCGGTCGAGTTCAGGCCGGGCAAAATCGATATCCCGAAAGCGTTCGGAGGAGCGATCGAAAGAGCGGAAGGCGAAGCCCTGAAGTCGTGGAGGAGACATCGGAAGCTCATCCGGGAGAGCGAATTCCAGAAACACGCCGGTCTGGTCGTCAATCTCGATCTGACGATTCGGCAGGAAGAATACCAGGCACACGAGCTGAGGGACGTGCTGAAGGGAACGGGAGGGAAATGACCCTCCAACCGCAACGAACCGTCTTCCGATGTGCGGTCGTTCCCGCGGCGGTTGACCATGCGCGGCGCGCGGGAACCGATGTCCCTTCGATACGTTCTTTGCCGCGCGGTGATACGTGAGAATGGCGGAGCGAGTCTTCATCGATGAAGGCTCCCGTGCTGACGGAGGAGGGAGATTCAATGCTGTCTGAGAGAGCGGGCAGGATTCAACCATCGCCGACGCTCGCCATGGACGCTAAAGCGAAGGCGATGAAGGCCGCCGGCATCGATGTCGTGAATTTCGGCGTCGGCGAGCCGGATTTCGACACGCCGGAGCATATCAAGGAAGCCGCCGTGAAGGCTCTTCGCGACGGTTGCACGAAGTATACGCCCGTGGGCGGGATCGATCCGCTGAAGGATGCGATCATCGAGAAATTGCGCCGCGACAACGATCTCCGGTACTCGCGGGAGGAGATCATCGTATCGTGCGGAGCGAAGCACAGCCTCTACAATATCGCGCAGGCGTTGTTCAATCCCGGCGACGAGGTGCTGATCCCCTCCCCCTACTGGGTCTCCTATCCCGATCAGGTCCTGCTCAACGACGCGACGCCGGTTTTCCTGAAAACCGTCGAAAGCGACCGGTTTACACTCCAGCCGGAGGATTTGGAAGCGCATATTACGGAAAAGACCCGCGCACTGATCTTGAACTCCCCCTCGAATCCGACAGGCCTCACGTACGACCGTGAGAGGCTCGAGAAGATCGCAGAGATCGTCATGAAGCACGATATCTACGTGATCTCGGACGAAATATACGAAAAGCTCACCTATGACGGCGTTCCGCACGTGAGTATCGCGTCGCTGGATCCGGTCCTGAAGGAAAAGACGATCGTCGTCAACGGGGTATCGAAGTCCTATGCGATGACCGGATGGAGGATCGGATATGCGGCAGGACCGAAGGATGTCATTCGTGCGATGACGAATATCCAGAGCCAGTCGACGTCGAACCCGACATCCATCGCGCAGTGGGCTGCGGTCGTCGCATTGACGGGCCCGCAGGATTTCATCGCGACGATGCGCGAAGAGTTCGAGCGCCGGAGATCGTTTCTCGTCGATGAACTGAATGCGATCCCCGGCGTACATTGCCTGATGCCGACGGGGGCCTTCTACGCGTTTCCTCGCACGAACCACTTTTACGGGAGAGCGGCAAATGGCAGGACGATCTCGTCTTCCGCCGATCTCGCCCTCTACCTCCTCGAAGAGGGGAAGGTCGCTCTCGTACCGGGTGGGGCATTCGGGGACGACAATCATGTGAGGCTCTCCTATGCGACGTCGCTCGGCGAACTGAAGAAAGGCGTGGAGCGAATCCGCCACGCTCTCCAGAAGCTTTCTTGAGACAAGAGGATGGATTACGATCCGGGTTCGTCTCGATCATCGGGCGCCCCAATGTCGGAAAATCGACGCTCCTCAATGCGATCCTCGGGGAGAAGGTATCGATTGTCACGCCGAGGCCGCAGACGACGAGAAACAGAATAATCGGCATCAAGAATCTCCCCGATGCCCAGATTGTTTTCATCGACACGCCGGGCATTCACCGGCCGCGACATAAACTGGGCGAGGCGATGGTGCGGGCGGCGGTAAGCGCGTTAGGAGAGGTCGACCTCGTTCTCTTGATGGTCGAACCGGTGACGGATGACCCGGAGGATCTTCGCATCGTCGCGCTCCTGCGCTCCGTGCGATCCCCCGTCTTCCTCGTGATCAATAAGATCGACACGGTTCCAAAACGGCAGCTCTTGCCGGTCATCGACTCCTTTCGTGAACGGCATCCTTTTCAGGAAGTGTTTCCCATCTCCGCGCTGAAGAGGGACGGCATCGGCGAACTCGTCGAGACGATCCGTGCGACCCTCCCCCGGGGGCCGCGCTATTTCCCCGAAGATCTTGTGACGGACCAGGCGGAACGTTTCATGGTTGCCGAGATCGTCCGCGAAAAGATCATGGCGATGACGCAGGAGGAGTTGCCGTACTCCGTCGCGGTCGAGGTCGTTTCCTGGACCGAGCGGGAAGACGGCCTTCTCTCGATCGGCTGCAATATTTATGTTGAAAGAGAAGGTCAAAAAGCTATAATAATAGGGAAACAGGGATCGATGCTGAAAGCGATCGGTTCGGCTGCGCGCATCGATATCGAAAAGCTCCTTCATGCGAGAGTCTTTCTCGCTTTGTGGGTGAAGGTGAGAAAGAAGTGGAGAGACGACGATCACGTATTGAGGGACCTCGGATACAGGGCGTAACCGCATGTTGATACAGATGAAGGTCGAGGGGATGCTGTTCGATCCCCGCAGCAATATGTACATTCTCCTCCTCAAGGAAATCGACGGCAACGGTACGCTCCCCATCTGGATCGGAAAACCGGAGGCGGACTCCATTGCCCTCGCTCTCGGAAAAGTGGAAACGCCGCGTCCGCTCACGCACGATCTCATCAAGAACATCACGGACAGCCTGAAGGTGAAGATTACCAAGATAATCGTGACCGAAATTCTCGATAACACCTATTACGCGCTCCTCTGCCTGAGCGATGGGAAGAAGGAAACGATGGTCGATTCGAGGCCGAGCGACGCGGTTGCGGTGGCGCTGCGGGTGAATGCCCCCATATTTGTCGAAGAGACCATCATGGAGCAGAAGAGCGCCGACGAACTCGAGGAGTGGCTGAAGAATCTGAAGCCAGAGGATTTCGGCACCATCATGTGATGCTCAGGCGGACAGAAGGGATCGTCCTGAGGACGTTCCCTTTCGGAGAAGCGGACCTCATCGTTACATTCCTCACCTCTGATTTCGGCCTGACGAGAGCGTTTGCCAAGAGCCCTCGCAAAATCGGGAGCAGATTCGGGAGCAGCCTCGAGCCGCTCACCTGTGTACGGCTCTCCATCTGGGGAAAGGAAGAGGCCGCTCTCCCAAAACTGACCCAGGCGGACATCGTCCGTTCCTTTCAAACGATCAGGGACAATTTCATGGTGTTTCTCGAAGTGTCGGACATCGTCGAGCTGACCCTGAACCTTCTCCCCGAGAGAGAGGCGAACGGGAAGATCTATGCGCTCCTCTCGAATACCCTCGGGGCGCTGGAGCTGTTGCTCTCCCGGAAGAACAGCCGTCCGAACTCGGCGCGAAAGGCAAACGGAGGCGCCGACAGAGGAGAGGGCATGCCCGATGCTGTTGCCGTGCTGATGAATCAGTACAGGGCGAAAGTTCTTTTCTTCGCGGGATTCGCGCCGAAACTGGACGCCTGCGGCAGGTGCGGTGAGCAAGGCTCCCGCTTCTTCGTATCCGAAGGTACCGTTCTCTGTGAGGTCTGTGCCGAAAGTGCCGATTCGCCGTTGGCGGTATCGGGGGCGCTGATCGCGCTGTACCGCGATCTACTTACGTGGGACACCTCGATGGTACAGAGGATAAAACCGTCGAAGGTGCTGAACAGAGAGCTGTCGGAACTCTTGCGCCTCCACGTGCGCACCATACTCGCGAAGCCGCTCAATGCCGAAGCCTTCCTCTGCGCGGCCTCCGGGAAAATATCTTTATCTTTAAAGAATAACGAAAGAATAATGAGTGAAGAATTGTAAGGAGGAAAATTATGGAACATGTTCTTCTGAAGACGGATTTCACGGATATCGGGCCGATGAAGCGCGGCAAAGTGAGGGATATCTACGACCTCGGCGAGCACCTACTCCTCGTCGCGACCGATCGAATATCGGCATTCGACGTGGTACTCCCGAACGGGATACCGGGAAAGGGGAGGGTCCTCACGCAGATATCGCTCTATTGGTTCAGGCAGATGGCGCACATCGTGCCGCACCACGTCGAAGCGGCCGATGTCAGAGATTTTCCGGAGAAACTCGCGAAATACGCCGACATTCTCGATGGGAGGGCTATGCTCGTGAAGAAGGCATCACCCATCCCCGTCGAGTGCATCGTGAGGGGATATCTGTCGGGGAGCGGGTGGAAGGAGTATCGCGAGAAGGGCTCCGTCTGCGGAATCCCATTGGCCCCGGGTTTCGTCGAATCCGATCGGCTCCCTGAGCCTCTCTTCACGCCGAGCACGAAGGAAGAAGAAGGGCACGACATCAATATTCCCTTCGAAGAGGTCGAACGAATCTGCGGGCGCGACCTCGCGGAGAGGCTGAGAGAGACGAGCATCAGCGTGTATACGCGTGCGAGGGATATCGCGCAAGAGAGGGGCATCATCATCGCCGATACGAAATTCGAATTCGGGTTCTCCGGCGAGACGTTCATGCTGATCGATGAAATACTCACGCCCGATTCATCCCGTTTCTGGTCAAAGAAGGACTACGCGCCGGGTAAAAGTCAGGACAGCTACGACAAACAGATCGTGCGGGACTACCTCCTGACGCTCGATTGGGACAGAACCTACCCGGGCCCGCAGCTCCCGGCCGAAATCATAGAGAAGACCGCGGCTCGTTACCGGGAGATTCTCGAAATACTGACAGGATAGGGATGGCTCCGCACCGAAAGGGGATCACGGGAACGACCGCGTTCACCATCGCATTCGTGAATTCACCCGCGGTTTCCGCAGCAGGACGTAGGGAGGAAAGGTTCCTACAGACGGAGACGTCTCTGTAACTCGATCAGTTTCCCGAGAGCGTCCTCCGGCGTCAACGTATCGATATCGATCTCTTTGATCTCGTTGATGACCGAGTCGGTGAGGGACGAGAAGAGGTCGAGCTGCGCCGTCCCCTTCTTTTTTTTCCGGTCCGCGAACTTCGGCTTGCCAAGCTCGTTCAGCTCCTCTTTCTCGAGATTCGCGAGCACTTCCTTCGCCCTGCTGATGATGGCATCGGGCAATCCCGCGAGCCGCGCGACCTGAATGCCGTAACTCTTGTCCGCCGGTCCCTTCTCGATCTTCCTGAGAAAAATGATCTCGTCTCCCCATTCCTTGACCGCGATATTGTAATTCCTGACGCCGTCGTGGATCAGGGAGAGTTCGGTCAGTTCGTTGTAGTGCGTCGCGAACAGCGTGCGGGCGTGGAGAGTAGTGAGAATGTGCTCGGCAACCGCCCACGCGATACTGATGCCGTCGAACGTGCTCGTCCCCCTGCCCACTTCGTCGAGGAGGATGAGGCTCCGGGATGTCGCGTTATGGACGATATTCGCGACTTCGATCATTTCCACCATAAAAGTGCTCTGTCCCCTCGTGAGGAAATCGGTTGCGCCGATCCTCGTGAAGATCCTGTCGGCGATGCCGATGCGGGCGGCGGAAGCGGGAACGAACGACCCCATCTGGGCCATGATCGCGATGAGGGCGACCTGTCGCATGAACGTCGATTTGCCCGCCATATTGGGACCCGTAATGACGAGGAGGCGATCGGTGTCATTGTCCATGTAAATGCTGTTCGGAATGAATTGATCCGCGGTAGGTATCCGCTCGAGAACGGCATGCCGGCCGTCGGCGATCTCGATGACGCCGGAATCGTCGACGACGGGCTTCACGTACTGATGCCGCTTCGCGACGACGGCGAGCGAACAGAGGAAGTCGACGATCGCGAGAGCGGAGGCGGAACCGAAGAGGGCCGAAGATTCCCGCTGCACGAGATCGAGGATGCCCTGGAAGAGCTCGAACTCGAGATGCTTGAGCTTCTCTTCTGCGCCCAGCACCCGCGCCTCGTATTCTTTGAGTTCGGGGGTAACGAACCGCTCTCCGCTCACGAGGGTCTGCTTTCTGATGTAGTCGTCGGGGACCATGTGGAGATTCGGCTTTGTAATTTCGATGTAGTAGCCGAAGACCCTGTTGTAGTTGACTTTGAGCGACGCGATCCCCGTTCGCTTCTTTTCCCGCGTTTCGAGGTCCGCGATGAACGATCTTCCGCTCGTCATCAGGGTTCTCAGCCCGTCCACTTCATCATGGTAGCCGTCCCTGATGATTCCCCCGTCTCTCAGAGAGAGAGGCGGCGTGTCGACGATGCTCTTCTCGATGAGTTCCCTCATGGAGGGGAACTCCGAAAGGTACTCCCCGAGCATCCGCAGGAATGCATTGCGAGAGCGCCCGAGCGATTTTTTGATGGCCGGCAGGACGGCGACCGAATTTCTGAGCGCGATCAGATCGCGCGCGTTCGCCGTTTTTGCGCTGATCCGTGTCGTGAGGCGCTCGATATCCTGGACTTTACGGAGAGCCGATCGGAGTTCCTCGAGCACCTCGAAGTCCTCGGTCAGATACTCGACCGCTTCCGCCCGTCTGGCAATGTCGCCGATGTCGGTGAGCGGTTTCGTGATTGACGAGCGGAGGAACCTCCCCCCCATGGGCGTGAGGGTTTCATCGAGAACCCAGAGCAATGTGCCTTCCTGCGACCCGTCCCGGAGGTTGCGGGTCAATTCGAGGTTCCGCTGGGTCGGGGCGTCGAGGAACATGCACGAGTCCTTCCTGAGCTGCGAAATCTTCTTGAGAGAGAAGGTCTCCCTCTGCGTCTCGACGAGGTAGTTCACGAGGGCGCCAGCGGCCGAAATGGCGGCAGTCATGCCCTCGCAGCCGAATCCTTCGAGCGACGACATCCCTAACTTCTCGAGGAGGACTTTGTACGCGTCGGCGTAATCGTAGTGCCAGTCGTCGCAGAAGGAAATGAAATACGGTTTCAGCGTTTCCCGGTAATGGATACTGGACTCGATACTCCGGGGGAGGAGGATTTCCCTGGGTTCGAATCGGCAGATCTCATCGGCGACAGGGTCGGTCGTCTCGTAGAGCGTGAATTCGCCCGTCGAAATGTCAGAAACCGCGATGCCGTGGTGGTTGGAGGAGGGGAAGATACTCATGATATAGACGTTCTCTTTCGGATTGTCGGGAGTCTGCGTGCCCGGCGTTACGACGCGCACCACATCCCGCTCGACGATGCCCCTGCTGTTTTTTGGATCCTCCAGCTGTTCGGAGATAGCGACCTTGAAGCCCGCCTTGACCAATTTCAGGATATACGATTCCGCGGCGAAGAAAGGGACGCCGCACATCGGCACCGGATTCTCTTTCGATTTATCGCGCGTCGTGAGCGCAATCTGGAGAATTTTCGAAGCCGTTTCGGCATCTTCCCCGAACATTTCGTAGAAGTCGCCGAGCCTGAAGAGGAGAATGGCGTCGCTGTACTTCTCCTTCAGGGTGAAATACTGCTTCATGAGAGGCGTCAATTCGGTCATAGGAGATATTAAATACGATACGATCGCGAAAGTGCAATAAAGGCCAAATAATCACAGGCAACGGCCTGTTATCGGTCACGATGGCATCTGCCGAAATCCGCGCGAAAATTGTTCTTGACAGCATGAGAAAATATATATATAATTTAGTTAATAAATAGAGAAAGGCTCCATATCTTGTGATGATGGAGCCATAACGCATAAGAAATAAGCGATTTGCGCCTGTTATCCCGATAAAGCCGATCCCACCTCTCGGGGGGAGCGGAAAGTGACGGATGCCGAAGGTGACGGGGCACAGCCGAACTGCCGAAGGATATGAAACAGGCTGTTCGGCTTTTTTGTCGAGGAATTGAGACGGCAGGAGAGAGGAGGACAAGATGATGAAAAAGCTTTTTGTGTACTCATGCATATTCGTTTTCGTGTTTCTCGGCGGGTACGCGCTCGCCTGGACGCCGAAAGCGGTGAAAGACGATCCACTCGTCAGAATGCCCGGCACGCAGCCGCCACCTGAGGGGGCTGTCACGCTCGAGGCGCCGACCCGATGCACGAATTGTCACGGGGGTTACAACGCGGCGATCGAGCCGACGTACAACTGGAAAGGATCCATGATGGCACAGTCTGCGCGCGACCCGCTCTTCTGGGCCTGCCTGACGGTCAGCGCACAGGATTCGATCTGGGCAATCGGCAGCCCGAACGCGACCGATATCTGTCTCCGCTGCCATTTACCGCAAGGTTGGATCGAAGGGCGTTCCGATCCGACGAACGCTTCTCTCATGAAGGGGGACGATTTCTCTGGGGTACACTGCGACGTGTGTCATCACGCATTCGACCCATTCTTCGAAAGCACCTACGCCGGCAGCCGGGAAGGGAGCGACTGGTTGAACTACTGGGATGAGACTAATCTGAGCCGTACGCCCTCGAACACCGCTGCGCTGAAGACGTACACTGCGGACAAGTCTCTCTCTCTCGGCGTTCGAAACTTCAACGGGACGCCGTTTTTTGGAGCGAACAATCAACCTATCAGTCCGAACTATACGGAAAATGCATCCGGACAGATGTTCCTGAGTGGAACGCGCGACAAGCGGGCGTCTTTTGCCGACGCGTCCGCGCGACACAATATTCTCTACAGCCGCTACCACAAGTCCAAGTATATGTGCGCGACCTGCCACGACGTTTCGAATCCCGTACTGGCGAATTTGGGAGCGAATCCGACACAACCCCTCCCGACGGAGGTGAATCCCGCGTATTCGTTCTACCACGTCGAGCGGACGTTCTCGGAGTTCATGCTCTCTGCGTACGGACAGCAAGGGGGGGCCCCCGGCGTCGGTCCGTTCGCGCCGAGCGTATTCAAAACGTCCACCCCCGGGAACTATATCTCGAAGTGCCAGGACTGCCACATGAAAGATGGAGTAGGGAAGGCGTGCAGCCAGAACGACGGCGTGAACAGACCGAGCGGCAGCATTGAGCACCCGAAGAGCGGACAACCCATTCACGACCTGACCGGCGGCAATGCCTGGATTGCCTCCATCCTGGCGAGTACGGTATCGGGATCGCCGAACTATAACGCTACGAATGCACAGCTCCTTCGGCAGGGTCCTTTGGTCCTCACGCTCGACCTCACGCAGGGTGAACCCCTCGATCCGTCTGCGCTTCTCGGTGGAGCAGACCGAGCAAAACAGCAGCTCAGGATGGCTGCCTCCATTCAAAACGCAACGTACGACGCAGCGTCCGGCGGTCTCTCTTTCAGGATACAGAATCAGACCGGCCATAAGCTCATCTCCGGTTTCCCGGAAGGGAGACGCATGTTCGTCAATATTAGGGCCTACGATAGCGCAAACCGTCTCCTCTATGAGGTGAACCCG
>CAKZPA010000036.1 GCA_937138415.1 uncultured Nitrospiraceae bacterium | reverse complement strand
CAGTGGCAGGAGGAGGAGGTTGGGGCGGAGTTTGAGAACTTACGGATACCGATTGATAAAGAGGGGGCGGAGGTGATGTGGCTGCCCCTTGGAGCCGAGCCGAAGACCAGTATTTACCATATCGAGCGGCATGCCAAGATCATGAATTGGGCAGGGGTGGACTGGACAGTGCCGGGCGGGGATGTCTGGGATTGCAGCAACATGGCCATGTTCTTGCGCGACTTTACGACCCAGATCAGAATTGTCCGCGGACTTTTTGACAATGCCGCTCGCCTGCGGATCAAAAAATTCGTCATGACCGAATGCGGTCATTCACGTTTTTCCACAACGTATGCTACACTGCCCATACTCGGATACAAGAATCTGCCATTCAAAATATACCAATCCATTGAGTTTTTCCATGAGCTTCTCATGGAGGGGCGGATAAAGATCGTAAAAAAGATAAAAGAACCCGTTACCATCCATGATCCGTGTAACCTCGTGAGAAGAGCGGGAGCGACGGAAAAGTTTCGAGAGATGGCCTATGCAACGTGCGAAAGAGTCATCGAGATGTATCCCAATCGGGTGCACAATTACTGTTGCAATGCGGGCGGAGGGTTGGCTTCATTATCCAACTGGACTGCTCACAAGGCGCGCGGGAACAGAGTGAAGGCGGAACAGATTAAAGAAACTGGGGCAAAGATTGTGATTACTTCATGCCATAACTGCAATACCGGCATTAGAGACATAATCAAATTTACGGACTCAATGTGAAGAATGTGTATTTTGACGAGATTCTTACTGAAACCATGGAAATTCCCACGGAGATGAGAATCAACTAATTGAATGAATGTGTCTATGAGGGGTAACGGGGCTGGCGCCCTGCCTGGTCTGCAAAACCAGTGAATAGTAATCCGCACCCACGGACCTATGGTGGGTTCGATTCCCACTACCCCGCTCCAGTAAATTATCGGATACTGCAAGAATATGCAATATCAAGCGTATCCACAGTAAGATAACCATCATGGATGACTATCTCATATAGACAAAGAATCGACGGCATACGTGTAGGGCATACCTCCTTTCGCTGGGGAAGGGATCTGGATGACACTCACCTATCAGTACCTTGACTTCTTTTCCCCGCTTTCGATATTGTAGAGATGCGCTGGGCACGAAGTCTGGCGCGTGGAGAGCTGAAGCAGTAATCTGAAGTATCAAGCCACGAAGGCTATTACTACCAGAAAGGTAATGGCAGTCGTGGTTTTTGTTTTTATGGAGCGAAGGAGGTATAGTGCTGGCGATCATGGATAAATCGCGATATCGCTTTTCCTCTGGAACCTCGGTTAACCCTCCGGAGGATCGAGGGTGCGGGATGCCAGACCCGCACCCCCTTTTTTGCGTGCGCTGTATATCCGGGAGATGCCGGAACAGGGAATTTCAAGAGAAGGAGAGGTGATGGGACGACACGAACCATCGGTCAATGAACAATGAGTAATTGGCAACGAACTCAGAAAATCAATGAAAGCAGATTAAGGAGGGGTATATGCGTGCAAAGGTATGGTGTCTTTTCCTGCTCATGCTTTGTATCTCCGCGACTTCCTACGCGGCCGAGACGGGGAAGAAATCGGACGACAAGAAGGCCTACACGATGGAAGAGGTCGTCGTAACCGAGAGCAAGATTCCTCAGTCCGAGGAGAATGTCACACAAAAGATCGACGTGTTCACCCGGGAGGAGATCGAGAGGACGAGCTATAACAATAGAAACATATCCGAGATCTTTCGGTATCAGCCGGGCACCTTCATCAGTGTGCTCTCGCGGAACGATGCGAACTGGGGGTCTTACGGAGGGCTTGGGCCGAAGTACAATGTCTATCTTTTGGACGGCCTTCCGATAGACTCGTTTGTCGATACCATGAGTTTGGACCCGTGGATCCTTGAGAGGGCAGAAGTTCACCGGGGACCCGCATCCGTCATGTATCCGAATTACCTGAACATGGATTTTGCGGGCAATGAGGCACCTCTCGCCGGGATTACCAACCTCATCCTTAAGGATAAAATAGACATACCTCAGACGAGAATAAGGCTCGGTTACGGTTCGTGGAATACCTTTAACACAAAGCTCTATCATCAGGGCAGCAAGGGCAACTTCAACTACTTTATCGGGTCCAGCTATGAACAGTCGGACTATACGGATTACGGGACAGACCCTTCCTGGCTGAATATGATCGACGACCCTGAATACAAGAAAACGAAACTCTACTTCAAGGCAGCCTACTTTATCGAACCGGATAAACACTCAGTCTCACTCTTCGCGCACCACACCCAGCATACCGGGGATGCGGGAAGACCGAACAGAGGGTTCGATCATCTCTATGACACGATCAATGCAACCTACAAGAACCAGATCAATGACGCATGGAATCTGCAGTTCAAGGCTGGATACCGGTACTATGAAAGGAGCTGGGAGGAGGACAACTTCCCCGACCTGAGTCTGCGTGAAAAGGGCGCTGTGAAGCAGAACATTTTCCCTGCGGACCTCGCGGTGAACTTTAAACATATGGGAAACAGCGTTCTCACATTCGGGTCTGATTATCAGCACGTCGACTACAAGACTACGTCCGAAGTGGATGGCGAGGAATCGGCAGGAAATAAGGTCGATGCCATGAATCTTGGTGTATATGTCCAGGAAAAATTCGTGTATGACAGATGGGTTTTCCGTGCAGGTGCGCGTTACAATTATACCAAGCATGAATATGATCTTATCAGTGGTGTAGAGCCTTCCGAAAACGACAAATCATGGGATAAGATACTCTGGAGCGCGGGCGTTCGTTATAATGCGATGCCGAATCTTGCAGTTTACGCGAATGCAGGTAAAAGCTATCTGGTCCCGTCAGCAAAATCCGTGGGCGGCACCTTAAGCCTGGAAGACCTTGGTGAACCGGGTAAGAATGGTCAGTTGCCGAATCCTGATCTGGACCCGGAAAGCGGCATCGGGTATGACCTTGGTGTGGAATTTACCCCCATGGATGCCCTGTACCTCGGGGTTCGCGGATTCTATAATGAGGTCGACGACGCTATCGTTACAAACCGGGTGAGCGAAGACCCCTCGCAGAGTCAGGACATCAATGCGGGGAAGGCGAAATCCATTGGTGCAGAGATCGAGATCAAACACTATCTGAACCAGCATATCTCATGGTTTGCCAATTACACCTATACGAATTCGGAAGTCGAGAATGAGGTTGACCCTGACCAGGACGGGAGCGATGTGACCTTTGTTCCGGATTATGTCGCGAATATCGGTATTACGGCAAGCTTACCCTACGATATCGCCATATCTCCTTACCTTCATGCTGTCGGTAAGTACTACGACAGCACATCGAAGAGTGGAAGGACCAAGTTCGGACCCTATGAGATCGTCAACGTGAGTGCGAGCGCTGTGCTTCTCAAGAAGAAAGACTATCAGGCAAACCTACATATTGACCTGAACAATCTTACGGACAAAAAGTATAAAATGCCCTGGCAGTTCCAGGATCCGGGGTTCAATGCGCATGCGGGCATAGAGATCGTTTTTTAGACAATCGGGGAGAGCCACCGCAGGCACCTGTGGTGGCTCTCTTTTCCAGGAGTGTACCGTCATTCGAGTACTAAGAAATCTTTTCCGCCTCTTCTCTTTCGCGAAGAGGTTTTCTGCCTTCCCCTGTCGAAGAAACGACAAGGGGTCTTTTCTGCATCACGAGGTCGTCTCGATAGTTGTTTTCATGACAATGACAGCCTCCTTCGTCTCTTTCTTTGAATCCTCAGCGTCCGCACTCGACGGGAAAGAGCGCTCGGTGACGGTGACCGATTTTCGCGGGAAAGCGCTGACAGTGAAGAACCCGGCAGAACGGATTGTCTGCCTCATCGAAAGCGCGCTGAGCGGACTCTATATGCTCGGTGCCGGGGAACGGGTTGTCGGCATTTCCACGAATGTTTATCAGGGAAGTGTCTATCGCTATTACGCAGAGCTCGATCAAAGGATAAGGGACAAGAAAATACCGGCCCCCGGCAACTGGGACTTCGTCAATATCGAGAGCGTCGTCGCCCTCAAACCGGATCTCGTCATTATCTGGGCTGACCAGCGTGAATCGATCAAATCCCTCGAAGACCGGGGGATCCCGGTCTACGGTGTTTTTATCAGAAGCAAAGAAGATGTCTATCGGGAGATTCTGGATTTGGGGAAATTGACCGGCGCTCGGGCGAGGGCTGAGGAACTGGTATCGTTCACGAAAGGCGAGATCGAGAGATTTCGGAAGAGGATCGCAACGATCCCTGCATCTCATCGTCCGACGGTCTATTACATGTGGGCGCAGAGCAATCTCGAGACGTCGTGCAACAATAGCACCGTCAATGATCTCATAGAACTTGCCGGCGGGAGGAACGTGTGCGCCTCCATCGACAGGGAGCATGTCGTGGTGAAGCTCGAGAATGTTCTCGTGTGGAATCCTGAGGTGATCGTGATGTGGTTTAACGAGAGAAAAGATCCGTCGGACATCATCGGTGATCATCAGTGGAGAACGGTCAGGGCTGTCAAAGATGGGCGGGTTCATGAATTTCCGGAGGTATTTTTGTGCGACCTGTGGACTCTCAAGCTCCTGTTCGCGGTCAAGATGGTCGCGAAGTGGTGTCATCCTGTTCTCTTCCATGATATCGACCTCGACCTGGAAAAGAAGAAGATGCTGAAGCACTTGTACGGGAAAGATCTGATTACACGGGCGTACTGACTACGAAACTGCGAACTCTTAACGATAGACTCCTGACTCCTGAAAGTGTGCCACCGGATGCGACCGCCTCTCATGTGCGGATTTTTGAGTCAGGAGGGCAAGATTTCACCGATGCCTCTGCCGTGGGGCACAGGGAATTTGCGCGAAAGAACCTGTAAGATAAATGCAGAGCAGTGGGAACGATTCTCTTTTATTCGATACCGGTTTTTTTGATCGTACTCTCTTTGTTCGTCGGGCCATCCGATGTGGTGCGCTCCGCCGACATTGTGCTGTGGATTCAGCAGAAAGTCGGGGTGATCTCCGGTGAGCAGTCCGATGCTACGCTCATGGTCGATGCGATCATTCTCAATGTGAGGCTGCCTCGGGTGCTCCTGACATTTCTCGTCGGTTCGGCATTGACGATGTCCGGTAGTGCTCTCCAGGCGTTGTTCAAGAATCCGCTCGTTTCTCCCGATATCCTCGGGCTCTCTGCGGGCGCCGCGTTCGGAGCGGCCCTTGCCCTCGCAGTGCACGCCCTCCCCCTCCAGTTGACGTCTTTCGTGTTTGGTTTGATCGCGGTCGGGATGAGCTACTTCATCGCGAGGGGAAAAAGGAGCGTTTCGACGGTCTCTCTCATCCTTGCCGGGATCATCGTTTCGGGGATCTTTACCGCCGGACTCACGTTCGTACAGTTCGTGACGGACCCCTTCAGGCTGCAGACAATCGTGCATTGGACGATGGGCAACCTCCATACTGCGAGCTGGGAAAAAGTCACGTCGTCGGTCATTCCGATTCTCTTCGGTGCCGCGTGGTTGCTGTTCATGCGGTGGCGAATGAATGTGATCTCGCTCGGGGATGAAGAGGCGAAAGCAGTGGGTCTCAACCCCGAGAAGGAAAAGGTCATGATCCTCGTCCCGGCGACGCTGATCGCGACCGCGTCCGTCGCGGTCGCCGGAATAATCGCGATGGTGGGGCTTGCGGTGCCGCATATGATACGCATGGTGACAGGTCCGGACAATCGGAAGATCCAACCTGCTGCATTCGTTGCGGGCGGCTCTTTCCTCCTCGTCATCGATACTATTGCGAGGACCGTCGCAACCTTCGAAATCCCGATCGGTCTCTTCACGACGCTGATTGGGGGGCCCTTTTTTATCGTTTTATTGAAGAAGAGCCGAATGCTCTATCGGGAGAATTGAGTCGTGGGCGTTACCGTCAGAGAACTCTCCTTCGATTACGGCGGTGCCGAAGTGCTCCAAGGCGTGACATTCGATGTTCCGGGTGGTGAATTCTCGATCATTCTCGGGAAAAACGGAAGCGGAAAATCGACTCTCCTGAAGCTGATTGCCGGCATTCTGCCGTATCGACAGGGGCACATTTTTGTGGACGGGTACGACCTGAAACGCCTCTCGGTTTCGGAAAAAGCGAGGCTGGTCGGATACCTCCCGCAGTTCCACGCTCCGGTGTTTCCCTTTACGGTCGAGGATGTTGTCCTCACGGGTCGGGCGTCCTTCGTGTTTGCAGTTCCGGGCAGAAGAGATCGGGAGAAGGCACGAGAGGCCATCGAACGTGTCGGGATATCCCATCTCCTGCACCGTCCCTACACGGAACTTTCCGGTGGAGAGCGGCAGCTCGTGATGATCGCTCGGGTCCTTGCGCAGGAGCCGAACGTTGTTCTCCTCGATGAACCACTGAGCCATCTCGATCTTTCGAATCAAGTGCGCCTTCTTTCGCTGATCAGGCAACTCGTCTCTTCGGGGTTGACGGTCCTCGCGGTGCTCCACGAGCCGAACATCGCGTTCCTCCACGGCGATGCCTTTGTCCTGCTCAAGGACGGGAAGATCAGAACCCTCGGACGAGGCGAGCGCCCGTGGGATTCGGCGACACTGCAAGACCTGTACGATGTCGCGGTCGAAACGCTGCCCTTCAGGGACAGGGCCCTGGTGGTGCCGATATGAACAAATACCAGAGCGTGCTCTTTTCGATACTCTTTCATATCGTGATATTCGCGATCCCCGTCTCTATGGTGGCCACGCAGAGAGCAGCGGAGCGCGAGCTTTTTTTGACGATCGAAGATGCTCACCTTTTGCCTAAACCGGTAAAAACAATTTCATCAGAGGAAAGGACGGTCATCCAGAGAAAAGTGTCACCTATAGAACGAAGCGCTCCACGAGAAGAGCCTGTTGCCACGGAAAAGGAAGGCGAGATGGAAGAACCGGAGAAACACTTGTCGCACGGGCGCGTCGAGTTTGATGCGGGAAGAGAATCCGTTGCAGCCGTTATTCCGGAGAAAGCGGGGTGCTCTCCGGGGACGATCGATACGGAATTCGGCGCTGCTTTTGCACCTTCGTTCCTCCACCGGGAGATGCCGGTGTACCCGCCTTTTGCGAGGAAACTGGGCAAGGAGGGGAGGGTGCTCCTCCGGCTTACGATTGACGAGAGGGGCGACCTGGTCAACATCGAGGTCATCGAAAGAGCGGGCTACGGGTTTGTCGAAGCGGCGATCGACGCCGTGAAGAAATCGACGTTTCTCCCCGCGAAGAAGGATGGCAAGGCGGTTGCCTCACGGGCGTTGTTGCCAGTACGGTTCGTGTTGAGGAGGGATTCGTGATCGATGTTTTCATGAAAGGCGGGTTGCTCATGTACCCGATTCTGCTCTGTTCGATCGTGGGGCTGGCGATCCTGCTCAGCAAATTCATCGAGTACAAAAAAATTCTGAACGCCATCGGGAAACCGTTCGATAGGGACGTCGCAACGCGATTCCCGCTCCTCGCGCCTATCGTGGAGGGCATCGAGAAGGGATGCGATGAAAAGGAACTCTCGGTCATCGGCACGCGGCAGGTGAGAGAGATCGAGAAAGGCTTGAGTTGGCTCAGCCTGATCGCGACGATTGCTCCCCTGCTCGGTCTCACGGGGACGGTAACCGGCATGATCAAAGCGTTTCGGGTGATTTCCGAAATTTCGAGCGTGAACCCTTCGATGCTCGCCGGGGGCATCTGGGAAGCGCTCATCACCACGGCGGCGGGTCTCCTTGTCGCTATCCCGATCCACATCGGCCATCACTACCTGGAAAAACAGGCGGACGACATCGCATTCATCCTGAAGGAAATTGCATTGAGTCTCTACATGAAAAAGAGAAATGGACTTTAAGCGAAGAAGACATAATCACGTGCACCTCGATGTTGCGCCGCTCGTGGACGTTGTGTTCTTGCTCCTCCTTTTTTTCATGCTCACCTCGCACCTGATCAAAGAACCGGCAATAAAAATCATGCTCCCAAAGTCGGAAACTGCACTACCCGAACACGAGCAGGTCAGGACGATCTCCATCACGAGCAACGGCGAGATCTACTTCATGGACAAGAGAGTCGATGTCGGACATCTGCGGAGAGCTATTATGGAGTCGATGCCGACGATTGAAAGCGCGACGGTTCGCATCAAGGCAGACCGTGAGGCTGATGTGGGGCTCCTCGTGAGTGTTATCGATGAGGTCAAGCTCTCCGGGATCACCAATTTCAGTATCGTGACGGAAAAGAAGTGACGATTCCGCGAATCATCCCGGGGGCGAAGCCCCGCGGCCATCGTGCTCGTGTTCTTTTTATCGCGAAGCGTTTGCTATGCCACGTCATTGTCCGCTTCGGCGGATCCGACTGGGGTAGTCAAGGAGGACGCCGCAGGCGGCCGACACGGCAATCTCGTCGACGGCCCTTTGTCACCGTTATCGATGACACCGAGATCGCCACGGGCTCATCCCCAGAGGCGGGACTCGCCCTCGCGATGACGATTTAAGAGGGGGCAAGGATTCGAGGAATCGAAGGGGTCGAAACTTTCGCTTTTCAGTGTCATTGTCCGCTGAAGCTACCTTTCGGCGTGGCGTATAATGATCTCACCTATCGCCGGCTCTGCGATGCGACCAATGATCTGCGAGTCCATCTCCGGTGTTCGGAAGCAAACGATGCCGGCGTTTTTCGGCGCTCGCGAAACGTCAGAAGATGTCCTGTCGGGAATGCGGGATCAGCCCTTTGCGTTCGGCTTCCGAGAAGAGGAGACGGATCGCCTGTTCGCCGTCCGTTCCGATATCGAGAGAATAGTCATTGACGTAGAGAGCGATGTGCTGGCAGATCACAGCGTCATCGAGCTCTTGGGCGTGAGTCCGGATATATTCCCGCGGTTCTTCAGGATGTCTCCGGGCATACCGTATGCTCTCGCGGATTTTTTCCTCGACCAGCGACGAGAGTTCCATGCCGAGAGTCCGCTTGATGATGATCCCTCCGAGTGGAATCGGGTAGCCTGTCGATCGTTCCCACCAGTCCCCCAGGTCAATTATTTTCCGGATACCAAA
This sequence comes from uncultured Nitrospiraceae bacterium, assembly GCA_937138415.1. Lineage (GTDB taxonomy): Bacteria > Nitrospirota > Thermodesulfovibrionia > Thermodesulfovibrionales > SM23-35 > JALHSV01. The sequence continues at coordinate 111,264 of CAKZPA010000036.1, read as the reverse complement.
ATCCTGATACGTGAAGCGACTCTCGTGGATGATGAGCCCTGCATCAGCGCTGCCATCGCACACGGAGCGCATAATCTGATGGAACGGCATGGATACGACGTGCCGAATTCGGGGATCGAAGAGGCGGAGGAGCAAGAATGCGGTCGTGAGTTCGCCGGGAATCGCGATCTTCTTCAGGTGAAGATCGGTGAGGGCGACCTCCTCCTTCGCGACGACGAGAGGGCCACACCCCTTGCCTATCGCACTACCCGAACGGAGGAGCGCGTAGTTGTCCCTGAGGTGCGCGAAGGCGTGGAACGATATTTTCGTGATATCCAGTTCGGCCCGCAACGCCAACCTGTTCAGCGTCTCGACGTCATCGAGACGCTCTTCGAACGAAAGTCTGTCCAAAGGTATTTTTCCGTGGACGAGGGCATAGAAGATGAAGGTGTCGTTCGGACAGGGCGAATACCCGAGCGTGAGGGTCCTCATCGGGCGTGTCCCCAAGAGAGGATGATTTCCTTCGCTGCTTCCTGAGAGATACGGACGGCTGCCGAGATATTCCATTCTCTCTTGTCCCGGTCCTTCACGATGTTGCTGATACCGCGGATTTCGAGAAACGGCGCCCCGTAGAGGGTGCAGATCTGGGCGACGGCCGCGCCTTCCATGTTCTCGCAGATCGCCCTGAAACGTATTTCCATCTCCTCTGCTTTTTTTCGCGTTCCAGTCACTTCGGAGACGGTGACGAATGATCCGATGGTCGGATCGAAGGCCTGCAAAATAGCAGTGGCCTCTCTCACGACTCGACGATCGAGCGGAAACCTGTTAAAAAATTTTCGTCTCCCCTTCGTGAGGAGGGGAAAGTTCATGTACCTCATCGACTTCCAGCCGGTCGGAGTCACGACGCCTTCGTCGCCGAAGATCTCTTCGCTGGCGATCGCGAGGTCGCCCGGCGTCAGTCCCGAAGCAGGATACGCCCCTCCGCAGCCGATAAGAAGAAAGAGTTCCGGCGTGAACTTCTCGAGGAGGAGTGTCGTGCGGTGGGCGGCATTCGTCTTGCCTACTCCAAGAGAGAAAATAACGGTCTTCCTGCCGGCAAGGGTACCCTGCACTGCCATGGCCTTCCCAATGCCAAATGAGCGGGTGCGCTTCAGTTGTTTTATCAGCCACGCGGTCTCGAACGGCGTCGCTCCGGTGACGACGATCATTGTATGCGTCCTTTGCGCTTCGTGAGTGACTCACTTGACAGGAGCAGGACGTCGCCGACGTTACAGCCGATGTGCCCCGCGACGACGGCGCACTTCGCCTTGAGAAGGAAAAAGATCGGCTTTTTCTCTTCGGATAGGGTCTCGAAATTGCCCTGACCTTTGCTGATGACCATGTCCGCATCCGCGAAGAGTTTGCGAAATTCCTCCGTGCACGCAGAGAGTATCGTCCCGGGAGCATTCGACCCGGACGAGATGACGGTTGCAACGTTCTGGATGCCGGCCGAATATGCGTCCTCTGCAAGCGCATCATTGATGATCGGCGACTCCCTCACCGCGTAAATGATCTCTTTCCCGGGATCGAGCCTTTTCAATTCCTCGATGAGGAGCCGGTCGAAGACGGTTTCTCCTGCGTTGTCAGCGAGATAGAGAATATTCCGCGATTCTCTTGCCTTAGACTGAAATGCACGGTAATGAAGAAGCTCGCTCTTCGACCCGCCGAAAAGGCTCCCTTTCGTCTTGAGGATTTTCTTCAATTCTCCCGAGATATCGAGGGAGTTCCTCACGCCATAATCGATGATGTTCCCTGCAACCGCCAGCTCGACAGCTCTGGACAAGCGATTCTCGCACGAGGCTATGTTCCTCTGGAGAAGGGGATAGACACGGAGGGCGAGCGCCGTGCTCTGTTCTTTTATTTTCCGGTAGGGGTCTTTTCGGCCTGTTCTGGTATTCACGATGGTGTAGATCTCTTGCGCTATCTCGGGCGGGGAGGCCCTAAGAGAAACGTATCCGAGATGTTCGGCCACCTCGAACACTATCCTTTTTTGCTTCTCGAAACTTGCTCCTGCGAGCCGCGCGGTGTCGAGGGCTTGTCTCAGAAAGCATGGAATACAATCTAACCGGGTTTTCATCGGTCGATTTAAGATAGCATGAAAGCGAGGAAATTAGCTTTATGCTCCTGGGCTTTCTTGCGGGGGAATCCTTGACTTTGCGGCGAGGGCTCTGCTACTTTAGCTAAAGAAGGCCACGAAGGCTGAGGAGAAGACCAGAAGGTCGGGATCGCTTTCGCGGCTTTTTTATTTTTGCCGCGGGGAAGGGGGATGAGACAGGCAAAAGCACATGGAGCAGAGAGGGCGTGCCCGTGATCTATTCGATGGCTTTACAGACGCAGACATACCATTCAAAGGGGGTAATGCATGACAAGAAACGTGAAAAGGCTGACTTTGAAGCTCTGCGCAGCTCTTTTTCTCATCTTTGCGATTCCCGGAATAGGCAGCACGTACGACATGAACGAAAAGCTTTCCGTGGAAGGGACGCTCACCGGCGTGTATCAGTACGGGGACTTCGATGTGGCCGAAACGGACGATTCCGGCAGAGGCGCTGTTGTTCTCGATCTCGGCGTGAACTTTCATCCGACGGAAAACGACGAGTTTCAGGTTACCCTGAGCTCCGCAGCCGGCAAGGGGCTCAACATCGTGAACCCGTTATCGCTCACGTTGTATGCCGATGACCTCGAAGACGATCTGAAAAACATCAACGGGAGGGACAGGGACTACCTCCTCGAAGCCTGGTACAAGCGCACATTTAACGTATCAGAAAACGCGAAGGTGGGGATTACCGGTGGTATAATCGACGCGACTGCTTACATCGACGACAACGCGTTTGCGAACGACGAGACCGCGCAGTTCATGAACGAGGTCTTCGTGAATCACAGGAACGTGAATCTGCCATCGTATGACATCGGGGGCGTCATCGAAGTGAGCGTCTCCGGCGTATCGATAAGGGCCCTCGCGATGAATACGAAGACCGAGATCGAGGACGGGGACCTCAGGAGTTACAACTACTTCGCGGCACAGGTCGGATACCGCCTCGAATCGTCCATGGGGGAGGGGAACTACCGTCTCTACGGATTTACGACGAACGATCGGTTCGAGAGTACCGAAGGAGGCAAAAAGGAAAATCTCACCGGTTTCGGTCTTTCTTTCGATCAGAAGCTCAGTGATATCGTTGGGGCATTCCTCCGTCTGAGCTGGCAGGATGACAAGGCCGTGATCGACCATGACGATGTCTATTCCGGCGGTATCAACCTAAACGGGAGCCTCTGGGGAAGAGACAAGGACGAGATCGGCCTCGCGTACGCCTATCTTCACGGAGCAGATAAGGCGATGATAGATGGTACCGACGTCTTCGAAGCGTACGGCAAAGTGCAGATATCGGACTTCAGCGATGTGACGATTGACATCCAGTACGTGAAGGATAAAATGAAGGAGAACGATGACCGGGATGGATTTATCTACGGGATCAGAATGAATGCATATTTCTAACCATTGCTGTCCGCACGATTTCAACATGTCACTGGACGCCGAAAAAATGAGAGGACGACACCGTGTATCGTTCATTCGCGCCCGCTTTCAAGGCGAGGCGTATGAGCGTCAACGGACGTCCGCTTGTCATCGAAAAGAGGCGTGCAATGAAATGATCCTGTCGATTCATGGTGTTGACGAGTAGTCGGCCATAGCGATTCTCTTGTTCTGGACAGGGAGTGGTTCTGACATCAGTTCGTTAAAGAAGGAGGCGGTATAACGATGAAAAAGAGTCTGCTCACAACCGTGGTAACCGTGATTCTCGTGATGGGGTGTTTCTCTCTCTCAAGGGCTCACTTCGGGGTAATCATTCCGTCGGACGACATCGTAGAAAAAGGCGACAGTAAAACGATCTCGCTGGACATCAAATTCATTCACCCCTTCGAAGGGCAGTACATGAATATGGAAATGCCGAAAGCATTCGGAGTGGTGCTCGGAGGGCAAAAAGAAGATCTCTTGAAGACCCTTCAGAAAAAGGAAGTGAAGAAAATGACCACCTGGGGAGCTGCATATCAGGTGAGGCGGCCAGGCAACTATATATTCTACGTCGAACCTTCGCCATACTGGGAGCCCGCGGAGGAAACGTTCATCGTCCACTATACGAAGGTTATCGTCAACGCGCTCGGTCTCGAGGAGGGGTGGGATGAGGAGATCGGCCTTAAGACGGAGATCGTGCCGCTCACCCGTCCGTACGGCTTGTGGTCCGGGAACGTATTCCAGGGCGTCGTCAAGGTGGACGGGAAACCGGTTCCATTCGCGAACGTCGAGGTGGAATATTATAACGAGGGCGGCAAGATCAAACCACCGGCCGAACCGTATATCACGCATGTCGTGAGAGCCGATCAAAACGGCGTTTTCACCTACGCGATGCCGAAAGCCGGCTGGTGGGGCTTCGCCGCATTAAGCACCGCCGACTTTACGCTGTCGCGCGAGGGGAAAGAGTACCCGGTCGAAATCGGCGCCGTCCTTTGGGTCAAGACGCGGGATATGAAGTAGCATGCACATATCGGAAGGAGTCCTGTCAGCACCCGTGCTCGTCGCGGGTGCTGTCTTTTCCGCGGCGGGGGTGGCGATTGGATTAAAGAAGATGAGGTATGAGCGCATCCCGGAGGTCGCTGTCCTCTCGTCCGCGTTTTTCGTCGCTTCCCTCATCCACGTGCCCGTCGGCCCGTCCGCCGCTCATCTTGTCCTGAACGGACTCCTCGGTCTCCTCCTCGGCTGGATGGCGTTCCCGTCGATAGTGGTTGCGCTTGCGTTACAGGCGCTCCTCTTCCAGTTCGGTGGATTCACGGTTCTCGGGGTCAATACGTTCCTGATGGCTTTCCCCGCGCTCGTCGCGTATCTGGTCTTCTCGCCGCTGCTCAAGAGCACGCATTTTGGGGTGGTCGTGGTCGCAGCTTTTTTCAGCGGTGTTACGGGAATCGCGGGCGGCGCCATTCTGATCGGGGTGGCCCTCGTCTTCACTGGGGAGGGGTTTTTGAATGTTGCGAAAGTGATCCTCCTCGCACACGCGCCGATCATGGTGATCGAGGGCATGATCACCGGTTTCTGTATCCTTTTTCTCAAGAGAGTGAAACCGGAAATATTGGAGGTTGTGAGATGAAGAACGGATCGTTGTTCTCTTTCGTCAGCCCGGGGTTATGGAACGAGCGACGCGTGAGACGATCGGTTGCGGCGATGGCTGCGGCTGCCGCACTGTCGCTCCTGTGCGGTCTTTTTGTGCGGGAGGTCGAGGCACATAAAGTGAATATCTTCGCGTATGCTCAGGAGGGGAAAGTCTTCGCGGAGGGGTACTTCGTCGATGGTTCGAAAGCGAAGAATTCGGCCATTGAGGTGTTCGATCAAAGGACGGGTGAAAAGCTGCTAAGCGGGAAGACCGACGATGACGGGCGTTTTTCTTTTCAAATCCCACGACCATCGCCGCTCAAGATCGTCCTCATCGCCGGTGCAGGACATCGGAATGAATACGTTCTTTCCGAGGAAGAGGTGAAGGCTGCTCTGTCGTCGCTCCATCACTTTGTGGAGCAGGGGGAGAAGAAGCCTGTCGGTGCTCCCGAAAAACAAAGGGAGACTCCCGGGGTTCGGTCCGCGGCGTCATCCTGCGAACGATCGGAAGAGCTGGAGGCGATTATCGGAAGAGTCGTGGACAGCAAACTGCAGCCCGTTCTTACAATACTCGTCGATCTTCAGGAAAGAAGCGGGAAACCGCGCGTTACGGAAGTGCTGGGAGGACTGGGGTATATCGTGGGCATATTTGGTGTCATCGCGTACTTCAAGGGGACGCACCGTCAGAAGGACCGTACGACGAGACCGTGAAAGCCGCGTATGCATCTTGAAGAATTCTCCGAGGGAACGTCGTTGTTCCACCGCCTCGATCCGAGGGTGAAGTTCGTCACTTTCCTGCCGTACGTCCTCCTGATCGCTTTTTCGGACGGGATCCGCGTGCCTGTGCTCGCCCTTGCTCTATCGGCCTCGATGACGGTTCTGGCGCGGATCGACGTGCGGAAACTCGCGAGCCGGCTCGCCGCGGTCAATGTGTTCGTCCTCCTCCTGTGGGTCGTACTGCCCTTCAGCTACCCGGGTCGCGAGGTCTTTCAGGTAGGGCCGCTCGTCGCGACGCGAGAGGGGATCTCTCTCTGTGGGTCGATTACGCTAAAGACGAACGGTATCGTGCTCGCTACCATTGCGATGCTCGGGACGTCGGATGTGTTCTCCCTCGCCCACGCGCTGGTCCACTTGCGAATGCCGAAGAAGCTCGTCTATCTCTTTTTCTTCTTCTACCGGTACATCAGCGTGCTCCACGAGGAGTACGTAAAATTGAAACGGGCCCTATCGGTTCGGGCCTTCCGGCCGAGAACGAATCTGCACACGTACCGGACGTACGCGTACCTCATCGGGATGCTCATTGTTCGGAGCTACGACCACTCTCAGCGCATATACCACGCGATGCTCTGCAGAGGGTTTACAGGGCGATTCCCTGTCATCACGCATTTCCATATGCACGGCAGAGACTACGTCTTCGGTTTCGGCATGGTACTCCTGACCGTCTGTCTCTTCATTCTCATGAGCCATGGACGATAACCGACTCATCGACATTCGCGGTCTGACCTTCGCGTATCAGAACGGGTGCGAAGTGTTCCGCGGTCTCGATTTTTCCCTCTACGGACGGGAACGGATCGGGTTGACCGGTCCCAACGGCGCCGGCAAAACGACGCTTTTCCACCTGATCATGGGACTATTGAAGCCTTCCTCGGGGAGCATCGAGGTATTTGGCAAGGCGAGGAAGACCGAGGATGATTTTATCGAGGTGCGGAGGCGCGTCGGCCTGCTCTTCCAGGAATCGGACGATCAGCTCTTCTGTCCGACCGTCGAGGAAGACATCGCATTCGGCCCGCTCAACCTCGGCAAATCCCACGACGAAGCGAGGGAGATCGTGAGGGAGACGTGCGGCAAGTTGGGTCTCGGCGGGTACGAGAAACGGATCACGCACCGTCTTTCCGGGGGCGAAAAGAGGCTCGTCGCGTTGGCGACGGTCATGGCGATGCAGCCCGAGTGCTACTTGCTCGACGAGCCGACGAGCGGTCTCGACGAGGCGACGTCGAGACGCTTTCTGGACTACCTCCTCGCCTACGCGCCGACCTACGTGATCATTTCGCACGATCGAGAGCTCCTTTCGCGGGCGGTTGACCGCGTCTATTTGCTGACGGACGGGACTCTGAGGGTACTGCACTGAACGCCGGGGCAAGAGGGGTTTCAGCGTCACGTTGACCCGAACGGAAGCCCGGGTGATAGAACGCCGAAGAAACTTTTCCGGTGAATCGGGCTGGGACCGAGGCGCTGCAAGACCTCGAGGTGCTCCTTCGTCGCGTACCCTTTGTGTTTCCCGAAATTGTACTCGGGATACTGGTGGTGGTACGTGAGCATGATCCTGTCCCTCGTGCACTTGGCGACGATCGAAGCGGCCGCGACGGACGCGCTGACGTTCTCCGCTTTGATTGGTGAACGTTGCGGGAGAGGTATCGACGGGAGAGAAAGCGCATCGATGACGAGGAGGTCAGGTGCGGAGGGAAGATTCGCTATGGCCATCTCCATTGAGCGTCTCGTCGCGCGGAGAATGTTCAGCCGATCGATTTCTTCCGGTCCCACGATGCCGACGCCGATCTCGGCCGATAAAGACAGAATCGAGGAATACAGAGATTCCCTCTCGGATTCGGGAACTTTTTTCGAATCCCGCAGGCGGGGTATAATGACACCGTCCCTCAAGATAACTGCCGCAGCAACAACGGGGCCGGCTAACGGCCCCCTGCCTGCTTCATCGACGCCGGCAATCCGATGAAAGCCTTGCGCCCTTAGCGCGCGATCGTACTCGTAGATATCCATAGGTGGCGAGGAGCACTCCACGCGCACGCGCCGGTGACGGAAGGGACACGGCGAGACATCGAAAAAAAGCGGGCGGGCGCGAATACCTCGCGGCTCGTTTCGAAACGAGAGCTATTCGCTCGCGGCAGCAGCGGCCGGTGTCTCAGACTGGGCCTCGGCAGTCTTCGTCGACTGGGTCCGTTCTTTTTCTTTGATTTTGGCTGCCTTGCCTTTCTTCTTGCGGAGGTAGTAGAGTTTTGCCCTCCTCACGCTTCCCCTTTTGAGGACGTCAATCCTATCGATCGACGGAGAATACAGCGGGAAGATTCTCTCGACGCCGACGCCGAAGGATATTTTGCGAACCGTAAACGTCTCCCTCGCCCCTCCTCCTCGTCGCGCGATTACGACACCGTCAAATGGCTGTATTCGCTCTTTGTCTCCCTCGACGACTTTGACGGAAACCCTCACCGTATCCCCGACCTGGAAATTTGTCATCTCTCTCTTGTATCCTTCTTCGACAGCCCGCATCAGACTCATAGCGATTCCTCCTTTAATTCCCTGATGAGGCACTCGTCCTCTTCACTGAGGGGAGCGCTCTCGATAAGATCCGGACGCCGACGCAGTGTGCGCCGAAGCGCCTCCTTCCGCCTCCATCTGAGAATGTCCCTGTGATGTCCCGACAGCAAAACCTCCGGTACGGACAGTCCTCTATAGTCGGGCGGCCTCGTGTAGTGGGGATAATCGAGTATGCCCCACGTGAAGGATTCCACTTCCGCGGAGTGCGCAGAACCGAGCACACCGGGTACCAGACGAGCGGCGGCATCTATTATAACCAACGCCGGCAATTCTCCGCCAGTGAGTACGTAGTCGCCGATCGAGATTTCATCGTCGGCCAACGCTATCCTCACGCGTTCATCGATCGCTTCGTACCGACCGCAGAGAAACACGAGGTGTCGCTCTTCCTCTGCGAGTTCTTTCGCGAGCGTCTGATCGAATTTTCTGCCCGCCGGGCTCATCATCAATACTCTCCGTCGTGATCGGACGGGGGCGATGGTCTCGACCCCGATGAAAAAAGGTTCGGGCTTCATCACCATTCCCGATCCGCCCCCGTACGGATAGTCATCGACGGTCCTGTGCTTGTCCGCAGTGAAATCACGCAGATCGTGGACGCGGACCTCGAGGAGACCGTTCCGAATCGCTCTCCTCAGCATCCCCTCCCGAAGGTATGCGTGAAAGATATCGGGGAAAATTGTGAGGATATCGCATTTCATCGTCATTTCGAGACAGCCTCCGGGACCCCAAAAAACACTGAAGGGGTACAAGGAAGGCGCCCTTTCCTTCTACCCCTTTGCGATCGTCGGTCTCGGAGCGGGATGCGGTTTCGTGCCGAGCCGGAGAATCGGAAAACTATTCGAGTATTTCGAGCACGCAGCGCTTGCCGATTTTCGTTCCCGAAGCGCTCAGGATGGTCCTCATCGCGCGCGCCGTTTTCCCTTGCTTGCCAATAACCTTTCCAAGATCACTCGGTGCCACTCTCAATTCGAACACCGTTGTCTTCTCACCGTCGACCTCTGCAACAGTCACTTCCTCGGGTCTGTCTACCAGGGCCTTCGCCATCTTCTCTACTAACTCTTTCATCATGGTCCACCTCCATTCGAGTTGAGGACTGTTTACATGCCAGCCCGTTGCAAAAGCTTTTTCACGATGTGGGTAGGTTGAGCACCCCGCTGCATCCACAGTTTTACCTTTTCCTGATCGAGCTTGACTTCTGAAGGGTTCTTCAAAGGATCGTAGGTCCCGATTATCTCAATAAACGGTCCGTCTCTCCGAGCCCTCGAATCAGCCACGACAACCCGGTAGAAAGGTCTTTTGTGCGCACCAATCCGCGTCAGTCTGATTTTGACCAAGACATCACCTCCTTGAAAGTCAATAATTGTAATACATTGAACACGCCAAAGTAAAGACCGACAGATGTTTGATTTTTAAGGACAATTCCTATAATATGAACCGTATGGAATTAAGAAAAATGTTCGAGGAATCGAGCCGTTGTATTATGAACACCTATACGAGGTTCCCCGTCGTCCTCCGAAAGGGGCGCGGGATGAAGGTCTGGAGTTCCGACGGGAAAGAATACCTCGATTTCGTCGGCGGAGTGGCCGTCAACATCCTCGGGCATTGTCATCCGCGCGTGGTGGTCGCGATCCAGAAGCAGGCGCAACGCCTCCTCCACGTTTCGAACTATTATTACAACGAACCGCAGATCAAGCTCGCGAAACTCCTCGTCGAGCACTCTTTCGCCGATAAGGTCTTTTTCTGCAACTCCGGCGCTGAGGCGATCGAGGCGGCGATCAAGCTTGCCCGCAAGTACGCGAAGGAACAGATCGATCCCGAACGGCACGAGATCATTGCGGCGCTGAATTCGTTCCACGGGCGCACGTTCGCCGCTCTGAGCGCGACGGGTCAGGAAAAGTTTCGGAAGGGATTCGACCCCCTCGTGCCGGGCTTTCGGCACGTCCCTTACGACGACATTGCATCGCTCCGAGAAGCGATTACCGAGCGAACCTGCGCCGTCCTCCTCGAGCCGATTCAGGGAGAGGGCGGCGTTAAGATACCGCACGAGAATTACCTCCGAGAAGTAAGGTCTCTCTGCGACGAGCGCAATATTCTCCTCATTCTTGACGAGGTGCAGACAGGCATGGGCCGTACCGGGAAACTGTATGCCTACGAGCACTCGGGCGTCGTACCTGACATTATGGCGGTCGCGAAAGGGCTTGGCGGCGGCGTACCGATCGGGGCAATGCTCGCAAGCGACAAAGTCGTTGCTGCATTCCAGCCGGGCAGCCACGCGTCCACGTTCGGAGGAAACCCTCTTGCCTGTGCTGCAGGGGTGGCGACGATCGAAGTGGTTCTTGAAGACGGGTTCGTCCTCGATCAATGCAATAGGATGGGACTCTATTTCAAGGAACGTCTCGAAAAATTGAAGCAAGAATTCCCTTCCCTCGTCAGAGAGGTGCGAGGCAGGGGGTTGCTCCTCGGGATGGAACTGACGACCGGAGGAGATCCGATCGTGCGGGCTTGTTTCGAGAAGGGGTTCCTCATCAACTGCACGGCTGGCACCGTGCTGAGGTTCGTTCCACCGTTGATCGTTCAGCGGAAAGAGATCGATCAGCTTACGGAAACCCTGCATGCCATCCTTTCGGCGCAGTCCCAGTAAGCATATTGTATCCTGCGGTATCGCAGCATAGAGCGTCGCATCGCGACAATAGCATGTGGTGGATAGTGTGTCCCGTCGGAGATGAGCAGTGTACAGCCCGGTTTGACCGGACCGCAGCAGAATACGATGGAAAAGGGATAGAGACATGAAGAGGGATTTTTTGGCGGTATCCGATCTTTCGCGCGATGAGATCGACCATCTTTTGCAAAGAGCGGCGGCTCTGAAATCGGGGAAAGACGCGCGGGCGTGTCCGCTCATCGGACGGAGCATCGGCCTTCTTTTCGAGAAATCGTCGACCCGTACCCGAGTTTCGTTCGAGGTCGGCATTTACCAGCTCGGAGCCCAGAGCATTTACCTGACCCCGAAGGATATCCAGATCGGCAGGGGAGAGACCATACACGACACGGCGAAGGTCCTCTCACGCTACCTCGACGCGATCGTCATGAGGACATTCAGCCATGAAACGGTCAGCGAATTTGCGACCCATGCATCCATACCCGTGATCAACGGTCTGAGCGATCTCCACCATCCGTGCCAGGCCCTTGGCGATTTGCTGACGATTCTCGAAAGGAAGGGACGACTGAGGGGGATCCGCCTCGCGTACGTAGGGGATGGAAACAACGTCGCGAATTCGTTGATCGAGGCTTCCGCGATCATGGGGATCGAATTTACCATGGCCTGCCCGAAAGGGTACGAGCCGCCGCCGGACATTCTCGACCGGGCGAAGGCTCTAACGGGACGTGACGTAAAGATAGTGAGGGATCCGAAAGAGGCGGTGAAGGGAGCGGACGCGGTTTACACCGACGTCTGGGTCAGTATGGGGCAGGAAAAAGAGGCATCGCAGCGAAATCGGAAGTTCAAAAAGTACCAAGTGAATACCGCGCTTCTCTCCGTGGCGGGGGAAGAAGCGATCGTGCTCCACTGCCTTCCCGCGCATCGCGGCGAGGAGATAACGGACGAGGTGATGGACGGTGCGCAGAGCGTCGTCTTCGACCAGGCGGAGAACAGGCTCCACACCCAGAAAGCGCTCCTCGAATTCCTCGTCGCCGGCGCAGTTCGTGAGAGTAACTGATTAATAGATTATTATTAAGCCTTTCTACCGATTAAGTAGCGCCCCTGAATTATTGTCAAGATTCAGGGGTTTTTCTTTTTTTGGTGTTGGCAGGAGATAGGCAGATCCATCGGGAGATGTAGGCTGATGGTTGCGAAATAGTTATCGTTATCTGAAACGGATGGGAAAGAGGAAGCTTCGACATACGGAATGTTGGCGATCTTGGTGATTTCGATCGTTGCCGGATTGAGAGGATTGAATGCAGAGATATACTCTCACGGGGAGTAAATTGAATGTTACCACAGGCCGCGTTGTCTTACAATGAGTGCCGCTCCGTGTTTTGCAAACTGCGCGTGTCCGGATGAAGGAGAGATGGGGCGGGTGGGGCGTTCGCTTCGCTTTTCTGTCTGTACTCGAGCCAGAGGATGTAGAGGATCATGAAAATGACGGAAACCGCCGACGGGACGGCCGTGCGCGGATCGAGGAACGAGAGGGTGATGCCTCCCGAAAGACCGTAATTCTTGAGCGTCCCGAGGAGCACCATGCTGACCGTCATATCCCGCGCGAGACGCGCTCTCTTCGCGAACGTCTCTATGAGCCACCCCAAAACAAAGGTGCCGGCAAATGCAATGGAGGCGAGGGGGAGCAGTGACATCGGTTCTTCGATGAACACGTGGCGGTTTACTCCGACGATCGTGTACGTGATGAGAAAGAAACTCCAGTTTGTCACGGTTCCCCGATAACGGTGGACACGTTTCGACAGTGGCGTATGCGCAAGGATCCATGCGAGGATGACCGGCATAGCGATCAGCTCGCCGATGACCCTGAGTATCCTGACCGGGGATACGAAGTGATCGCCCAAAAAGGTGAACGCGACGAGCGGCGCGAGGGCGAGCGCCCCGAGGTAAGAACCGATAGTTCCCATGAGTGTCGCGACGCTGTTTCCCCGAAGGAACGCGGAAAAGGGCACGACGGCGACCGCGGGCGGCATTGCTGCGAGGATGATGAAACCGGCGCGTAACGCCTGATCACCTATGAGGAGGTAGCTCAACCCGATGAGGAGCGATCCGTGCACGGCGTAATTCATGAGGATGCCGATGGTGCCGTACGAGAGGAGCATCCTCACCGAAAGGTGCGCCGTTTCGAGCGTGTCCATGACGGCGAGGGTCATGATGAGCGCGAGCGCGGGAAAGACGAGGGGCTCTGACCATTGGGCAGCATCGTGCCGTAGGAGACCGACGAAAAGAGCTGTGACGAGAAGGAAGTTCCTATTGCGGAGGAGTCGTTTTATCGTTTCCACGAAGGTCCAGGGTATGTTCCAGGCGGCGCCCGGGAGAAAGAAAACCGTGCTTCTCGACATGTCGTCGCCGGCGTTTGTCAGAACAGACCGCTATCCGTCCGGAACCGTTCGTGATGCCGGCAATCGAACGCTCCATGTCATTTTTTGAGGAACAACCGTATGGCGCTATAGACGATGAACATGACCGCGAGGGCGATGAGAAATGGCCCGGGTTCCATGCTTTTATGCCATTACAGGTTCTTCGACGGGCAGATGTCCGAGAGAACGCACGTCTCGTGCTTCGGATTTCTCGCGAGACAGACGTTCCTCCCATGGAAAATGAGGAGGTGCGATAGGGTACCCCATTCCTTCTGGGGGGTCAGGGCCATGAGATCGCGTTCGATCTTCACGGGGTCTTCGTGCCGGGTGAGTCCGAGCCTGAGGGCGAGCCGCTTCACGTGCGTATCGACCGCGATCCCCTCGTTGATCCCGAAGGCATTGGACAGGATGATATTCGCCGTCTTTCTCGCAACCCCGGGCAACGTGACGAGTTCTTCCATCGTCTTCGGGACCGTTCCTCCGAATTTTTCCATGATGGTTCGGGCGCACGCCTGAATATTCTTGGCTTTCGTTTTATAGAAGTTGATCGATCGCACGTCGTTCTGGAGTGTCTCGAGCGGGGCCTCAGCGTAATCCTTCACCGATCGGTACTTTCTGAAAAGCTCCGCGGTCACCTTGTTCACCAGGGCATCGGTAGCCTGCGCGGAGAGGATGGTCGCGGCGAGGAGTTCGAACGGCGTCCCGAAGCGGAGCGCCGTGCGGGCGCCCGGATACTCCTTTTTCAGGCGCCTGAGGATCTCCGGAATGTTCCCTTTTTCTTTCACGCTCCCCGGATAAAGAAGTCCATCAGCGTATGCCCTTCGTCGAAAACGACGATGTCGTCGCGACTGAGGATCGATTCGTCGAACGATGCGCCGATGTGCTCCTCTCTTCGCCTGCTGTCATAGAGGACGAACGGTACCGGTTCATCCGTATGGGTCCTGACCTCGATCGGCGTCGCATGGTCGGGAAGGATGAGCACGCGATACTCGCCGAACCGGGCCATTCCTTTGAGCACGTTGCCGACGACACGGGCGTCGAAGTCTTCTATCGCCTGGATCTTGTGGGTGTGACTTCCCATGTGGCCGGCTTCGTCGGGCGCTTCGACGTGGATATAGGCTACGTCGACGCGCTCGAGCGCTCTCAGAGCGGCGTCCACCTTGCCCTCGTAGTTCGTGTCGAGGAAGCCCGTGATGCCGGGCACGCGGAGAACTTCCATCCCGGCGCAGACCGCAAGACCGCGCATCAGATCGACCGCGGATACGAGCGCGCCCTCGAGGGCGTACTTCTCTTGGAAGGTCGGCAGGATCATTTTTCTCCCTTGACCCCACAGCCAGATGCTGTTGGCGGGTTTCTCGCCGCGGCGGACGCGTTCCCTGTTGATCGGGTGGTTTTCGAGGATGCCCGCCGACTTGAGCATCAATTCCCTCAGGATGTCTTCGCCGTTGCCCACGGGGAGGTAGTCGGAAATTTCCTTGCCGGTGATATCGTGCGGCGGAGTGCATTCGATGTCCGCTTCTCCCGATGACCAGAGCATGATATGCCGGTAACTCACGCCCGGGTGGAAACTGATGCCGTGGCCGCCGATGATCTGATTTACCGAGAGGATGAGTTCCCTCGCTTCCTCTGTCGATATATGGCCGCTACTGTAGTCGTCCATGACCGCTTTTGTCCTGTCTTTATTGTATTTCAGCGTGACGAGGTTGCAGCGGTACGCGACGTCGTCTTCTTTCATAGGGATTCCTATGCTCGCCGCCTCGAGCGGAGCCCTCCCCGAATAGTATCGGCGGGGGTCGTACCCGAGAATGTTCAGGTTCGCGATATCCGAACCCGGATGGAATCCGGCCGGTATCGTGCGGATTTTCCCGATGGTGCCCTCCCGGGCGAGCCTGTTCATATGCGGTGTCGCGGCTGCCTGGAGGGGCGTCTTCCCGCCCAATTCCTTGAGCGGTCGGTCCGCCATCCCGTCACCGATCAGGACGATGTATTTCATAATATTCTATTCTAAGGCCGCGTTTTCGAGCGGCTCAACAACGATCCCCTTTTCCCTCAGAGACGCGAGGCCGTCGTCGAGGTTTTTTTCTTCGCCATCCAGTTCGAGCACTATCTCGCCGAACGATTCCGTGATCCTCGCCTGAAAGATATTCGGCATCACCTCGTACCTCTTGGCCATGCCGAAGATGACGGGTTCTCTGATGAGGTGCTTCGGGAAAATCAGTTTCACTCGTTTCTTCACCGGGACACTCCCTCGCGCCGAAGCGCGGCTATGATGATTGGTCAGGTGCTCTCTTCCCTGCCCTCGACCCGCAGGAAGACGGTGCGGTCCATGACGACGGGAAGGGCGTCGATTTCTTCGATTGCCCGGCGGACGTCGCGTTCCCGCGCCTCGTGGGTAAGGACGACCAGCGGGACGGCTTCGCCCGCCCGCCTCCCTTTCTGTATGACCGACGCGATGCTGATGTCGCGCGCACCGAGGATGCCCGAGATCTTCGAGAGGACGCCGGGCCTGTCGAGCGCGGAAAACCGAAAATAGTATCGGGAAATGACGTCGTCGATCTTCTTTATCGTCAGTCGCCTCGTCGTCACGGGGACCGTCGGAACCCGCCCGATGGCGCCTCTGCGGATATTGCGCGCGATATCCGCGATATCGCTCACGACGGCACTCCCGGTCGGAACGGAACCCGCTCCTCTGCCGTAGTACATGGTCGAACCCGCGGCGTCCCCGTCCACGTAGATCGCGTTGAACGGGCCGTCGACCTTCGCGATGAGGTATTCCCTGGGGATCATCGTCGGATGAACCCTAAGTTCGATCGCGCCGTTCGCTTCCTTCGCGATTGCGAGAAGCTTGACCTTGTAGCCGAGTTCGGCCGCGAAGGCGATATCCTGTGTCGCGACGCCGCTGATTCCCTCGATGTGGATATTGCCGAACGAGAGCGGAATTCCGTACGCGAGCGTCGAGAGAATGGTCAGTTTGTGCGCGGTGTCGATCCCTTCGATGTCGAGTGTCGGGTCGGCTTCCGCATAGCCGAGCGACTGGGCCTCTCTGAGCGCATCGGCGAACTCGACGCCGTGATCGGTCATCTTGGTGAGGATGAAGTTGGACGTTCCGTTGATGATGCCGTAGATCGCTCTGATTCTGTTGGCGACGAGGCTCTCTTTCATTACCTTTATGATGGGGATGGCACCGGCGACGGACGCTTCGAATCCCACCTCGACTCCCGCTTCCCGGGCGGCCGCGAAAATATCCGTTCCCTCGGTCGCGAGGAGCGCTTTGTTCGCGGTAACGACGTGCTTTCCGTTCCGGATCGCCCTCAGGATGAAGTCTTTTGCCGGTCTGACGCCCCCGATCAACTCGACGACGACGTGGATGTCCGGGTTCTCGAGAACCTCGTTCACGTCGCGCGTCAGAACACCATCCGGGATCCTGATCCCCCGGTCGCGTTCGATGTCGAGATCGGCGATTTTTCTCAAGGCAATCTCGAAGCCGACCCGTTCCCTCAGGATATCCGCATTCTCGAGGAGGATCTTCGCTGTCCCGCTCCCGACGACCCCGAACCCTATGATTCCGACGTTTATCATGATTTCTCGCACCTCTCTCCGAGTCTATGTTTCCGGGTGACCTCTATTATACATTTCTTCGGCGTCCTTCGAGCTTCTCACGAGGGGCCCGGAGAGAACCTGTCGAAATCCCATCGCGAGACCGCGGTGGCGCAGGTCATCGAACTCGGCGGGGTCGATGTACCTCTCGACGGGCGCGTGCGCTCTCGAGGGCCTCAGGTACTGACCCAGGGTGAGGAACTCGCACCCGGCCTCTCTCAGGTCCATCATGACCTGGAGAACCTCTTCGATTCTTTCCCCGAGCCCGAGCATGAGTCCCGATTTGATCCGAAGCGACGGGTCGAGGGACGCGGCCCGATGCAGCACAGAGAGCGATCGCCGGTAGTCCGCCTGCGGCCTGACGGCAGGATAGAGTCGGGGCACCGTTTCGACGTTATGGTTGAACACGTCGGGGCGCGCGCCCACGACCACGGCGACGCTCTCCGGAGATCCCCGGAAGTCGGGCGTCAGGACTTCGACCTTCGCGGCGGGGACGCGGCGCCTGGCCGCGCGAACGGTTCGCGCGAAGTGTTCGGCGCCCCCGTCGGGAAGGTCATCGCGCGTCACGGAAGTAATGACGACGTACCGCAGGCCGAGGGCGCTCGCGGCGAGCCCGACCCTCTGGGGCTCGTCATTCTTGAGAGGTTCGGGCAGGGCGTGGGTGACCGCGCAAAAACGGCAATTTCTCGTGCAGTTCGGCCCCATGATGATGAAGGCCGCGGACGGTTTCGAGAAGCAGAGGCCGATATTCGGGCATCGTGCTTCTTCGCAGACCGTTGCGAGGCCGACGGATCGAAGCACGCGTTTTGTCTCGCGGGGTTTCCCTCGCCTCTCCGTCCGTGCCCATTCGGGCAGCCTCATTGTCGCTGACGTACCCATGAGAACATCCTGATCGCCGCGAAGTCCACGGAAGGCGTTTTCGGGGAAACGGATCGCGCCTCGTGCCGACCCGCAGCGTCATTAAAACATAAAGGATGGAGGGAACTTTGTCAAATGAGAGGCGGCTTCTCGCGGCGCAAGATGCTACTTGTCAATTTGCGCGGGCAAGTGTTATTCTGATGATCACCCGTATGGGAAAGGTGGGAGAAGGACCGGTATGCTACACCTGAAACTAAAGAGAAAATTGCCGTATCGGCCGACCGAACGCATGAATGTCGTGAGCTATCCGATCAGGGATATCGTCATGGAGGCGAAACGGGAGGAGGCGAAAGGCAAACAGATGATCTACCTGAACATCGGAGATCCTCCCCTCTACGGTTTTCGGCCCTTCGGCGCGATCGCGGAGCGGGTGAAGCGCGCGCTCGACGAGAACTGCCAGGGGTACGCCCCTTCCGAAGGCGATGAGCAGCTCCGCGCCGCCGTGGCGCAGATCGAAAAGTGCTCCCCCGATGATGTTTTCATCGTCGCGGGGTTGACGGAAGGAATCGATTTCTTTTTCCATGCGTTCATCGGTTTCGGGGAGAAGGTGCTCCTGCCGAACCCGGCGTATCCTCTGTATCTGAGCAAAGCGAAGCAGTTCGAGGGCGACACGGTCTTCTACCGTCACGATGGGGACGGACAGATCGACGTCGCGAACCTCGCGAAAAAGATCGAAGGCGCCAAGGCAATGGTCATCATCAATCCGAACAACCCGCTCGGTGCGGTGTATTCGGAGAAGAACCTCTCAGATGTCGTCCACCTCTGCGCCGAATACGACGTGCCGATTTTCTACGACGGCTCATACGACCAGCTCGTTTTCGAGGGGAAGCCGGTCGATTTCAGGAAGATAGCGAGGAGAAAGGTACCGTTCATTTATGGCAGTTCCCTGTCCAAGTGCTTCAACTATCCCGGCGCGCGTCTCGGCTGGGTGGCATTCCACGGGGACAAATGGGAGGAGGTCAAGAATGCCTTTTTCCTCCTGTGCAACCAGCGCCTTTCCGTCAACTGGGAATATCAGAAGGCCGCGTCGGCCGCGATCACAGATCCGTCGTATCCAGCGTACCTCGCCGATATCAAGGGGAAGCTCCTCGAGAGGAGAAACGCATTCATCCGGATCACGCGGAAAATGCCGCTGACTTACCCGGTTCCGAACGGGGCGTTCTATGCGTTCATAAAGATCGAGAGCAAGAAGTGGAAGAAGGACCTCGAATTCGTTCGCGCCGCCCTCCACCAGGGGGTGGTCTTTGTGCCCGGATCGGGCTTCGGGAGACAGGAAGACGGGGTCTACTTCAGGACGACGTTCCTGCCAGAGCCGGACGTTATCGAAGCGGCGTTTTCGAGGATCGGAAAGATTCTCTAACTCTCGCGCACCCTTGTCTCGCCGCATTCCCTTGTTTGACAAAGCTTTTAGGCGTATTTTAGAGTAAATAAATTTTCGGGAGGTTTTGCGTGCTCAAGTCTGTCGATGATATCAGCGAGACGAAGAAGCGACTCAGAATAGAAATTCCGGCGGAACTCATCGAAACGGAGATACGGAAGTCTTTGGAGAAACTGAGGAGTTCGGTTGCAATACCCGGATTCCGGGCCGGACGAGCCCCGGTCAGCCTCATCGAGAAGCGTTTCGGGAAGCGGGCGGAAGCGGAAGTCCTCGAGAAGGTCGTGCCCGAGCACCTGAGCAGCGCCATTCGCGAGGCGGCGCTCGATCCGGTGACGATGCCGGAACTCGACGAAGAATTCGAATACAAACGCAATGCGCCGCTCTCTTTTTCGGTCACGGTCGAGGTCAAGCCGAAGATCGAACAGATCTCCTATGACAATCTTACGGCGAAAGATATACCGTTTGAGGTGAAGGATGCGGAAGTCGAGGAGGCGCTGAAGGCGCTGCAGCAGAAGCGGGCCGTCTTCGACGTGTCGGACGCGGGAGCGGAAACGGACGATTTCGTGTCCTTTGAATTCGTCGATTGTGTGACGGCCGAGGGGGAGACCGTCCCTTCGGCAAAAGAGGCTGTCTCGAAAATGGGGAACGAGGTTTTCCCCGGGGACATCATGGACAAGGTGCTCGGGAAGAAGAAAGGCGACGTCGTCGAGTTCGATCGGGTTTTCGATGAGACGGCGCCCAAGGAGCTCGCGGGCAAGCAGCTCAGGATTCGCGTGCGCGTGAGCGAGGTGAAGAGAAAAACCCTACCGGCCATCGACGACGAGTTTGCGAAGGATCTTGGGTACGAAACCGTCGCTGAATTGACCGGCGCGGTCCGGGAAAAAATTCGGGCGGCGAAGGCCGATCGGGTACGGACGATCCAGAAGGCCGAGATCGTGAGAAAGCTCGTCGACGCGCACTCGTTCGACGTCCCGGAATCCTTGGTGCGGAGGGAAATCGAATCGATCAGCTTGCAGCGCAGTCTGTCGGGTTCGCCGGAATCGTCGGTTCCGACGGGCACCGCGACGGACGGTGCGGCAACGGCGCAGGAACCCCGGGCGGAAGGGGCGGAGCAGGAGAAGGCCGTGGACGACGATGCGGCGGTCAGGAAGAGCGCCGTGCGGAACGTGCAGGCGCGTTTCATCCTCGACGCGATCGCCCGGAAAGAGGGGATCATCGTGTCGGATGCCGAACTCAACGAACGCATCGCGACGCTCGCGCAGAAGATGGAAGCGTCACCCGAGGCGATCAGAAATTTCTACTCGTATCGTGACGGCTCCCTCGAGGGCCTCAGACAGTCGATGCTGGAAGAGAAAGTGATGGATCTGCTCCTCGAGCGGGCGACCATCGAAAAGGAGAACCCATGAGCATTATTCCGATCGTCATAGAACAGACCGGACGGACCGAGCGGGCATACGATATTTACTCCAGGCTCCTCAAGGACCGGATCATCTTCGTCGGCACGGCGATCGACGACGTCGTCGCGAACATCGTCATCGCGCAACTGCTCTTCCTGCAGACGGAAGATCCCGATAAGGATATCCACCTCTACGTCAATTCACCGGGTGGTATCGTCTCTTCCGGCCTCGCGATCTACGATACGATGCAGTACGTGAAGCCGGATATCGCGACGTACTGCATCGGGCAGGCGGCGAGCATGGGGGCTCTCCTCCTCGCCGCGGGAACGAAAGGGAAGCGCTTTGCCCTGCCCCACGCGCGGATCATGTTGCACCAGCCGATGGGCGGATTTCACGGACAGGCGACCGATATCGAGATCCACGCACGGGAGATACTCCGGATGAAAGAGACGCTGAACAGAATACTGTCGTTCCACACCGGTCAGCCCCTCGAGAAGATCCAGGCCGATACCGACCGGGATTTCTTCATGTCTGGTGAAGAAGCGCGGGAGTACGGCATTGTCGACGAGGTCATAAGCAGTCTCAAGGAGAGGAGGATCCGTGCCTAAAAAAGACGAACAGTCGCTCAAGTGCTCCTTCTGCGGGAAGGGGCATAGCGAAGTCAAAAAGCTCATAGCGGGACCGACCGTTTACATCTGTAACGAGTGCGTCGAGCTGTGCAACGAGATCATCGCGGACACGTTCCAAGAGGAGGTCAAAGTCCCGTCGCTGCCCAAGCTGCCGACGCCACGGGAGATCCACCAGTCGCTCGGCGATTACGTCATCGGACAGGAACGCGCGAAGAAAATCCTTTCCGTCGCGGTTCACAATCACTACAAGAGAATATACGGTCCCGTGGAGTCGGACATCGAGCTGCAGAAGAGCAACATTCTCCTCATCGGTCCGACCGGAACGGGGAAGACGCTCTTCGCGCAGACGCTCGCGCGGATTCTCGACGTGCCGTTCGCGATCGCGGACGCGACGACGCTCACGGAGGCCGGCTACGTCGGCGAGGATGTCGAAAACATCATCCTCAAGCTCCTCCAGGCCGCGCAGTACGACACGGAACGGGCCCAGAGAGGGATCGTGTACATCGACGAGATCGACAAGATCAGCAGAAAGTCGGACAACCCTTCCATCACGCGGGACGTTTCAGGAGAGGGCGTGCAGCAGGCCCTCCTCAAGTTGGTCGAGGGGACGATCGCCAATATCCCGCCGCAGGGCGGACGCAAGCATCCGCAGCAGGAGTATATCCAGGTCGATACGACGAACATTCTCTTCATCTGCGGCGGCGCGTTCATCGGGCTCGATACGATCATCGAGCAACGTATCGGGCAGAGAACGGTCGGCTTTATCTCCGACGCGGTCGCGCGCAGGGAGAGGAGGATCGGCGAGATCCTGAGCCATGTCGAGCCCGAAGATTTGATCAAGTACGGTTTGATTCCTGAATTCGTCGGGAGGATGCCGGTCGTGGCCGGTCTCGACGAACTCGACGAGCAGGCTCTCGTGAAGATCCTGACCGAGCCGAAGAACGCACTCATCAAACAGTACCAGCGGCTCCTTTCGTTCGAGAACGTGCGGCTCAAGTTCAGTGAGGGCGCCCTTTCCGCCATCGCGAGGAAAGCAATCCAGCGGAAGACCGGCGCGCGCGGTCTCCGTTCGATTCTCGAGGACATCATGCTCGACGTTATGTATGAAATTCCTTCGCAAAAAGGGGTGAAGGAATGCCTCGTGACGGAGGAGACGATCACGAAGAACGAGAAACCCCTTCTCATCTACGAGAAACAGGCGGAAACCGCATAGGGAGGAGTTCGGTACGCACGCGGTAGGCGCTACCGCTCGGTCGGGTGATTTCGCTCGATCGTCCGAATGAACGGGACGATCGTTACACGACGCGGCGCGGGGAGACGGATTTTCTCCTCTTCAATGCCTTCTCCATCGCCTTCGCGACGGTCGTTTTCAGAGATTCGTCCTGAACCCGGGCGACGGTCTCCTCGATGAACGTCCGTTCCTGCGGTGACAGGTTCGCGACCGGCGTTTCGATCTTCCCCGCCCCCTGCGAGGGACGGTTCCGCACGCGGCCAAGTTTAAAGCGGACTTTCTCGATACGGTAGGGAGCGAGCGTTTTTACGATGTCGGCGACGTAGTATTTCAACTCCTGCATCCAGACCGGCGAATCGACCGAGAGTATGAGTTCATTCCCTGAAAGGAAAGACGGGAACATATGATCCGAAAGCGGTTTTCGGAAAATGGAATGCCACTCCGATTGCAGCTGAGCGAGCCTCACCCCGTCCTCCAGGCCGAGATCGCGGACGAGAGCCTTCAGCAGGGTGCCCGCTCTCTGCATCACAACGCTTTTTTCACTGCTCCCGAGCGGAGACATCGCGTGCACACGTAGCGTCTCCGCGTGTAGTTGTTCATCGTCACGCGCATTTTTTGCAGATTGGGCACAATGATGCGTTTCGTTTTATTGTTCGCGTGGCTCACATTGTGGCCGATCACTCTCTTTTTTCCGCACACCGCACACTCTGCCATTCTCGTGATCCTCCTCTGTCATTGCATTGGGAAAGCTTAATATGATAACATGGAGACACCGTTGTGACAAGCAATGACACGGAGCGTGGGCGTGGTGATTTCCCGCGATCAGGCGTGAGCCGCTCGTGGGGTTGAGTCCCGGTTCCGTTCAAGCGGGAAAGAAAAAGAATGCAGAAAATAAGAATTTACGAGCTTGCGAAGAAACTGAATGTCCCGAACAAGAGCATTCTCGCTGAGCTTTCGAAACTCGGGATAGAGGGGAAGACCCACTCGTCGAGCATAGACGGTGAGATTGCCCGGAAAATAGAGGAAATTCTCTTCCCATCCGAGGGTGCGATCGGCGAGCCGGAAACGGCGCGTGCCGAAACGGCTCCACCGGTTGCCGCTGAGTCGGTCAGCGAGGTCGCGCCTCCTGATGAGAAAGCAGGCGAGGCGGAACGAGTGGCTCCTTTGCCCGAAACCGAGGTCGAGGCACCCGCAGTCGACGAAGGGACGCCGGAGGCGCCCCGTGCCCTGACCCCCGCTGAGGAGGAGGAACTCAAAATACCCGATCGTTTCAAGAAAGAACTCGAGACGGAGAAGATCGAGAAATTCAAGGCGAAGCCGGGCATGCAACGGGCATTCCAGACGATCAGGAAGATAGAGCCGAAACGGTGGCAAGAACAGAGGCCACAGAAGCGATTAGGGGGGAGGCCGAGGACATTCCATGTCGAGGAAAAGAAGCCACAGCTCCAGCCGGTCGTGGCACCGCGGAAGAAGACATTGAAACTCCAGGAAGGAACGACCGTCAAGGAATTCGCCGAACTCATCAGCGTGAAGTTGTCGGATGTCATCAAAAAATTCATGGAACTCGGCTACATGCCGACGATCAATCAGCCGGTCGACACCGATGCCGCGCTCTTGATTGCCGAACAGTTCGGCGTGAAGCTCGAGCTCGCCCAAATCGAAGAAGACACGATCGATGAGGAGACGCCAGAGGACCTCACGAAACTCGTTCCGCGCGCCCCTGTCGTCACGATCATGGGACATGTGGATCACGGGAAAACATCCCTCCTCGACGCCATCCGGGAGACGAAGGTCACGGAGAGCGAAGCAGGCGGGATTACGCAGCACATAGGGGCTTATAAGGTCAACCTGAGCGGCAAGGACATCGTCTTCCTCGACACGCCGGGGCATGAGGCATTCACGTCGATGAGGGCGCGCGGTGCGAAGGTTACCGACATCGTGGTACTCGTCGTCGCCGCCGATGACGGTGTCATGCCGCAGACCGTCGAAGCCATCAACCATGCGAAAGCGGCGAACGTGCCGATCGTGGTCGCCATCAACAAGATCGACAAACCGGAAGCGAATGTGGCGAAGGTGAAGAATGAGCTCGCGGAGATGGGAGTCATCTCGGAAGAATGGGGCGGGCAAACGATTTTTGTGGAGGTTTCCGCGAAGAAGCGCATCGGCATCGAACACCTGCTCGAAATGATCCTCCTCCAGGCGGAAGTGATGGAGCTGAAGGCGAATCCCGACCGGCCCGCACGCGGAACGATCATCGAGGCGAAGCTCGACAGGGGGAGGGGACCGGTCGCGACCGTCCTCGTTCAGTCGGGGACGCTCAAGGTCGGCGATGCCTTCATCGCCGGAACGCACGCCGGGAAGGTGAGGGCGCTCATCGACGACAGCGGGAGGAGAATCGCTTCGGCGATTGCTTCGACTCCGGTGGAGGTGATCGGTTTCGCTGATGTCCCTTCGTCGGGGGACATTTTCACCGTCGTCGAGGACGAAAAGCGGGCGCGGCAGATTGCCCTCCTCAGACAGCAGAAGGAACGCCTCGCGGAGATAGCGCGGGCGAGGAAGCTGACCCTCGACGACCTCTACGCAAAGATCAAAGAAGGCGAGATCAGGGAACTGAATATCATCATAAAGGGAGATGTCCAGGGTTCTGTCGAAGCGATGAAGGACGCCCTCGAACATATCGCGCATCCCCAGGTGAAAGTGAAGGTCATCCACTCCTCCGTGGGCGGGATCAACGAGTCCGATGTGATGCTCGCGACCGCGTCGAGTGCGATCATCATCGGTTTCAACGTGAGGCCCGAGTTGAAGGCAAATCAACTGGCCGAGAAGGAAGGCGTGGATATCCGCCTTTATACGGTCATCTACGAGGCAATAGAAGATGTGAAGAAGGCGCTCGAAGGTCTTCTGGAGCCGACGCTGAAGGAGAAGGCGCTCGGCCGTGCCGAAGTGCGACAGATCTTCCCGATATCGAGAGTGGGCACGGTGGCGGGTTGTTACGTGCTCGACGGGTACATAAGCCGCGCGAGCGACGGCATGCGGGTCATCAGAGACAACATCGTCATTTACGACGGCAAGATCAGCTCGCTCAAGAGGTTCAAGGATGACGTTCGAGAGGTGCAGGCCGGATACGAGTGCGGCATCATGATCGAGAATTTCAACGACCTCAAGATCGGCGATATCCTCGAAAATTATGTCATCGAAAAGATCGCGGCCAAGCTGTAAAGACTCGCGTTCCTGATCCCTCGGTCTCTTTCGAAGAAAGGGAGAACGGTTTTCGATGCTTCCCTACAAGCGTTCCCAGCGTGTCGGAGACCTCCTTCGGGAGGAAATTTCGGATATCATATTTTTCAAACTGAAGGACCCGCGAATCGGCTTCCTGACGGTGACCGGCGTCGACGTCACGGATGATATCAAGATCGCCGTCGTCTACGTCAGCGTGCTGAAGGCGGAGGAACGGCAGCCGACCCTCGATATCCTCAATGCCGCGAAAAGTTTCATCAGGACCGAATTGTCGAAAAGGCTGAAGATGAAGTTCATCCCGAGTATCGATTTTCGACTGGACACGTCGATAGAGTACGGGTATCGGATAGAGAAACTCCTCTCGGAGATCAGGGAAAAAGATGAAGGTTCCGCCTGATCTCCTCGCTTTTCTCATCGCGCAGAACAATTTCTTCATCGCGACGCATCTGAATCCGGAGGGCGACGCGCTCGGTTCGTCCCTCGTGCTCGCGGCGGCTCTCGAGACGTTGGGGAAGAAAGTGGTCGTCTTCGATCGCGACGGGGTGCCGGAGTTCTACCGATTCCTCCCTGGGCATGAGAGAATCATCCGTTCGATCGACGGTATCGAGACATCTTCGTTCAACCTCCTCCTCCTCGACTGCAATACCCCGGAAAGGGCCGGCATCGAGGGGATCGCGTTCCGTTTCTCCGCCGTCATCGACCATCATGAGACGGAGTCCGACTTCGGCGGGATTCGCTGGATCGAGCCCCATGTGGCGG
Source organism: uncultured Nitrospiraceae bacterium (assembly GCA_937138415.1). Lineage (GTDB taxonomy): Bacteria > Nitrospirota > Thermodesulfovibrionia > Thermodesulfovibrionales > SM23-35 > JALHSV01. Next base: position 84,569 of record CAKZPA010000036.1, on the reverse strand, counting down.
CGACCGGCCTGATGGTCCTGAGTCTCGTCGATGCGCTCGGCGTCCCCGTCACGCGCGATATGGCGACGAACCTCTATACGGCGATCGCAATCGACACGGGGACGTTCAGATTCGGGAATACCTCCGCGGAGGTGTTACGGACCGCGGCTCGCCTCGCCGATGCCGGCGCCGAGCCCGCCGCGATATCCGCGTCTCTCTACGAGACGTGGTCGGAAGCCCGTTTCCATCTCTTGAGGATGGCGCTCCAAACGCTCGAGATCAGGGACGGCATCGCGTTCACCTTCGTCACGAGGGAGATGTACCGTGCGACGGGAGCTGGCCCCGAAGACACGGAAAATTTTTCGAGCTTCCCGCGCATCGTGAGGACGATTCTCGTTTCCGCTTTCTTCCGAGAGATCGACGACGACTACTGGAAGGTCAGCCTCCGGTCGAAAGGCGGCCTCAATGTGGCGGCCCTCGCCGCGAGCTTCGGCGGCGGCGGCCACAAGAACGCCGCCGGCTATTTCGTGAGGGCTCCGCTCGACGCCGCGAAGGAGATGCTCCGCGAGAAATTGTCCGCGCATCTCCGCGTTCCCGAAGTTCCCCGGTAACGACCGGATTACGCTTCGACGCGCGACTCGACTTCTTTCGCGAAGGTGAGCCCCTCCTTTCCGTAATCGACGATGAGCCTGTCCCCTTCCGTGAACGCCCTCTCGAGGATCTTCAGCGCGAGCAGATTGAGGATTTCGCGCTGGAGCGCCCTCTTGAGCGGGCGGGCCCCGTAGATCGGATCGAAGCCGATATCGGCGAAATACTCTTTTGCGCTGTCGGTGAGCTTGAGGTCGATCCGCTTCTCCGCGAGGTACTTTTTCATCCTGATCACCTGGATGTCGACGATCTGCTTGAGGAGATCCTTCGTCAGCGGGTTGAAGACGAGAATTTCATCCACCCTGTTCAGGAATTCGGGCCGGAAGAATGCCTTCAGGTCGTCCATGATCTTCTCTTTTAACTGGGCGTTGTCCGGAACCCAGTACGCGGACGGTCTCCTCGCCCGCTCCTCGAGCATCTCCTGGATGTGGACGCTGCCGATGTTCGAGGTCATGATCACGACCGTGTTCCGGAAATCGACCGTTCTCCCGTGGCTGTCGGTCAACCGACCGTCATCGAGGAGCTGCAGCAGGAGATTGAAGACCTCGGGATGGGCTTTCTCGACTTCGTCGAAGAGGATGACCGTATAGGGTTTCCTCCGGACGGCCTCGGTCAGTTGCCCTCCCTCTTCGTACCCGACGTACCCCGGCGGCGCGCCGATGAGCCGGGAGACGGTGTGACGTTCCTGGTACTCGGACATGTCGATCCGGACGAGCGCATTCTCGTCATCGAAGAGGAACTCGGCGAGCGCCTTCGCGAGTTCCGTCTTCCCGACGCCGGTCGGTCCGAGAAAGATGAAGGAACCGATCGGTCTGTTCGGGTCCTGAATACCCGCGCGAGCCCTCCGTATCGCGTTCGAGACCGCCTCGATCGCTTCGTCCTGTCCGACGACGCGCTCCTTGAGCCGTTCGTCCATGCGGAGGAGCTTCTGCACCTCGCCTTCCAACATGCGACTCACGGGAATGCCCGTCCATTTCGAGACGACGATGGCGATGTCCTCTTCGTCCACTTCTTCCTTGAGCATCTTCCTCTTCCGCTGCGCTTCCCGCAGTTTCACGTTCTCCGCCTCGAGCGATCTCTGCAGTTCGAGCAGCTTTCCGTATTTCAGCTCGGCCGCCTTCGTCAGATCGCCCTCCCGCTCGGCTCTCTCCGATTCCCTCTTCGTCTTCTCGATCTGTTCCTTGCAGTCGCGGATCCGCGCGATGATCTCCTTCTCGCTCAGCCATTGCGCGCGCAGTTCATCCCGCCTCTCCTGAAGTTCGGCGCTCTCCCTCGAGATCTTCTCGAGCCTCTCCGCCGCTTCCTTCGCGTCGTCTTTCATGACCGCCTGCCGCTCTATCTCGAGTTGCCGCAGTTTCCGCTCGATCTCGTCGAGTTCGATCGGCATGCTGTCGATCTCCATCCTCAGTTTCGACGCGGCCTCGTCGATGAGGTCGATCGCTTTATCCGGGAGAAAGCGATCCGTGATGTACCGGTTCGAGAGCACGGCGGCCGCGATGAGCGCCGAGTCCTTTATTTTGACGCCGTGGTGCACCTCGTAACGCTCCTTCAGTCCGCGAAGGATGGAAATCGTGTCCTCGACGCTCGGCTCTCTGATGAGGATGGGCTGGAACCTCCTCTCGAGGGCAGGGTCTTTCTCGATGTGTTTCCTGTATTCATCGATCGTCGTCGCGCCGACGCACCGCAGATCGCCCCGCGCGAGAGCGGGCTTGAGCATGTTGGAGGCGTCGATCGCCCCTTCGGCGGCGCCAGCCCCGACGAGCGTATGGAGTTCGTCGATGAAGAGGATGATCTTCCCCTCGGACTGTTCGATCTCCTTCAGCACGGCCTTTAGCCGCTCTTCGAACTCGCCTCTGAATTTCGTGCCCGCGACGATCGCGCCCATGTCGAGCGCGACGACCTTTTTTTCCTTCAACGTTTCCGGGACGTCCCCCGCGACGATTCGCTGTGCCAATCCCTCAGCGATGGCCGTTTTGCCGACGCCCGGTTCGCCGATGAGGACGGGGTTGTTCTTGGTTCTCCGCGAGAGAACCTGGATGATGCGTCGTATCTCGTCATCCCGGCCGATCACGGGGTCGAGTTTGCCCCGCCGCGCGAGTTCGGTGAGATCGCGACCGAATCGCGTGAGTGCCTGGTACTTGTCTTCGGGGTTCGGATCGGTGACGCGCTGCGCCCCCCGTATCTCCCTCATGGCGGACAGGATTCCGTCCGCCGATGTGCCGTACCGCTTCAGGAGATCCGTGCAAGGGCCGCCGATTGACATGAGCGCGAGCAGCAAGTGTTCGACGCTCACGTATTCGTCTTTGAGGTGCTCCGCCTGTGCGTGCGCGTTTTCGAGCACTTCCTTCAGACGAGGCGAAACGTACATCTGGCCCAGCGGGGTCGCACCGATCACCTTCGGGTATTTCTCGATCGCTTCTTCGACGTCCTTCTGCAGCTCTCGCGTCTTTATCCCGAGACGCTTCAGAATCTGGCAAGCGACCCCCTCCTCGTCTTCGAGGAGCGCCCAGAGCAGGTGTTCCGCGTCGAGCTGCTGGTTCCCCTTTCGCTCGGCGAGCCTCTGCGCCTCCTGCAGTGCCTCCTGGCTTTTTATCGTGAATTTGTCCATATGTTCCTATGACCTCCTTGTCTTCGCTTTCGCGTCTTGTTCGTTCCGCGGCGGGTGGCTCAGTCCTCGGAGAAAATGTTCCGCAGTTTCTTGACGAACATCTTGCGGACGTCCTCTTCGAGAAAGCGCATCATCTCTTCGGTTTCCCGTTGGAACGCCTCGAGCCGATTCCTGAGCCGGAGGATGATCTCGACGCCGGACCTGTTGACCCCAAGCTCCCGCGTCAGCCGCAAGATCATCGCCAGCTTCTCGACGTCCTCCATCGAGTAGAGCCGCGTTCGATTTATCCTCTGGGGGGTGATCAGGCCCTCACGTTCGTAGAGCCGCAGGGTCTGTGGATGGACATTGAGCATCTTCGCGACGACGCTGATCATGAAGAGCGGTTGTTTTCTGTCCCTCGCTTCCCTCATGTGTGCATCAACCTTTCCCTCGGGGATTCTTTGTACAGTGCGTCAATGTCTCTTACCTTTGCCTTCCCGTCGGCGTCGAGATTCCTCGGTACCGCGATTTTGATGACGACGTACTGGTCTCCCCGGCCCCCCGTCTTCGGCGAGGGAAATCCTTTGCCCTTCAGCTTGAAGCGCTGACCTCCCTGCGTCCCCGGGGGGATCGTCATGGCCGCGACACCGTCGATGGTCGGCACCTCGACCTTCGCGCCGAGCGTCGCTTCGCCGAACGTCAGCGGCAGATCGACGTACACGTCGTTTCCCTTCCGCGTGAAGACGGGGTGCGGTTTCACCGTGATGTCGATGTAAAGATCGCCCGGTGGTCCGCCTCCGGTGCCGGCGCCTCCCATCCCTTTCAGTTTGACCCTCGAACCGGTATCGGCGCCGGCGGGTATTTTCACCCTGAGCGTTTCGGTCCTTGCCGTTTTTCCGCTTCCGCCACACGCCGGGCAGACTTTCGTCACTTTCTTCCCCGTTCCTCCGCACTCCTTGCAGGGCTGTGAAAGGCTGAAAAACCCTTTCGCGGTTTTCACCGCGCCGCTCCCTTTACACGCGCTGCAGGCCTGCGATGATTCCGCGCCGGAGCCGTTGCAGGACGGACAGGTGACTTCCCGATTAAAGGTGATGGTCTTCGTGACACCAGAAAACGCCTCTTCGAGGGACAGCTCGATGCCGGTGACCATGTCGGCGCCCCTCGCCGCGTACATATCCGGCCTCGCCTTTGCGCCGAAGAGGTCCGCAAAGATGTCGCCGAAGCCGCCGAACTCGAACCCCTCTCCGAAATCGTGCGTCCTGAAGCCTTCGAAGCCGGGCCCTCCGGTCCGGAACTGCGCGCTCCCGAAGCGGTCGTATTCGGCTTTCTTCTTCGGATCCCCGAGTACCTCGTACGCCTCGTTGATCTCCTTGAATTTCTGTTCGGCGACCTTGTCGCCCGGGTTGAGGTCCGGGTGGTATTTCCGCGCGAGCTTCCGGTACGCCTTCTTGATCTCCTCGGGAGGCGTGTCTTTCGTGACCCCGAGAATCTTGTAGTAATCTTTCTCTTCTCCCGCCATCGTTCCTCCAATGAAGTTCATCATAACTCTTGAGTAACTTTTTGTCAAGACTACTGCTACGATATATAATAAGGTCTGGTCCCCGGTCTTCGTGTACATGACCGGTGGCGTCTGCGCGGGAATGCACCTCGAGACTTCGGATGGTGCCCCGGTCCGGCCGATCCGCCGGGGCCGGTGACGGGGAAGGCAGGTGAAAGACCTGTCCTAAGAGGGCGGAAGTGTGGTATGAATAATCTGAACCGAGGGATGCGCATGAACCCGCGCCATATCATCGAGAAATACTACCCGCGGGAATCGCCCGCGTATTGCATCCTGATCGAACACAGCGAGAGGGTCGCGGACAAAGCGGTCCGGATCGCGGAGCGGCTGCGCGGTTTTCACCCGGATACGGACTTCGTCCGCGATGCCGCGATGCTCCACGACATCGGCATCCTCTTCACGAACGAGCCGCGCATCGCGTGTTTCGGCGACAAACCATACATCTGTCACGGATACCTCGGCCGGGAACTCCTCGAGCGCGAGGGGCTCTGGGCGCACGCACTCGTCTGTGAGCGGCACGTGGGGGTCGGCATCAGCGCCGAAGAGATCGAGGCGAAGAATCTGCCACTCCCCATGCGCGATATGGTCCCCGTGTCGATCGAGGAGAAGATCATCTGCTATGCCGACAAGTTCTTTTCGAAGGACGGTCACTTCCTCTCGCGGGAAAAGCCCCTCGAGCGGGTGAGACAGGAAATCATGCGGTACGGCCCGGATAAAGTGGAGAGGTTCGATGGGTGGGCGCGCTTATTCGGGCGGTGATCCGCCCGCGTAATCGATCCGCTCGAGAAAAAGACCGTGCGGCGGGGCGGTCGGTCCGGCCTCGCTCCTGTCGCGCGACAGCAGGATCGGGCGCATTCGTTCGGGCGGTATCTTCCCTCGCCCGATTTCGACGAGCGTTCCCACGATATTCCTCACCATGTGCCTGAGGAAACCGTTCGCTTCCACGTGGACGGTAATGAACGTTCCCGGGAGGCGAGTTCCCATGAAGGTCATCTGTTCAGTGTGCGCGAGGCGAAGGAGGAAGATCGTTCTCACGGGATCCTTCACGTTGCCTCCGGCTGCCATGAATGCCGAAAAATCATGCTCTCCTCCGAGCGCGAGCGCGGCGCTCTCCATGGAGCCTAAGTCGAGCTTGTGCGGGACTTCCCACGCGTACTTGAAGAGAAACGCCGACGTCGTCCCCCGGGGCGCGAGGACGTACACGTAGCGTTTCCTGATCGCGTCGTTCCGTGGGTGGAATTGGGCGTGAACCTCTTCCGCCGAGAGGACTCGCACGTCGCGCGGCATCGTGGCGTTCAGCGCCCTTTTGATCGTTTCGCAGTCGAGGGAGGACCTCGTTCTGAATGCGGCGACCTGCCCGAACGCGTGAACGCCCGCGTCGGTTCTGCTCGCGCCGATCACGGCGGTTCGCTCGCCGGCGAGCCGCGAAACGCGTTCCTCGAGGAGGCCCTGTATCGTGCGCGCATCTTTCTGGATCTGCCAGCCGTGGTAAGCCGACCCATCGTACTCGAGGAGCAGCTTGATCGTTCTCACAACGGAGATATTATGACCGCCAGCGTCTCACCGAGACAAGGGAGCAGACGGGGCGTCTCGGTCTTCCCAGGCGTACCGTCCTGACATGGTGCGTCCGGTCGGCCGCCGGCGCGCACATCAGTTCATGCCACCGGCACCGGCAACCGACGTCGAATCAATGGCGCGCGCTATTTGATAGAATACTATCAGTATGGACGCGTCCGATATCGCGAATCTCGCGGCTCAGGTAAAACGAAACTGCAATATTTCGGACGCGAAGTTCTGGGGGTACTATTCCCTCTGCGGGATGCTCCTCAGGCTTCGCGAACTCTACCGGATCGAAAACGGCATTCGGCCCTATGAAAAAATCCAGAGCGATGGTGTCGGCGCCTGGATCACCGAGCGGGAGAATCTCTGGCGGGAGCTGGAGGACAAGGAGTACGAAGAGATTGCGATCGGGAACGCGCGCTTCGGCCCTTTTTCGGCCGAATCCATCAACGACCTCCTCGGGTCGGAAGGGTTGCTCTACGGAGCCGGGTACGGGCTCCACATGAAGCCCGTGTTTTTCCTCGCGGATATCCAGTCGTCACGGACGGTCAATGGATTCCGGATTTACATCGCCGGGCGGGAATACGCGCGCGATCTTTCGGAGAACCCGGCCATGCTCCAGAGCAAAACGATCATCGTGCGGGCGGACATGATCCGCCTCCTGCTCTGGCAACGGTTCGAAGAATTGCGGTGCAACGCGGCGAAGGACGCGCTCCGCTGTGCGTTCGCCCGGTACGGCATATCCCCGGATGACGCACCTTCCGAGGTGACCTACGAACGGATGCGCGCGGTTGCCGAAGCGGAGGCCGAGACGTTCGTTTTCCACGAGTTGGGAGAGGCCGCCGAGAACGTGCGGCTCGGGCGCGAATGGAAAGATCTCCTCGCCGAACTCTCGGACGGAAGGACGGGCCTTTTCGCACGTGGCGTGAAAGACGTTCTTGCGGATACGACCGAAGAGGGCATGCTCAGGCACATTATCGACCATCGCAAGGAAGGCTCCCTCGGTTTTTACGTGGTGTTTCTCGGAGGGATCAGGAAAGTGCTCTTCCCCGAGATCACTTCCGCATTCCGTGTCTTCATCGAAACGGGAGACTGGGAGTGCATCGAACGGGCGCGGATCGAAGGACGCGAGAGGGCCGAAAGGTACGCGGCACGATTGCTCGAACTGTACCGCGAGAAGCGAAACGGCACGACTCTCGCCGATTCGATCGAAGAAGAGTTACTGAAGAGCCTCCTGCCGTAAAGGTGTTTCTTCGGCATCCAGCCATATGCTGAAACATGTTGGACGGCAGTGATCGTATCGTTATCCCCGTGAATGCATGAATTGAACGGGGGAGTGTAACGGTATCGATTCCTCTCGGAAAGATTTCTTGAATAATCGCACACCAGCGAGTAGAATTATTTTCGTATGAGGCTGCTCAAAACGCGGAGAGAACAGGAAAGATTTCTCGGCATTCTCGCTGCCCGCGCCGCCGGTCCGGGCCGGGAGATCGAGTCGACGGTCCGGAAGATTCTCGATGAGGTAAGAAGAGAGGGCGATCGGGCAGTTCTCCGGTACACGAAGAAATTCGACTGGGAAAAAACGAATCGGCTCGCGGTGTCGCGCCGCGAGATCTCGTCTTCCGCGGACAAAGCGGGCAGAAAGGTCATCAGGGCGCTCGCGGTCGCGGCGAGGCGCATCAGGGCATTCCACGAGCGCCAGCGCGAAAGGTCATGGACGGTCTCTTCGCAGGGTTCCGCGCTCGGCCAGATCATCCGCCCGCTCAATCGGGTGGGTGTGTACGTGCCAGGAGGAAAGGCGTCCTATCCGTCGACCGTTCTGATGAATGCGATTCCCGCGCTCGTCGCGGGCGTGAAGGAAATCGCCCTCTGCGTCCCGATGCCCGGAGGGCAAATGAACCCCGCCGTGATGGCCGCGATCCGGCTGCTCGATATCGCCGAGGTGTACCGAATCGGCGGCGTCCAGGCGATCGGAGCGCTCGCCTACGGCACGGAATCGATCGGACACGTCGACAAGATCGTCGGACCGGGCAACATTTACGTCGCGACCGCGAAAAAGATGGTGTTCGGTTCCGTGGATATCGACATGATCGCGGGGCCGAGCGAAATTCTCGTCATCGCCGATAGCTCGGCGAACCCGGCCTTTGTCGCCGCAGACCTCCTCGCTCAGGCGGAACACGACGAACTCGCTTCTTCCGTGCTGGTCACGGATTCCTCAGCGCTTGCGAATGCGGTCCGGAGAGAGATCGACGCGGGGCTGTCCAGGTTGGGGCGGGAATCGATCGCGCGGCGGTCCCTCGAGGCGTACGGCGGAATCTTCGTCACGGCCGGCGTGGAAGAGTCCGTGGCGATCGCCAACAGGATCGCTCCCGAGCACCTCGAGATCATGACGCGGAGGCCGTCACGGCTCCTGCCGCAGATACGGAATGCGGGCGCCATTTTTCTCGGCCGGTGGACGCCGGAAGCGCTCGGAGACTACGCGGCCGGACCGAACCACACGCTCCCTACGGGCGGCACGGCCCGCTTCTCGTCTCCTTTGGGGGTGTACGACTTCGTCAAACGGTCGAGCGTCGTGCGGTTTTCGAAGAAGGGGTTTCTCGCCCTCGCCGACACGGTGAAAACGATCGCGGACGCGGAGGGACTCGAAGCGCACGGTTACGCGGTTCGCGTGAGGGAAGGACGCGCGCGGTGACCCGTGCCCCGAGATGCCCGGTTCCACCGGCGTCGAGGCGCGCTGTGTGCCGCATGAGCGACACGTGCGGAAAGGTCGATCGTCTACGCGAGGAGATCGGTGCCGGAAGAGGATAGGGTCACGTTTCGGACGTCGGGAGAACGGCCCGACAGCGCCGGCAGGGCCGTATCAGGGTCGTTCAAACAGGCAATACTCCACACGCTCCGGTTTTCCCTCGCGAAGGTGCCCGGGAATGCGACGCCGAACGACTGGTATCACGCACTCGCGCTCACGGTGCGCGACAGGCTGGCGCAGCAGTGGATCGATTCGATCCGGAAATATACGGAAGAGGCGACAATTGTCGGGTACCTCTCCGCCGAGTATCTGAACGGGCCTCAGCTCGCGCACACCCTCGTCAATCTCGGGATCTACGAGGAGGTTGCGCTCGGCCTTGAGGAACTGGGTCTCCGACTTTCCGATCTTCTCGAGTGGGAGGAAGAGCCCGGGCTCGGGTTCGGTGCGAAAGGAGAGGTTGCTTCTTCTCTGATGGATTCCCTCGCCACACTCGAGATCCCCGCGATCGGCTACGGGCTGCGGTACGAGTTCGGGCCGTTCCGGCAGGAGGTCAGAGACGGCTGGCAGGTCGAAATGACCGATCGGTGGACGGCGCCCGGCAATCCGTGGGAGATCCGCCGTCCGGAGATCGCGTATACGATACAACTCGGCGGCACGACCCAGTCGTATTACGATGAACGCGACTGCTTCCGCGTCCGGTGGATTCCCAAGTTCGCCGTGAGAGGCACCGCGTACGACATGCCGATCCCGGGGTATCGCTCGTCCGTGACGAACCTGCTTCGCCTGTGGCGGGCGGAGGTGATCGACTCCTTCGACTACGAGAGTTTTCGTTCCGGCGATTATTTCAGCGCGCTGAACGAAAAGATCGCGTCCGAGTCGATCAGCAAGATTCTCTATCCGGACGATGAACCGTACGCGGGCAAGCAGCTTCGGCTCGCTCAACAGTACTTTTTCGTCTCGTGCGCGCTCCAGGACATGATACGACTCCACCTTCTCCGGTGGAAGCCGATACACGATTTCGCCGGGTCCTTCGCCATTCATCTCAACGACACGCCGCCGGTGATCGCGGTGGCGGAACTGATGCGGCTGCTCGTGGACGAGCACCTCGTGAGCTGGGACAAGGCGTGGTACATTACGCAGAACGCTTTTTCGTGTACGAGTTACGCGACGCTGCCCGAGACCCTCGAGAAGTGGCCGGTCCCGCTCTTCGCGAACATCCTCCCGAGACATCTCGAGATCGTCTATGAAATCAACCGGAGGTTTCTCGACGAAATCTGGCTCACCTCTCCGAGCGACGGAGAGAGGGCTTCGCAGTTGTCTCTCATCGACGAGAGCGACCAGAAATACGTCCGCATGACGCACCTCGGCATTCTCGGGAGCCACGCCGTCAGCGCGGTGTCGGAAGCGCATGGCCGACTGCTCGCATCCTCGTTGTTCGGCAATTTCCACGCGCTCTACCCGGAGCGGTTTTTCCGCGTAGCGGGCGGCGTGTCGCCGAGGCGTTGGATCGCGGTGAGCAACCCGGAACTCGCACGCTTGATCTCGAGCGTGATCGGGGATGAATGGATGCGCAACCCGCAGGAGCTGGAGCACCTCGCGGCGTACGCGTCGGACCCGCATCTCATGGAGAAGTGGCGGGCATTGAGGCGCGAGTGCAAGTGCCGGCTCGCGGCGACGGTCGCCGAAAAGACGAGGGTCAAGATCGATCCGGATACGCTCTTCGATGTCCAGATAAAACGCATCCACGAATCGAACCGGCAGCTCCTCAATCTGCTCCGCGTGATCGCGCTCTATGAACGGATCAGAGAGAATCCACGGGAAGAGGTCGTGCCGCGAACGTACCTGTTCGCCGGAAAAGCGTCTCCCGGCTATTTCATGGCGCACCTCATCGTGAAGTTGATCCACGCCGTCGCTCACGTGATCAACAGCGACGCCACGGTCGCCGGCCGTTTGACGGTCGTTTTTTACCCGGACCTGAACGTGAAACAGTTTCGGAAGCTCTGCCCGGTCGCGGACCTCTCGGAACAGATCGCCACGGCGGGGAAAGACGTGGCTGGGCTCGGGGCGATGAAGCTGTCCATGAACGGAGCGTTGACGATCGGATCGCGGAACGGTCCCATCCTCGATATCGCGAGGAAAGTGGGAGAGGGCGACGCGTTTCTCTTCGGGCTCTCCGCTGAAGAAGTCGCGTCGCGGAAAGCGGAGGGCTATGCGCCCATGGACATCTATCGGGCGAACGGCGAGATCCGGAAAGCCATCGACCTCATACGGAGCGGCTTCTTCTCGAGGGAGGATGTGACCCTCTTCAAGCCGCTCGTCGACTCGCTCCTCAATCGCGACGAGCACATGGTTCTCGCGGATTACGAGGCGTATCGCGAGTGCCAGGAGAAGGTGAGCGCGCTCTGGAACGATAAGAAGAAGTGGACGAAGCTGTCTATACGCACGGTCGCGGGAATGGGAGCGTTCTCATCCGACCACGCGGCGCGTGAATACAGCGAGAAGATCTGGCACGCTGTGCCATCGAAAAAAGGCCGCCCTGCAGAGGGCAAGGAGCGTTCATGAATACGAAGGGATTGTCAGAGATCGTGCAGTCCACGTCGCTTCTCAGCCAGGTCGTCGGTGCGGAGAAACTGTTTCTTTCCGGGCGGAGGAAGCGAGGCGAGGACCTCGAGAGCGCGGTGCGGTTTTTCCTCGAGTTCCTCCACGGGTTCGAGAGTTTCGAGTTCGAAGGTCCCTGCGTGACCGTATTCGGCTCGGCGCGGTTTCCCGAGAGGCACCGGTACTACGAACTCGCCCGCGAGCTTGGGAGGGCGCTCGTCCAGGCGGGGTACGCGGTCATGACGGGCGGAGGCCCCGGCATCATGGAAGCGGCGAACAGGGGAGCGAAGGAGGCGGGCGGGCTAAGCCTCGGCTGCAATATCAAACTTCCCTTCGAGCAGAAACCGAATCCCTATCTGGACAAGTTCATCGAATTCGAGCATTTTTTCGTGCGGAAGGTCATGCTCGTGAAATACTCGTGCGCATTTGTCGTCATGCCCGGTGGGTTCGGCACGCTCGATGAGGCATTCGAGGTTATTACGCTCGCGCAGACCGGGAAGCTCGAACGTTTTCCGGTCGTCGGAATGGTGAGGGATTTCTGGGATCATCTCCGCCGTTTTCTCCACGACACGTTGCTCGCTGAAGGCACCATCAGCGGCGAGGATCTGGATTTGATCCACGGCGCGAATACCGTGGAGGACGCGATCAGGATCATCCGCGGGCTTTCCCGCGGCACGTTTTGACTGATATGGGGAAACGGAAAGACGTCGGGCGGGTCGTGCGCGACTTCAAGATCCGCCAGAACCGGCAGTTTTTCGCGATAGGGCTGACGCTCTTGCTCCTCCTCCTGCTCACGCTCCTCTACTCGCGGCCCGACCTGTTCGGAATAGTATCGAAGAACCTGGTGATCCTCGCGCAGGTCGGCGTCATCGGCGCTTTTGTCGCGTTCAGCGCGCGGAACTGGCGTTGCCCCTCCTGCGGCAAGTATCTCGGCGGCAACATCATCCGGCGGGTGTGCGGTCATTGCGGAGCGAGACTCTCCTGACCGGGGAAGACCGGACGTTGCCGGGACAATGACGTGACTCAGTGAGAGAGGAGAATGGGGAGCAAACATCGCATCAAATTCAGGAAAAGGTCGTCGCAAAAGCCCGTGCCGGATAAGCCCCTCGAGGAGATTATCAGGGAGTTGCGGGAGCAGGTTCTCCGCCCGGATGATTATCGCGAGCAGTCACTCAGAATCCACGGGCTGATCTGCGCCAAGTGCGGGCGGGAGTTCGAACCGAAGGATCGCCGCCTGCTCACGGTCCACCATAAGGACGGGAATCGCCTGAACAACCCTCCCGACGGGTCGAACTGGGAGAACCTCTGTATTTACTGCCACGATGACGAGCACAGCAGGGGGCTCCTCGGCGATTATTTCGGGGGCACGTGACCGACGATTGCCACCGCGCCCGTCGTTCGAATATCGGCATAATAAAGCCGTTCGAACACTCTGTCCCATCACTATCCCCGTGGATTCATGCATTGAACGGGGAAGTCTGCCTTCGCCCGGGTCAGTGCAGGGGCGAGAAGACGATCTCTTCGACCATCCTGCAGACCTCAGCGGGGCTCTTTCCCCGGTAATCGTCGATGCGGACGGCGGGATGCACGATGACCGACACCTGCACGTTTTTCCGGGAGCAGACCTTGAGGAAATTGTCCGCCATCGACTGAGGTTTCTCCCACACGACGTCCGGCTCTTCCCGGTAGCGGAGCGAGACGGGGAGGATGGTGAGTTCGGGATTCAACTCGATCACCTTGAACAGCCCTCTGTAGAACGGCAGCCGTTCCGCGCTGCGGCTGGTCGTGCCCTGCGGGAAGACCGCGATGCGCCGGCCGGTGCAGGTACCGGCGATCGTTTTTATGAGCGCGAAGCGTTCCCGGTGCGAGTCCCTCCGCAGAAAGACCGTCCCCATGAGGGACGCGATCTGTCCGATCACGGGATACCGCCGCACTTCCGCTTTGCTCACGAAGACGGTCCCGAAGGACGACGAGAGAACGAAAATATCGAGAACGCTCACGTGGTTGGCCACGATGAGGACGCCTCCCCTGTTTCCACGCAAGGCTCTTCCCTCCATGGGCTTTTCGACATGAACGCGCAAGATCGTGAGGCATAGGGAGGAGTAGAATCGCAGCATGGGCGGTCCTATCCGTCTCCTCAGGGGGAAGGCGGCGAGGAGAACGAGGAGATAGAGCGGCGCGAGCGACACCGTGACAAGAACGAGGAGACCCGCTTTCGTCAGTACCCTCAGAAACGGCATCCGGCGTCAGACATCTTTTATCTTCTCGATGATGCGCGTGGTGGAAATGCCCTCGACGTACGGGAGCGCGTGGGTTTCGGGAACGATGTCGGAACCGACGATCTCTTCTTTTTTCCAGTCTCCGCCCTTCACGAGCACGTCGGGACGGAGTTCGGAGATCAGCGCGTACGGTGTGTCCTCGTCGAAGAGGACGACGTAGTCGACCATGTCGAGCGCTGCGAGGATCTCGGCGCGCTGGTCCTGGGGAGTGATCGGCCTGTTCGGTTTGATGCGCGCGACGGAGGCATCGGAATTGAGCCCGACGACGAGCACATCGCCGAGGGCTTTCGCCTGCTTCAGATAGCGGACATGTCCGACGTGGATGAGGTCGAAACAGCCGTTCGTGAAGACGATCTTTTTGCCATCGGCCCGAAGCGCGCGGGCGATTTCGGGGAGCGTGCGCCTGTCCGCTATCCTGCCCATGCCGAACGCGCCCCGGCCTTTACGGGAATGGCTTCCCGGTTATCAGGCGCATCACGTCGTTATACATCACCACCGCCATGAGGGTGAGGAGGAACGCGAGCCCTATTCGCTGGCTCACGGCGATCACCCTCTCGCTCAGCGGCTTCTTTCGCAGCGCCTCGATGCCGAGGAACAAGAGGTGGCCACCGTCCAGTATCGGTATGGGGAGGAGGTTCAGCACGCCGAGGTTGACATTGATGATCGCCATGAAGAGGAAGAAGTTGAGGATGCCGCGCGATGCTTGCTCGCCGGCCATCTGGACGATCATGATCGGTCCGCCCACCGTCTCCATGGGGATCACGCGCTGGATCAGTTTGACGATCGCGACGACCGTGAGGACGCACATTTCGGCTGTCTTCACGACGCTGTCGCGCGCTGCCTGGAAGACGGACATTTTCTTGACGACCGTGCTGCCGGACGGCTTGATCCCGATCAGGCCGACCTCTTTCATCTCCCCGAAGAGGTTCGCGACGTTTTTCCTTTCCGGGGTTATCGCGATCTCGAGCTTCGCCGAATCACGCTGTATATGGAAGGTCATGGTCTTGCCGGGGTTCTTATGGATGATCTCGGTCATCTCGTCCCACTGGTTCACGGGCGTTCCCTCGATGGCTACAATCCTGTCGCCTTTCGTGAGCCCGGCCTTCTCTGCGGGCGTATCGGGGAGCACGCTCCCCACTTCGGGAAGGAGGGCGGGAAGACCCGTCACGAAGACGAAGAAGAAGATGACGACCGCCGAGAGAATGTTGAACAGAGGACCGGAAAAGACGATCGCGAACCGTTTCCACACGGGTTGCGATGTGTACGCAAAGGGTTTTTCCGATTGGTCGAGTTCTTCCCCGGGATTTTCACCGAGCATTTTGACGTAGCCGCCGAGCGGTATGGCGGATATCCGGTACTCCGTGTCCCCCCGCTGGGTGCTGATGATTTTCGGACCGAAGCCGAGGGAGAATTTCAAAACCCTCACGCCCATACGCTTCGCGACGAGGAAATGTCCCACCTCGTGGATGAAAATGATGATGCCGAGTAGGATTACTGCCGACAGAAGAGACATAAACGGCTACCTGCCTCCCAACGCGCGAATGAGATACGGTGACACACCACTCATTATGATAACGTTTTGATGATCTTTTCTGCCTGTCTTCTCGCCCACCGGTCCGCGTCGAGCACGACGTGCAGCTCCGAATCCGGCAGCGCGGAATGCTCTTCCATCGTCCTCTCGATGATGTGCGGAATTTCCGTAAACCGTATCGACCCTCTCAGGAACGCGTGCACCGCGACCTCGTTTGCAGCGTTGAGGACGGCGGGCATGGTTCCGCCGCGTTCGAGCGCGGCGTACGCGAACGCCAGACAGGGGAAAAGGGATTTCTCCGGAGTTCTGAACGTGAGCGTACCGATCTCGTGGAGCGCGAGGCCCTCGATCACATCGTCGATCCGCCCCGGGTAGGTGAGCGCGTACGCGATGGGGCCCTTCATGTCGGGCACCGAGAGGTGTGCGATGCAGCTCCTGTCCGAGAATTCCACGATCGAGTGGATGATGCTCTGCGGGTGAATCAGGACGTCGATTTTTTCGAGCGGCAGGCCGAAGAGGTGGTGGGCCTCGATCACTTCGAAACCCTTGTTCATGAGCGTCGCCGAATCGATCGTTATCTTCTTCCCCATCTTCCACCGTGGGTGCCGCAGGGCTTCTTCCGGAGTGACGGACGCCATGTCCCGCAGACTCCTCTCGGCGAACGGGCCGCCCGAGGCGGTCAGGATGACGCGGCGGACCGACCCCTTACGGTGTCCTTCGATGCACTGGAATATGGCGCTATGCTCGCTGTCCACGGGGATGATTTTCGACCGGTGCCTCTTCGATTCGCTCATGAGGATTCGTCCGGCCATGACGAGAGATTCCTTGTTCGCGAGGCCGACCGTTTTCCCCGCTCTCACGGCGGAAAGCGTGGGAATCAGTCCGGCGGCGCCGACGATCGCGGAGAGCACGAAATCTGCTCCCTCGAAGGCGGCCGCACGGGCGATGCCTTCTTCCCCCGAGAGGATCTCGACCGCCGCCGATCGTCTTCTCCCGATCTTCCTTCGCAGCTCCTTTTCGGTTTCGCGGTTCGCGACGGCGACCACGTCGGGTGCGAACAACGCCATCTGCCTGTCGAGGAGGGCTACGTTCGTACCGGCCGTCAATACCGATACGCGAAAACGGTCGGGATGGGCCGCGACGATCTCGAGCGCGCTCCTTCCGATCGATCCCGTGGAACCCAGTATGGCGACGCGTTTCGTCGTCACGGGCTCGTCGCCCCCCGGAACGAACTACCCGCGGTAGGAATCCAATGCAATCCGGCCAAAGTCTTCATCCCATGCCTTTCACGATCCAGTAGAGGACGGGGCCCGCGAAGAGGACCCCGTCGATTTTGTCGAGTATGCCGCCGTGTCCGGGAATGATTCCTCCCGAGTCCTTCACCCCCGCATCGCGCTTGAACATGGACTCGACGAGGTCGCCGACAATGGCGAGAGCGCCGACGACGAGACCGAGCGACAGAGCACGCGCTATCCCGAGGGAGGGGATAAAAAGGGAGCGCAGGAGCAGAGCGCCGGCGAGGCCTCCGGCGAGCGAGCCCCATGCGCCGGCGACCGTCTTGTTCGGGCTCACCTCCCGGTAGAGTCTCCGCTTGCCGAATCCCTTCCCGATATAGTACGCGAACGAATCAGCGGCCCATACGGTGCCGTAGAGGAAGAGGATCCACTCGGGCCCGATGAGCCTGAGCTTCACCTGGAAAGACAACAGGAACGGGATATAGACGAGACCGATGATCGGCGCCGCGCTCTCGGCGAGCGCGGAGGAAGGGTCTCTCTTAATGAAGAGCCTCATCGCGAGGAGCGCGAGGACGGTGAGCGCGAGCGTGTGGGCGGTCAGAGCCTCTCTGAAGAAGACGACGAGGAGAATCGCGGCACCCGCGGCGATGGCGGCGAATCTCAGGGCCGGTTCCGCCCGGAACATCGCGCAGAATTCGGAAAGGGCCAGGAGAGAGACCGCGAGGAGGAGGAGGACGAAGAACCACGCCGGAAGGAACACGACCGCCACATAAAAGAGGGGGAGGAGGACGGCCGCGACCGCGAGTCTCTTAGCGTGCATTGGGCCTCACCGGGACCGAGCCGAACCTCCGTTCCCGCTGCTGATAGTCCTGTATGGCGTACAGAAATTCCTCCTTTGAGAAGTCGGGCCACAGCGTGTCGGTAAAATAGAGTTCCGCGTACGCCCCTTGCCAGAGGAGAAAATTGCTGATCCGTTTCTCCCCGCTCGTTCGGATGATGAGGTCAGGCTGGGGCAGGCCCGCGGTGTCGAGAAAAGATTCGAAGACCGTTTCCGTGACGGCGTCGGGCGAGATGCCGGCGCTGAGGATCCGCTTCACCGCTCTCACGATCTCGTCCCGCCCGCTGTAGCTGAGGGCCGTGACGAGCGTCATGCCTCTGTTCGAGGCCGTTTTCTCTTCCGTCTTTTTGATGATGTCCTGTATGTGTTCTGGGAGCCGAACGATGTCGCCGATCGCTTTGAAAACGATGCCCTCTTTCATGAGCTTCGCGAGCTCTTTCTCGAGGTACAGCTCGAGGAGCCTCATGAGCGTGGAAACTTCCGCGGACGGCCTCCGCCAGTTCTCGGTCGAGAACGCGAAGAGGGTAAGGGTCCGCACGCCCAGCTCGGCAGCGCACTCGATCACCTCTTTCGACCGTTCGACGCCACGCCGATGCCCTTCGATCCGCGGAAGGCCGCGCAATTCGGCCCACCGTCCGTTTCCGTCCATGATGATGCCCACGTGGGGAGGGATGCGACCACCGAGAAACACCGGGAACCCTCACATACTTTTGAAGGGATAAACGGATAGTTCCCTTTTGATCGGGTTATCCCCCTTGAGGATGTTACCGGCCCGAATGCCAAAGAGAGGGCTCGAGAGGACAAAGATATTGTTGTTCGTCACCGCGTAATCGAGAAGGGTGCCGTTCACGCCGTCGACGACGGGACGGTCCTCCATCGCGATACCGTTCCAGCGCAACAGCCGGACCTGGGATTTCTTGAACCCAAGGCCTTTCACCATCTCGACGAACGGTATCCTCTTCACGTAGAGCGCATCCTTGCCTTTGATGAACAGCCTGTCTTTCACCGCCCAGGAGCCGCCTTCGGCGATCGCGGAAGGCGCTTTCTTCTTGAACGTCGTGAGAAAATCCCCGACGCGGCCGGAGCTCTTCCAGAGTTTCGTCCCTTTCCCGTCGTACACGGAAAGATAGCCGCCCTCATCGTACGCGAGGAGGAGATCGCCCAAGGCCGGGTCCTTGAAGAAGACGAAGTCGTAAATGTTGACCCCGCCCGGCAGCTTCAGCGGGTCGCCTCTTTTCACGGTCCCGTCCCATTGGAGTTCGAATACGTCTCCGTCGAAACCGGTTTGGCGGGAGTAAGCCTGGGCGTAGAGCCGGTCGTCGACATTCCGCATGAAGACCGAATCACGATAGAGGAGGACGAATCCTTTTCCGTCATATTCGAACACCGAGGAGATAATGCCGTCGCCCTGCATCCCCTCCTCGTAATTCGATACGACCGGTGTGCCTCTCATCGAGGTCACGATGATTTCGTCCCTCCCGTTCTTGTTGAGGTCGATGGCATCGATCCAGATATGATTGTCCCGAGCGCCGCCGGCGATCGTGATCCCTCCGAGGGCCGGGTGGAGGTCCTTGTCCATCGCGTAGACGATGATGTCGTTGCCCGCGCTGAAGATGAGTTCCTTCTTCCCGTCTCCGTCGGCGTCGCACATCACGAGCAGGCGCGCCGACGGCGGCACCTCGAACGCCGTCAGGGGCGCGTGTTTTTCCGTCGAGAAGTATTTTTCCGCGACCGTGAGTTCCCTGGGCAGCGCGTCATCGAGGCGCGCCTCCGCCGAGCCGAACGGGGTCCCGTCGGAAGCCCAGTAAAGGTCTTGGACAAGGGAGGCGCCATCGGCCGCTCTCTTCGTGCGGATGTGGAGCGCCGCGTCCGCGCGCAGCCGGCGGGCCTCTCCGATCACGTCCTCGGCGCGGTCAGGCTCCAGCGCGGTGTCGATCATGTTGAACCGTCCGCTCTCCTTGAGCTTTCGGTAATAGTATTCGGCCACCTGCCAGTCCGTATCGCGCGACTGACAGAAGAGGAGGTTGATCTTCGTCTTGGATATCCTCACCGTATCGCCGACCTTCGCCTCTCCCTCGATCACTTCCCCGATCGCCGTGTACTCTGCGACATCTTTGAGCTGCACCTTCCCGGTGGGGACTTCGAGCTTTCCCAACGGTTCTTTGGTGACAGGGTGTCTGAACGGCGCGTCTTCCCTGAAGACCTGCAACCGCATGCCGGCTTTCGCCCCGCTGTTCGGGCCGACGCTTATGAGTGCCTGTTTCCCTTCCAGCGAAACGATCTTCCCCTGTAACGGCGTAAAGTAGGAAGCGGTCTCACGGAGCAGCCCGTCCAGTGGCGCCCCGTCAGCGAGGGCGTCGGCGCACACGGCAAGGAAAAGGAAGAGCAGAAAAACGAGCGCGAAAGAACGCTGCATGAGAATCGATCGTTGCGTCGTCGATGCCATGACGTATTATACCCTCTTCGCTTCCCTGGCGATGCGGTCGAGGATGCCGTTGAGAAACGTCGCGGCATCAGCCGTGGAATACTTCTTCGCGATCTCGAGCGCTTCGTTGATCGTCACCGCCGTCGGGATGTCTTTTCGATAGACGATTTCGTAGGTGGCGAACCGCAGGATGTTCCTGTCGACGGCCGCCATCCGTTCGAGGATCCAGTTTTCGGCGACCGACTCGATCATGCTGTCGATCTCCCCGAGATGATCGAGCGTGCCTTTCACGAGATGATCGGTGAATTCCCTGATCTCGCGGTCCGCCCTTTTTCCGGACCAGAAATCTGCCATCGCCTTCTCGTGGCGGTCTCTCTCCGTAAAGTCGAGCTGGAAGAGCATCTGGAGCGCGTACTCCCTCGCGCGGCGCCTCTTCATGGGAGCCGTCGCACCGGCGAAAACAGGGGTAACGGGATGCGCGACACCTTACGGCGTCGGCGGAGCGGGGCGTTGATCACGGGATGCTATCATAGCTTTTTCTGGAGCTGAGCCATCTCGATGGCGGTCATTGCGGCGTCCCATCCCTTGTTGCCGCTCTTGGTGCCGGCCCTCTCGACTGCCTGCTCGATCGTGTCGCTCGTGATGATGCCGAACGCGACCGGAACGCCCGTTTCGAGCGAGACGGACGCGATGCCTTTCGAGACCTCGGCCGCGATGTAGTCGAAGTGCGGGGTCGCTCCCCTGATGACCGTTCCGAGACAGATGATGGCGTTGTACGTCCCCTTGAGCGCCATCTTCTTCGCGACGAGCGGTATTTCGAATGATCCCGGAACCTTCGCGATGTCGATGTCGTCTTCGCGCGCGCCGTGCCTGATGAGGGCGTCCATCGCGCCGTCGAGCAGTTTCGCCGTGATGAACTCGTTGAACCTGCTCATGACGATGCAGAATCTCATTCCCTTCGCCTGCAGTTCCCCCTCGAATAGTTTCATTCGGTCCTCCCTGACGCTTGTATTTTCCCTACACGCTGTCGAGTATGTGGCCCAGCTTCTTCTTTTTCGTTTTAAGATAGACGATGTTACGCTCGTTCGGGCTCGTCTCGATCGGCACCCTCGAGACGACCTTCAGTCCGTACCCTTCGAGCCCGACAATCTTCTTCGGATTGTTCGTCATGAGGCGCATCTTGCGCACGCCGAGGTCGACGAGGATCTGCGCGCCTATCCCGTAGTCCCGGAGATCCGGTTTGAAACCGAGCTGGATGTTCGCTTCGACTGTATCGAGCCCCCGGTCCTGGAGTTCGTACGCCCGCAGTTTGTTGAGGAGGCCGATGCCGCGCCCCTCCTGCTTCATGTAGAGGATCACGCCTTTGCCCTCTTTCCGGATCATCTCCATCGCTTTGCGGAGCTGGTCGCCGCAGTCGCACCGGAGGGACCCGAAAATGTCGCCGGTGAGACATTGCGAGTGAACCCTCACGAGCACCTCGTCGTCCCGGCGTATCTCTCCCTTGACGAGGGCGAGGTGGACGTTCGAATCGATCGCGTTTGCGTACGCGATGGCCGTGAAGTCGCCGCCGAAACGGGTCGGCAGTTTGACGGTTGCGATCCGCTTCACGAACATCTCGTTCCTCATCCGGTATTTGATGATGTCCTTGATCGTCACGATCTTCAGATTGTGCCTCTTCGCGAATTCCATGAGTTCCGGGACGCGGGCCATCGTGCCGTCGTCGCTCATGATCTCGCAGATGACGCCGGCGGGGGTGAGCCGCGCCAGCCGCGCGAGATCGACGGACCCTTCCGTCTGGCCGGCCCGCTGGAGGACGCCGCCGGCCTTCGCTTTCAGCGGAAAGACATGTCCCGGCCGCACGAGGTCTTCCGGCTTCGTTCGCGGGTCGATCGCCGTGAGGATCGTCCGCGCGCGGTCCGCCGCCGAAATTCCGGTCGTCACGCCCTTCTTCGCCTCGATCGATACCGTGAACGCCGTTCCGAATGGCGACGTATTGTCGTCGGTCATCATCGGCAGTTTCAGTTCTTCGACCCTCTCCGGCGTGAGGGAGAGACAGATGAGGCCCCGCCCGTACTTCGCCATGAAGTTGATCGCCTCGGGCGTCACTTTCTCGGCCGCCATGCAGAGGTCTCCTTCGTTCTCCCTATCTTCATCGTCCACGAGGATGACCATCTTCCCATTCGCGATGTCGTCGAGTACTTCTTCGATCGTGTTGAATGCGTGTTTTTCCATGATGAAATCCTTTCAGCCGTCTCCCGGCGATTTCCCTCCTCCGGCGATCATCGGTCGAGCGGCCCTGTCGCGCCTCGGAGGGGTTACCGCCCTAAAAATCCTCCTTCGGAGAGGGCCCGCAGAAAGCGCTCATCCCTGTCCGAATCCTTCGCCAATAGTTTCGCCACGTATTTGCCGAGGATATCCGTCTCGATGTTGACCGAATCGCCCGGCCCTTTGAATCCCATGGTCGTCACCTTCGCCGTGTGCGGGATGATGACCAGGGAAAATCCATCGTTAAGTATATCAACAACGGTGAGGCTTATGCCATCGACGGCGACGGAGCCCTTTTCGACGACGTAGCGCATGACCTCCCGCGGGGCTTCGATCTCGAATCTCCACATGTCGCCAATCTGCGAGCGGGAACGGATCGTCCCCACCGCATCGACGTGCCCGGTCACGAAATGACCCCCGATCTTCGAATCGAACCGCAACGCCGGTTCGAGATTCACCCGGTCTCCTGCTTTCAGGCGTCCAAGGTTGGTCGTCCGCACCGTTTCGTGAGAGAGATCGAAGGAGAGTGTCGTGTCGTCCCGCTTCACCACCGTGAGGCAGACCCCGTTGACCGCGATGCTGTCCCCGATGCGTGCCGATGCCGCGAGGGTCTCGGTGCGCAGGCGCAACGAAGCCCCGTCGGCCTTCCTCGTGACGGCGTCGATCCGCCCCATTTCCTGTATCAGGCCGGTGAACACGTCACTCCTCGACGTCGATCGCGAAGTGCAAGGTCTTCTCGTAGAGCCCGAAGATATCGACCGTCTCTTCCCACGCGGTTTCGATGCGCACCGACTTCCCCGCCAGCGTGACACTGATGTCCTCCGCGCCGATCGGGAGCTTCAATTCACGGGCCCTCTCGAGGACTTGAAGCTTCGTTTTCTCGGTGTCCCCGAGGCTGATCCGTGCGAACTCCCGCGCGTCGGAACGAAAAGCCGCGTGCTTGTAGTACGGCATTCCGAACTTGAACCCCGCGTAAACGGAGCAGCCGAGGATGATCATCACGAGAATGAATTTGACAAATCCTCTCTCGTTGCGGCACACGTTTCCCATGGTCAATGTATCAACCTCCCAATCCTGTTGAATCTGAGCCAGTTATCGGGATCCCACGACCAGTAGATGATGAAGGCCTTTCCCCTCACGTCTTTCAGATCGACGACCCCCCAGTACCGGCTGTCGTAACTCTGGTCACGGTTGTCACCCATGACGAATACCTTGTTTTCCGGAAGCAGGACCGGCCCGAAATTGTCGCGCGGGTCGTACGTTCCGGGACGGATCGCTCCGTCGAAATGGTGCGCGTACGGTTCGTGCAGCGCTTTCCCGTTGACATAGACGACCTTGTCCCGCACCTCGATGACGTCCCCTCCCTTCGCGATGACCCGCTTGATGAAGTCCTTCTTCGGATTCTCGGGGTACTTAAAGACGATGATATCACCTCGCTCCGGCGTTTTCCAGACGAAAATTTTCCGGTCGGTGAGGGGTATCTTCGTGCCGTAAATGAACTTGTTCACGAGGATGTGGTCTCCGATGAGGAGGGTCGGAATCATCGATCCCGAGGGGATCTTGAACGCCTGTATGACGTAGGCCCGTATGACGAGAGCGAGGATGAGGGCCGTGACGAGCGCTTCCACATACTCCCACAAGAGTCTCTTTTTGCTTTTCAATCGGTATTCCTCCTTTATGTCGTGACTGTCTCCGCACGAAGCACAGCGAGTCCATGTCTTCATTCCCGAAATGATCTCACGCCTTGATCCCGACCGAACGGAAGACGAGCCCGGCGGCGCCGACAATTCCCGCATCGTCTTTCAGGGTCGAAGGGACGATCCGCACGTCGTCGAACAACTCCCTGAGGGCCCTCCGGGACGCCTCCTTTATCGCCTCCTGCACGTAGAGGTCCCACGCGCCGGTGAGGCCGCCGGTGAGAATGACCGCCTCGGGACTCATCAGGTTGACGATGTTCGCGATACCGATGCCGAGGTGCCTGCCCGCGTTCTTGAGGAGTTCCCGCGCGAGGCCGTCACCGTCGAATGCGGCCCGGTGGATATCTTCCGTCGTGAGTTTGTAGAAATTCCCGCCGCAGTAAGATCTGAGGACGCTCTCCCTGCCGCTCTCGAGGGCGGCGCTCGCGCGCGCGAGGATCGCCTTCGCCGACGCGTACAGTTCGAGGCAGCCGTAGTTGCCGCAACCGCATTTTTCACCGTCTCCGACGATACTCATATGCCCGATTTCGGCTGCGATGCCGAGCAGCTCCCCGCCGTGGACGATGCCGCCGCCGATGCCTGTGCCCAGCGTGAGGAGGACGAACGAGGAGAGTCCTCTCCCCGCCCCGACCCACTGCTCGCCGGCCGCCGCCGCATTCGCGTCGTTTTCGAGCACGACCGGCAGTCCGAACTTCTCTTCCAGTCCCCCGACGAGGTCGATCTTTTCGACGGCGTGCAGGTTGGGCGAGATGAGCACTCGCCGCTCGGCCCTTCCGATGAGGCCGGCGATGCCGAGCCCTATGCCGGCGACCTCGTCGGAGATCAAGGTCCCCGTGCGTTCGCGAACGGATTCGAGGAGGGTCTCCGGCGTCGGCTCCTTGATTTTTCTGATCAGTTCCCCCTCGCGTGAAACGAGAGCGATTCTGAGGTTGGTGCCGCCGAGGTCGATCCCTATCGCGTAACGTTTCTCACCCATTGCCGTCTTCCCGGAAGACCTCGATCGCGATCTCGGGGCACATCGCCGCGCACATCGCGCACCCCGTGCACTGGTCCGCGCGTTTGATGCAGGCGGGGAAAAACCCCCGTGCGTTGAATTCGTCTTCGAACGAGATGAGGCCGAGAGGGCATGCCTCGATGCAGTATGCGCATCCCTTGCACAGTTCCCGGTCGATCTTGATCATCCCTTTCATGGTTTTCCTTTCCTTGTTTTCAATTCCAGTTCCCCAGCCCCTTCGAGGAGTTCGCGGGCGTGCCTGAGAGAAATGTCCGTCGCGGTCCCGCTCAACATCCGTGCGATCTCGTGCAATCGACCGTTCCCCGAAAGCTCGGTCACGGCGACGTTTACCCGGTTGCTCCCCTGTTTCTTCTCGATCTTCAGGTGCACGTCTCCCCTCGATGCCAATTGGGCGAGGTGCGTCGTGCAGAGGACCTGGTGACTCCGGGAGAGGTTCTTGAGCTTTTTGACGACGGTTTCGGCGGTTTTCCCCCCTATGCCCGAGTCGATTTCATCGAAGATGAGGACGGGCGTGCGGTCGATATCCGCGAAGACGGTCTTCAGGGCGAGCATCACCCTCGAGAGTTCGCCGCCGGACGCGATCCGCGCGAGTGGCTTCGGCGGTTCCCCCGCATTCGCGGAGAAGAGAAATTCGATCCTGTCAACCCCGTGGGGGGACATCTCCCCCTCGCGAATCTCTATTCTGAAGAGCGCGTTCTCGAAAGCGAGGTCCCTCAGCTCGTTCGTGACGAGCCGCTCCATTTCGGCGGCTGCCTCCTTCCTTTTCCCCGAGAGCGCGAAGGCTGCCTCCAAAAGTGCCCTCTCTTTCGCGGCGAGTTCTCGTTCGAGGACGTCCCTGCGTTCGTCGATCGTCTCGAGCGCCAGCAGTTCCGACTCCGCGCGGTTCCTGTAGCGCACGATGGCATCGATGCCTTCCCCGTATTTCTTTTCGAGCTTGCGGATGAGGGCGAGACGCTCTTCGACCGCGTCGAGTCTCCCGGGCTCATCCTCGTATGAATCTCTGAATCCCCTGAGGGAACGGGCCGCGTCTTCGAGGAGGGGGAGCGCTGACTCGAGCAAGCCGAGGACATCCGCCGCCCGCTGATCGATCGCGGCCATATCCTGCACTTTCCGGATGATGCGCGAGAGGTGCGTGCTGCACGAATTGTCGGCATCGTAGAGGAGGTCGTACGCGGTGGTCGCGAGTTCTTTCAATTTGCCGGCGTGGCCGAGGACGGCGCGCTCTTCGAGCAGTCGTTCTATTTCGCCGTCCGCGAGGTTCGCGGCGTCGATTTCCCGGATCTGAAAGGAGAGCACCTCCCTCCTGCCCTCGCGATCCTGAACGTTCTTTTCCAATTCGGCGCGCTCACGCGAGAGCGCCGAGACATCGTGATAGAGCCGCTCGACGATCGCTCGATCATCCCCGAGCCGTCCGAAGAGATCCAGAAACTCCCGTTGCTTGTCGGTCGAGAGGAGACTCTGGTGTTCGTGCTGTCCGTGGATATCCACGATTTCCCTCCCCACCTCGGCGAGACTCTGCGCGCTCACCATCGCGTCGTTGATATACGCGCGATGTTTCCCCGAGGCAAAGAGAGACCTCCTGAGGATGAGCCCGTCGGACACGTCAAGGCCGAGATCCGGAAATGCTGCGGTCTCCTGCGGCTCGAAGTAGGCCTGTACGACGGCCTCCTTCTCTCCCGACCGCAGGAAGTCATGCGGGACCTTACCTCCCAGCACGAGGCCGAGTGCATCCACGATGATCGATTTTCCCGCGCCGGTTTCCCCGGTCAGCACGTTGAACCCCCTGTCGAACCTGATCGTCAGGTCATCGATAATGGCGAGATTTTTTATCCTGAGTTCCCGTAACATCCCACGTAACATCCCACTGCTGTCCACAATAGTTCACGATACGGCCGGATGCCGAAGAAACGCCCTGACGACACCCCGTAACGTTACCCGTGCCTGCTTTCACGATGCGGCATACGAGCGCCAACGGGACGCCCGTCATCGAAATGAGGCGTGTCGTGCAATTATCCTGTCGGTTCATGCCGTTAATGCGGTATTGAGCGATACCGGTTCTCCTCATTTGGACGCGTATGGCACATGCGCAATTTTTTAGGCGAGAGGTCAGTACCGGATGTGGAAGCCGTTCTCCGCGCCGTCATAGGGTTCCCAGCGGACATCGATGTGCGAGACCCTCGCTCCGGGCGGCCCGGCGTGGCACTTCTGAATTGCCTGCTCTATCAGTTTCTTGTCGCCTTCGAAGACGGCTTCGACCCGGCCGTCCCTGAGATTTCTGACCCATCCGTTGAGACCGAGAGAATGTGCGATGTCCCTCGTGAATGCCCTGTAGAATACGCCCTGCACTCTTCCATCGATGAACAGATGAGCCCTGGACAATTCCATATCGTGAAATTATAGCACACTCGCGCGGACTTACTCCCCTAAGTACGTCTTCCGGATTCGCTCGTCGTTGAGCAGCTCCCCGCTTGGCCCTTCGAGGGCGACCCGCCCGTTTTCGAGCACGTAGCCCTTGTGGGAGAGCCGTAACGCGGCGCGGGCGTTCTGCTCGACGAGGAGGACGGTGACCCCTTCCCTATTGATCTCCTGGATGGTCTTGAAGATCCTGTGCGCGACGAGGGGCGCCAGGCCAAGCGACGGCTCGTCGAGGAGGAGGAGCTTCGGCTCCGACATGAGGGCCCGTCCGATCGCGAGCATCTGTTGTTCGCCGCCGCTCAGCGTACCGCCTGCCTGTTTCTGGCGGTCTTTGAGCACCGGGAAGAGGGCGAAGACTTTTTCGAGCCTCGACTCGCACCGGTCGGACCCGGATGACCGATTCGGCGAATCGCCACCCCGCCGGGCCGGAACCGCGTAGAGGCCCATCTCGAGATTCTCTCTCACCGTGAGTTTGGGGAAGATCCTCCTGCCCTCCGGCACCTGGCTGATGCCCATCCTGGCAATCGTGTGGGGCGCCAAGCCGGTGATCCGTTCGCCGCAGAAGAAAATGGCGCCCGTGCGGGGTTTAAGCACCCCCGATATCGTCATGAGCGCGGTGGACTTTCCCGCTCCGTTGTTCCCGATCATGCAGACGATCTCGCCCTGCCGGACTTCGATGGAGAGGCCCTTCAGGGCCTCGACCGGCCCGTAGAAGGTGTGGACATCCTCGAGCTTCAGCATCTCCGCGGCCGGCATTCTAATGCTCTTTCCCGAGGTACGCCTCGATGACGACAGGGTCTTTGCGGATATCCTCCGGGAGACCTTCCGCGATCTTCACGCCGTGGTTCAAGACGGCAATCCAGTCGGAAATGCCCATGACCACTTTCATATCGTGCTCGATGAGGAGGATTGTCTTGCCGAGTTCCTTCACCATCGAGATCAGGTTCATGACCGCGGCGGTCTCCTGCGGGTTCATCCCGGCGGTCGGTTCGTCGAGTAAGAGAAGGGAGGGGTCGGTTGCCAGCGCGCGCGCGATCTCGAGCCTCCGCTGGGCGCCGTAGGGAAGGTTGCCCGACATTTTATGCGCTTCGTCCGCCAGCCCGACGAACGAGAGGAACTCGAGGGCCCGCTCCCTGACGGCCCGTTCTTCGCGTCGGAACGATTTCGGCCTGCCGATCGCGCCGAAAAGGCCGGAGCGGCTTTTCGTATGCTCGGCCACCATTACATTCTCGAGGACCGACATGCCTTTGAAGAGCCTGATGTTCTGGAATGTCCGCGATATCCCCTGCTTCACGATGTCGTGGGGTGCGAGCGAGGTGATGTCTCTGTCCGAAAAGTAAATGGTGCCCCTCGTCGGACGCGCGAGGCCGGTGAGGCAATTGAACAGGGTCGTTTTCCCGGCACCGTTCGGACCGATCACGCTCGTGATCTTTCCCGTCTTGACCCTCAGGTCGAGATCTTCGACCGCGCGAACACCGCCGAAATGCATCGCGAGGCCGCGCACGTCAAGGAGATACACGTTTCCCTCCAAAAAGCCCCTGCGGTCTGAAGACCATGAGGATGACGAGGCCCGCACCGAGCGCGAGCATGCGGTATATCTGCACCTCCCGCAAGACCTCCGGCAGGAGGACGAGGATGAACGCGCCGACCACGACACCGGGGATACTGCCGAGCCCGCCGAGAATTACCATGCAGAGGATGAGGACCGATTCGAGGAAGGTGAAACTCTCCGGGGAGACGAACCGCATCTTCGCGGCGAAGATCGCCCCGGCGAGGCCCGCCCAGAACGCGCCGAAGGCGAAGGCATAGAGTTTGTAGAGGGTCGTGTTGATCCCCATCGTGGACGCTGCGATTTCGTCCTCCCGTATCGCTATCCACGCTCTCCCTATCTTCGACGAGCGGACGCGTGCCGTAACGAAGATCGTGGCGAGGGTCGCGAGAAAGACGAGGTAGTAGAAGAGCGTCAGTGTCCCGAGGTGGATCGAGAAGAACGACGGGGGCGCGATGCCGGAGATGCCGTTCGGGCCCCTCGTGAGGCTGTCGAAATTGTTGAGAACGAGCCGCGTGATCTCGCCGAAGCCGAGGGTGACGATGGCGAGGTAGTCGCCGCGCAGGCGGAGTGCGGGCACGGCGAGCAGAAAACCGGCGGCTGTGGAAAGTCCGACGGCGAACGGGAGCGCCGTCCAGAAACCGATTCCCCAGGAGGTATTCAGGAGGGCGTACGCATAGGCTCCGAGCGCGTAGAAGGCGACAAAACCGAGGTTCAGGAGTCCCGCGAAACCGACGACCACGTTGAGCCCAAGAGCGAGAATAACGTAGATGCCAACCATGATCGCCACGTCCAGAAAATAGTCCCGGACGAGGAAAGGGAGGAGGGAAAAAGCGGCGATGGCCGCGTAGGGGAGGGACGGCGAAACGGTCTCCGTGAAGAAGGCCCGATCCGTCAGCCGCCGCATACCGGCTTCGAGGGCCGGGATAACCGTTCGGACGCGCGGGGCGACTTCTTTCCAGGCGCAGAGCGTCGATGACGAGATGAGGAAGAACCACAGGGCGGCTTCCGGCCCCTTGAAGGGGAGGAAGAGCAGAGACAGCCAGAGACCGATGATGAGAGGTTTCACCCGCGCCGGCGTCCCCTTTCCTCGGTTCGATCGAGACGCGGGGAGGGAGAGCGTCGCGGGGTCGCGGAACTGGTATAATCGAGGAGCAAAGCGGGATGTTTACCGCGCACGGCTCCGCGGTCACCTTCTCCGCGCAGGCGGACGTGTCGTTCCATGCAACATATTAGCACAAAGAAAGTTCAGGGAATCAATCACGTGCGGCCCCTGTGCCATCCGTGCTGCGGGGTCTTTTCCGCTTTCCGTTCCCTCCTCTTCCTTGTTCCCCTCGCCATCACGCTCTCCGCTGCCGCCTTTGGAGACGAGGCGCATGCATTCTATGCCCGTGTTTCTCCGAAGGTCGTGAGACAGGGGGACGTCTTTGCGGTTACGGTCAAGAACGTGATAGCATCCCGCGTTCCGACCGTGACGATCGCGGGGAAATCCATCCCGGTCAGCGCGTGCGGCGACGCGTGCTTCGTCGGCATCGGCGCGGTCGATCTCGACGCGAAGACGGGCAAACACCGGGTCGTCGTGAGCGTGGGGATAAGGGTGAAGACTCTCGGTGTGACCGTGAAGAGGGGCGTTTTCCGCACCGTGTCGATGACGCTCCCCGAGGAAAAAGTCATCCTCGGTTCGGCCGACCGGGAAAGAGCGGACGCGGAGCAACGCCGCCTGAACGCCATCTTCGAGGGCGTCTCCGAGAGGTACTGGGCGGGGAATTTCCTCATCCCCCTCGATAACGACATATCTACTCCCTTCGGGACGAAACGCGTCATGAACGACGTGTGGACGAGCGTCCATCGCGGGGTCGACATCAGGGGTGCCGATGGTGACGCGGTGAGGGCTTCCAACGGTGGCAAGGTGGTTCTGTCCGAAGAACTCTTTTTCGGGGGCAACACGGTCATCCTCGATCACGGCCAGGGCATTTTCACCGTCTATATGCATCTTTCTCGCGCGCGCGTTTCGAGGGGCGACACCGTTTCGAAGGGGGAAGTCATCGGCTTCGTCGGATCGACGGGGAGGGCGAGTGGCCCTCATCTCCACTTCGGGGCGAAGGTTTCCCGTATTTCGGTGAATCCATTGTCGCTGGTGAACCTGAAACTTTAGAGAGAGCTTTTTTTAGCGCGCGTTTTGTGCTATGGTAGTGCGTACGCATAAGATAAGGGGGCTGTCCCGGTTTTTTAGGTCGAAGGAGAACGTGACGATCCATCGTGCGTAAGATCATCGTGACGCTCGCGCTCCTCGCCGCCATCGGCGGGAGTGCGTCTTATCCGTATCAGGCAGGATCCTGCTCCCCCTACGCGGATTACAGGTCCTACCGCGGACCGTACTGCTCGCCGGCGTCGTGAAGAGGACCCTGAAGACGGCGTTTTCTCTCTGTGTCTTTTTCCTCCTGTTTCTCATTTCCCCTCTCCTCGCCGCACCGGAAGACGTCGTCGAGATCACGGTGCGGGAGGGCGATTACGTCATAAAGATCTGCGAGGAGTATCTCGAAGACCCGCGCCAGTGGAGAGAGATCGCCCGCATCAACGAACTCAGGAATCCCGATCTCATCTATCCGGGCCAGACCCTCATCATTCCCGTTGCCTTCCTTCGCGGTGTTCGGGAACAGGGGGAAGTCGCGTTCGTACAGGGTGACGTGACGATGCAAGCGCCGGCCAGCAACGAGTGGCTCCCCGTCGGTCTCCGCGCGCTGATCGGCGAAGGGACGAAGATCAGGACAGGCGATATGAGCGCCGTCGAAATCGTCTTCGGGAGCGGGGCATCGTTTCTCCAGAAATCAGACAGTGTGAGCGAGATCGTGAGGATCAGAAAAAAGGGCGATTTCCGCGAGGAGCGGTTGAACATCGTGAAGGGGAGGACGCTCACGAAGATCCGGAAGGCGACGGGGAGGGAACCGCGCTTCGAGATAGAGACGCCCTCGGCCGTGTGCGCGGCGAGAGGAACGCTCTTCAGAACCTCGGTGGACGACGTCGGTTGTACCCGTTCCGAGGTGCTCGAGGGGCAGGCGCACGTCGAGGCGATGCGTCAGCGGGAGGTGGTCTCGGAAGGCGAAGGAACGCTCGTCCGGAAAGGGGAACCACCGTTGAGGCCGAGGAAGCTCCTTCCACCGCCGGGCGTAGGCATTGGCGAGGGGCTCTTCTCGACGCTGCCGCTCAGTGTCGATCTTTTGCCGGTCGAGGGCGCGGTCGGGTATCGTCTCTCGGTATCGAAAGACAGCGAGGGGAAGGAGACGGTGTTCGAAGGACGCGCTGCGGCTGCCGGCCCTGTCGAGGTGCGGTATCTCGATGACGGCAGATATTTCGTTCACGCCGTCGGCGTCGACGAGATCGGTCTCGAAGGCATGCCGTCGGTCCCCGCCGAAATTCGCGTTCGGGTGAATCCGTCCCCGCCGGGGATTCTTTTGCCTATGAAAGATGCGTCGTGCCCCGGGAAGTCCGTCGAAGCGGAATGGCGGGAGGCTCGGGGCGCGGTCGCCTACCGAGTCCAGGTCGCTGCCGATGAGGCATTCTATCGGATGGTCGAGGAGGTTGCCCGCATCGAGGGCCGTACGTTCACGACACGGGAACTCGAGCCGGGCCGGTATTACCTCAGGATTCGGTCGATTGCCGATGACGGGTACGAAGGGGCATGGTCGGATGCCGTCGCGTTTACCGTGAATCCTCCTCCCGAGCCCGTCGGGAAAGGATACTTCAGCGTCTTCCTCGGCATTGCTGCGACGTTCGGGCTCATCTTCGTTCTCCTGCCGTGAGGTGCGTGACCGATGCGAGCCCTCTTTCCGTTCGCGTAGCCGGCCGGACAGGACCGCCATGAACATACAGCTTACGCGCGTCGGCGTTTTCCGTTACGCCGTGATTCTCGCCATCGGGTTTGCCGCACTCCTGATCGCCGATTACGCGGGGCTCTTCGAAGGAATCGATCTCTACCTCTACGATCTCTCATTCCGCATCCGCGGCCCGCTCGAACATGACAGGAATATCGTCATCGCCGCAATCGACGAGAAGACGCTCGATCGGCTCGGGAGATGGCCGATCCGGAGGGAGTACTATGCCCGGTTGCTCGATGCGACTCGTCAGGCCGGGGCAGTCGGGATCGACGTGATCATGGCGGAGAGTTCCGGCGACGACGCCTCGCTGAGGGAAGCGATGACAAGACACGGCAGGGTCGTCCTGCCCGCCTACATCGAAGGCCGGATGATGGTCTCATACCCCGCGGAGACGCTGATTCCCGTGGCAACGGGGCACATCCACATCGAGCAGGGGATAGACGGCGTCGTTCGGACCGTTTACCACGTCCTTGCGTATCGGGATGCCGTCCTGCCCTCATTCGCGTCGGTGCTGAGCCGCATGGTGACGGGCGTTCACGAAGATCTCCGCGCGCCCGCGTCGTCGGGGCCGGAGAGCGATGGCCGAGAACCCATCAGACAGTCGGACCCGATGCACATCAATTTCTTCGGACCGCCCGGAACTTTTCAGCATATCCCGGCGGTCGATATCGTGGACGGGAGCGTTCCGCCGTCTTTCTTCCGTGACAAGGTCGTTCTCGTCGGCGTCACGAGCCCCGGGATCGAGGAGAGAATGGTGACGCCGTTCACACAGGAGAGGGACAGAATGGCGGGAGTCGAGGTCCACGCCCACATCCTGAACAGCATGATGGCGCGCAATGCCATACGGTTCGTGCCCGACCGCGCGAGATGGGCCGGAGCGGCGGCGACCGCACTGCTCTTCTTCTTCCTCTTCGTCCGGCTCGACGCGTGGCGAGCGATGGGAGTGTGGCTCGCCGGTATTTTCCTCATCTCGGCATTCGCGTTCGTGGCATTTAAGAACTCGCACGTGTGGGTGGCCCCGTCGATAGGGTTCGGAGCGCTCGCCTTCGCGTTTCTTGCCGCCTACGTGGCGCGGCTCGAAGAGTTGGGGAGGATGCTCGCCGCGGCAAACGACGAGTGGGACAGGACCTTCAACGACATCAGCGACGCGATCATCGTTCATGATTGCGATTTCGCCGTCGTGCGCGCCAACAAGGCGGCGGACGAGATTCGTCACGCGGGCATCTTCGGGGAGATCGCGGCGAAGTGCCGCGCGTACTTTCTGGAGGGCGAAGGCAAGAGCTTTCCGCTGCGCCTCCCGCCGGAGAAGAGCGGGCCGTTCTCGGACGAACTCTTCGATGCCGAGCGGGGGAGGTATTTCGAAATTCACACGATTCCCCGTCTGGACAAACGGCATCGCGTGATCGGTGTCATCCAGATTATCAGGGATGTCACGGAGCGCAAGCGCGCGGAGGATGCCATCAAGAAGAGCGAGGAGCAGCTCCGCCATTTGACCGCACATATCCAGAGGGCGACGGAGATGGAGAGGACGAACATCGCCCGCGAGATTCACGACGAACTCGGTCAGGCGCTCACCGTGCTGAAGATCGATCTCGCGTGGATCCGGAAACGCCTGCAGGATGATCAGGCGCCGCTCCGCGAGAAACTGGACGCGATGGGGAAGATCATCGACAGGACGATCGCGACGATGAAGAGGATTTCGACGGACCTGCGCCCCGGGCTGTTGGATGACCTCGGGCTCGCTGCCGCGATCGAGTGGCAGACCGAGGAGTTCCAGAAGAGGACGGGGATCCAGTGCAGCCTCGCGATCGAGCCGAAAGAGATTTCATTCGACAGGGAGAGGAACACGGCCCTTTTCCGCATCTTCCAGGAGACCCTCACGAACGTAGCCCGGCATGCCGGGGCCACGGAAGTGCGCATCGACCTCCGCGCAGCAGACGGCATTGTCGAGTTGCGGGTGAGCGACAACGGGCGGGGGATCCGGAGGGAGGAGATCGAGAGTCCCCAGTCGTTCGGCCTCATGGGTCTTCGCGAGCGCGCGATCATGTGGGGAGGAGAAACTATAATAGAAGGCGTGCCGGGCGGAGGGACGACGGTTTCCGTGAGATTGCCGGTGCGCGGAGAAGGAGAAGGCGGATGATCAGGCTTCTCATCGCGGACGATCACGCGATATTCCGCGAAGGGTTAAAACACATCCTCGAAGACCACCCCGACATTGCCGTCGCCGCCGAGGCGGCGAACGGTCAGGAAGTGCTCGATAAGGTGTGGAAAGAGCAGTACGATCTCCTCCTGCTCGATATCGGCATGCCCGGGATGCCCGCGATCGAGGTGCTGAAGCAGGTGAAAGCGGCGAGGCCCCGATTGCCCGTGCTCGTCCTGAGCATGTATCCGGAAGAGCAGTACGCGGTTCGTTTCATTAGAGCGGG
The DNA here is from genome assembly GCA_937138415.1 of uncultured Nitrospiraceae bacterium. Taxonomy (GTDB): domain Bacteria; phylum Nitrospirota; class Thermodesulfovibrionia; order Thermodesulfovibrionales; family SM23-35; genus JALHSV01. The sequence goes on along the minus strand of CAKZPA010000036.1, from coordinate 49,343 downwards.
GGCGTCCGGATACCTCACGAAGGAGAGCGCTCCGGAGGAACTCATCACGGCGATCCGCAGATAACATCGGGACGAAAATATATCACGCCGGAAGTCGCCGAAAAGCTCGCCGAGGAGGTGGAGCCGGACGCGGAGAAACCGCCGCATCACGCCCTGTCGGACCGGGAATACGAGGTGTTCCGCCTCATCGCCGCCGGCAAGTCGGCCACGGAGATCGCCGACTCCCTCTCGCTCAGCGTGAAGACCATCAGTACCTACCGCGCGCGCATACTCGAAAAAATGAAAATGAAGACGAACGCGGAGCTGATGCACTACGCCCTTCGCCATCACATGCTCGATCAGTGAGGCGCGTCGCGTTTCGCGACGACTAAACCCAGATTAATCATACCTTCAAGAGACAGGACATAGTATTCACGCTCATTCTCGGCCCACCGATGGAGATCGGAGTGCCTGCGAGGCGATTTTGCCTCATTGTCATCGAATGCACAGTGTTCGAATATCGGCACAATAAACCCGCTCGAACACTCTGTCCTCTCGCTATCGCCCGAAATTTATGAATTAAGAGGGTTACAATGTAATGCCACCCGCGGCATGCCATCCTTTTCCCTCCCTTCTTCCACGACGCGCGCGTGACGCGTAGGACGGACACCGACAGAATAAATCGTCTCACTCTTACAGAAAAAAAGGCCGGCCGCCGATACCACCCGTCTTCCGAATCTGCAAGAATGAATCAGCATCATGGATACGAAGGTTCGATCAATCGTGGAGAAGCGAAGAGCGGGGCTGCGCGGAGGCGGGCAATGAAGGTTCTCATCGCGGACGACTCCAGCGAGCTTCGCGAACGCGTGAAGATGCTCCTCGCAGAGGTGAAGGCGGTCGATATGATCCGTGAAGCGGAAAATGTTCGGCAGGCGATCGAGTGCGTGAGGGAATCCGCGGCGGACGTCATTATCCTCGACATGCGGATGCCCGACGGCACCGGACTGGACGTCTTGCAGGCGATCGAAAAGAGGGATCGCGCGCCGATCGTCATCGTGCTGACGAGCTTTCCCTATCCCCAGTATCGGAGGAAGTGCATGGACGCGGGAGCGGATTTCTTTTTCGACAAATCGACGGAAATGGAAAAAGTCATCGAGGTTCTGGCCGCGCGAGGGTGACGGCGGGTCGGGCCTCGTGCGTTACGTGAGGTGGTACCATGGCGGTAGAAAGCATCGAATTGACGGAAAACGAGATTCTCGAGAAAACGGAGGAACGCGCTTTGGCCGAGACCCGTTCCAAAAAAGGGAAGGGCGAGGAAGTGCGCGATCTGCGGCATGAGCACACACCAAAAAGAGGGGGTCTGCGTCCTCTGCAAGACCGGAATCAGGGAAGCAGCCGACGCGTTGAAACGGTGACGGCGGAGGAGTGCTGCCCGTGAGGAGTGTCATGCCCATCAGAGACGGGAGAAGCATTTTCGATGACATCATCAGGTCGGCGGAGGAACGGGAGTGCGCGTATCCCGCCGATTTGTATGGCGTGGCAAGCCCATCCTTCTCCATGGGCGGGCGCGGCATGCTCGTCGGTTTCACGGGCGAAGATGAACTCCCCGTCAGCGCGGAGCAGGGCGAGACCGATGCCGAATCGCGCGATGAGCACGGGCAGGGAGGGCTCGGTGGCGAGGAGCTTTTGCAGGCATACTTCCACTCGATGGGCGATATCGCGGTTCTCACGCGCGAGGAGGAGCGAGCGGTCGCGCGGATTCTCGCGCGGGCCAGAGAGCTGCTGAGCGCGACGATAAAGGCGATGCCGTTCTACGGGAAAATCGAGGCATCCCTCAGAACGCGGCGCCGCGGGAGAGAGAACGATGCGGAACCCGACGCGGAGAACGGCGAGAGGATTCTCCGGGAGAGCCTCAAGGTACTGGACGCCATGGCAGCGGAGATCGAAGCGGACGCATTCCCTTTCGAGAGGGGAGCCTCTGCGGGGGAGATGCCGCGGGAAACGTTCATGCGGGAGTACGCGAAAGTCGCGGAGATGCGGGATGTCATGCTGAACGCCAAGAATATTCTCGTCACGCACAATCTTCGTCTCGTGATCTACGTCGTCAAACAGTACGCGGGGCGGGGACTTCCGCTCCTCGACCTCATCCAGGAGGGCAACATAGGGCTGATGAGGGCGATCGACCGCTTCGACTACCGGAAGGGCTTCAAATTCAGCACATACGCGACGTGGTGGATACGGCAGGCGGCGCTGCGGGCGCTCATAGAGCAGACCAAAATGATTCGGCTCCCCGTCCATCTGCTGGAGTATTACCACAAAATCATGAAGGTCGCGAACGGATTGGTGTCCGTCCTCGGGAGGGAGCCGACGACAACCGAGATCGCGTCGCGCCTCGGCGTATCGGTCCGGAAGATCGAGGAGGTGCTCTCGCTCGTTCAGGATCCGCTCGCGCTCCAGACGCCGGTCGGCGAAGACGACGCCACGCTCGAGGATTTCATCGGCGACGACGCGCGTCTGTCTCCGTACCACCGCGTGGAACGCGAGATGATGTCGGCCCATGTGCTCCGGATCCTGAGGACGCTCACGCCAAGGGAGGAGAAAGTCATCCGCATGAGGTTCGGCATCGGCATGAGCCGGACCTACACGCTCGAGGAAGTCGGACGGTCGCTGTCCCTCACGCGTGAACGCGTTCGTCAGATCGAAGTCAACGCGATGAGAAAATTGCGGCACCCGAAGAGAAGCAGCCTGCTGCGGAATATGGAGACGTCGTAAAGGCGAACTCTGACGCGATCACGATCCCTGCCCCGGCCTGTCATGTCCGGATATCGGGGAATCGCTGTCGTTTACAGGGAATGGATGGGGAGTTTGCGGGACGATGTCAAATAGCCGCCCAGGTAGAAAATCACCATGAGGAGGCAAACGATGAAGAGGATAAGGAGGAGCAAACGCGGTTTCCTGAAGAGCAGGTAGAGGGCGACGACAGTGAGGGCGACCGCCGCGATCAGGTTTTTCTGAAAGAAGATGACGACAGACGTTATGGCGGCTGACAGAGACATATCTTGTTCTATGCCCTTCTCTTCGCGATCCGAGTGCCCTGCTCGCCGCTGTCCTTCACGGGCCCTATGCCCGCGCATTACCGGCGGCTGGCGCGAAGTTCTTCCATCGCCCTCCGTGCCTTCGCGTGCGTCGGTTCGAGACCGAGCGCGATTTCGAGGGTCTGTTCGGCTCTGTGCGATAATCCCAGGGCGTGGTAAATGTATCCCGCTTCCGTGAGATAATCGGAGTTCGAGGACTCGAGGGTGAGCGCTTTCCTGATCGCTCTCTCCGCCTCCCGAAGCTTACCCAGTTTCAAGAGGGTCTTCGCGTAATAGTAGTAGTACTTGGCGGAACTGTCGTGCAGGTAGATAGCGTGCTGCATGAGCGCTTCCGCGTCTTCGTAGCGACCGTTCCAGAATTCGATCTTGGCCTGCTCGAAATACTCCCTCGCGATCTCTCCCTGCTCCCTCGGCGGAGCTTGCAGCATGGACAGTCTTCCCGGGAAGGCATCCCGACCGCCTCCCCGCAGAAATGCCTCGTGCGCCTCATTCAGGTATGCGAAGACGACATTGAGTTTTGCTTTCAGGTCCGGCGGTAGCGAGGCGTGTCTATCCGGGTGGATCTCTCTCACCTTCCGGTGGTACGCTTTCGTGATCGCCTCGATGTCGGTCGTCGGCTCCACGTCGAGGAGTTCGAAGCAGCTCATCCTGTTTTCGACGCAGAGAGCGTACGTGCGCTCTATCATCTCGATGAAGTGCTCGGGGGCCTCCGCGTCGGGCTCTCGCTGAGGAACGTCCGGCATCGCAGGGCTGCCTGCCTCTGTGGCAATATCCGCTTCGTCGTATCTGCCTCCGCCGGATTCCGCCGCACGGGGATCTCCCGCACCGGTGTCACAGGCAACCGCTCCGACGTCGCGCGCGATCGTCCGCATCATCCCCTCCGGTTTCCCCGAGGTCACCTCTTTAAATTCCATGCCCGCCATGTAGAAGGGAACAAAATTACCTTTCGCGTCTTCCACATTTTCGACGAGGAACGACCATTTGACGACAGCTCTCGCGAGCAGGAACGTATCTTTATAGCTTATCTTCAAGAGGTAGGTGTTGCCGATATTGAGTCTTCTGTTCGCCTTGAGGAGAACGCCGCTCGCGGATACGTTGATGACGCTCACCTTGCTCGCGAGCGGCACCTCGCCGTGCACAGCGAGGTGCTCGACCCTCAGTCGTCTGTGTTTCCTTTTCTCGATCTCGCCCTGTCGCGCGGTTCGTTCCGCTCGATTGGTCGCTCCTTGCGCGTCCTCCAAAACGGCCGTCATATGCTCGCTCAATGCGTCCATCGTTCTTCCTCCTCGGAAATGTGTCTCGACGCGCGGCCGGAACCCAGTGCGACATCGCGGAGTGCCGCGATTCGTTCGTGCGACGCTGTCTTCCGCCCGGTCATGGGGCTATTATCCCTGGCGTATCCGTCGACGGCAATCCTACTCGCGTAGGGAGAATGCGGGTGACGCCCGATCGCGACGGGCGGCGGGACATCAGTCGGGAAAGAGTTGCGGATGGTGCGCGTAAACGAGGCAGAGCTCATAGACGAGCACGGATGCGTATGTGATGAAGGATCCCGTCAGCGCGACCCGCGAAAACCTCACGTTTTTCAGTACGCAGAAAATGACGAGCGAAACCGCCATGAGTGAGTATTTCACCCAGAAGAAGGGCATGTGGCCGTAGTCGAGACAGTACGCCATGAGAGGATTCGCTTCGACGATGATATTTTCTCTGATCAAGAGAAGGGTCAGGAAACCGTCGAGCACGTTCATGACGAGGAGGAGGACGAGGACGATGAAGAGGCGGGTGTCGTAGATATCCACGAAGAGATGTCTTTTCCTGTCACGGTCTCGCCTGATGGTTCTCCGGCGCCCCCCCATGAGGGTGTACCTGCTGAAGAGTGGTGTCGGTTTGAGCCGTCTGTCGGGAAGAGTGCGTTTCTCCTCGGAAAAGGTGTGCATGGTCGTTCCTTCAGCGAGTGTCGCCCGTCCGAAATAGCATGATCGCCAATAACGCTCCTCGATACTCGATGTTCGGGGAACGACGTGCGCGGTTGCCTTAGATGTAAGGCCTCTTAATCTTTACCTCTTCCTCCGAAGAGCGGCGCGAGATTTCTTTTGGCGCAGAGGCCGTTCCCCGAAATGCCCGTACAGGCGATGATACCTCATATGATACGAATTGCATGGTGAGTGTCAAGGGGTGAGAGTAAAAAATCGAAAGTCTTTTTTAACGACGAGATTGCCACGCCCCGCTTACAGCGGGGCTCGCAATGACCGGAGATGGAAAGCCTTTCCCATGGCAAAGAACGAGCAAAGTCTGTCTCTCGCCCTTGTGGGCCGAGCGTTTTCGCTTACTTCACCGTGATGAATGTCCCGAGGCCGAGGAGCGCTCTCAGTTCGCGCGCTAAGTCCTCCGCCTTCGCGCGTTTCCCGAATGCGCCAACGCGAACCTTGTGGAGCGTTTCTCCCGTCGCGGTCGTCACAGAAACGATTCCTGCGTCGTAACCGTTCTGCGCCAGTTTTGCTTCGAGGCTTCTCGCGTTGCGGAGGTCCTTGAACGCGCCAACCTGAACCGTAAAAAGGGTCAGGTGGTTTTCGCCGGTCTTCGATGGCTGTTCCGAGGTCACGGTCGCGACGCTTGCCGGCTCGGTTTTTTCTTCGACCGGCATCTGCACGGTCGGTGGTTTTGCCGCGGGTGCCTCCCCCCGTGCTTTTTCCCGCGGCGCACCGTCCCGCTGGAGGTTCTGCCGGCACTGGTCGAGGCTTTCACGCAGCGATTGTACCCGAGGATGGTAAATTCCAAGAGCCGCTTCCGCTATCGCGATGGCGCGTTCGTACTGTGCGACTGCCTCGGCATATCTTCCTTGCGCGTAGTAGATCACCGCGAGATTGTTCAGGAACGTGATGATCTGCGGATCGGACGGGCCGAACATCTCTTCCGCGACTCTGACGGCCCGCTCGGCTAACTCGGCCGCGCTCTCGTACTGTCCCTGTTCGTACAGGCCTACGGCGGTATCGTTGAGGACGCGGAGCGTTTCCCCCGCCGCACGGGCAGGAGAATTCCAGACGCACACGCAGAGCGCGGCGACGAGCGCCCGGAGGAGCACGAGGCTCGCTGCGCGAGATATCTTCGCGCGATGGCGCGATATCATACTTGTCATCGGTTTCCCCCTCGCCTTTTCCAATGCTCTATTATACCTTCCCTAACCGGGATCTGATTTTCAGGAGATCGAAGACCATCTGCACGGAATCCTTCAACGGGTCCACCTTCGACTCCGGCGAGTTGATCCACACGATGGGCACTTCCCTGACGCGGTACCCCTTTTTTCTCGCGAGTGCCAGAATCTCGACATCGAACGCGAAACGGTTCACCCGCGCCTCCCCGAAGAGGCACCGCGCGCTCGCGCCGGTAAAGAACTTGAATCCGCATTGGGTGTCCTCGAAGCCGCCCATGACGAGCGCCTTGACGATCCTGTTGAAGAGTTTTCCCATGCTCTGCCGCCACCAGGGCTGTTTCTTGAGGATCCGGCTGAGGGCGAGCGCCCGCGAGCCGATGGCGATATCGCACGGACCGTCGTGAACCGCCTGCTCCAGTTTGGAGACTTCCTCGATGGGCGTCGAGAGGTCCGCGTCCGTGAGGAGGACGAAATCCCCCCGGGAATCGAGCACGCCGGTCCGCAACGCGTATCCCTTTCCCATGTTCGCGCCGTACCCGATCACCCGCAGGTGCGGAATGACAGGGATCTGCTCCTCGGCGATCTTCCGCGTGTTGTCCGTGCTCCCGTCATCGACGACAATGAGTTCGTAGTCTTTCTTTCGTGCGGTGAAATAATCGCGGATGGCGTACAGAGAGGGGACGAGCCTTTTCTCCTCGTTATAGGCGGCGATCACGATGGAAGTCATTGTGGAACGTATTATAAATCAGGCGGCATGGAAACGGTGACGGGGGAAAGAAATCGCTGAACTTCTGACTCTTCGCTTCGGACTCGTGACTGGTTTAAAAGGCGACCCCTATCCGGTACTGATTGTGCTGTTTGATGCACCAGCGCACTTGGCATTCCTTCGAATCGTCCCAGATATCGTTGAGGAGAATGCGCAGGCGGAGTCCCATCTTTAACGGCATGTCCGCGTAGAAGCAGAGACCGGAGTCGCTGAGATTGGTCGTCGAACTGTTCCCCGTGATCGTGTCGTTGCCGACAACGAAAGAGTACGTCACCGGCAAGTTGACCTGCAACCTCTTCTCAGCCCGTTTTTCCTGCAAAAGAAGCATGCCATGACCTCCTTATTCCGACGTTCACGACTGCTTGACTATAAAAAAACACAAAACCATGGGTTTGTCAAATGAAATTATCCTTACCGGCCCATGCGCCCGGCTTCCCGGATCCGCCAAGCGTCACATTTCGACAAAGTAGTTCTCCCACGCGATGTCGATGGATTCCCTGTTCATCTGGGCCTCCCTGTTGTAGTAGTGGGCGTCGTCGATGATGTGGTCGATGATGTCCCTCGGATGGCAGGCATTGAATTTCACGCCGTACTTCTTGTAGTAGTGCTTGATCAGGTAATCGAGCATGTCCTTTCTGAACGGGATGCCGTTGGCTTCCGCCACTTTTCTGAAGATCGCCTCGTACTCTTCTTCCGTCGGGTGGTCGATCTTGATCTTGTAGCGGATTCTGCGCAGGAACGCTTCGTCGACGAGGTTTTTCGGCTCGAGATTGGTGGCGAAGATGACGATCTGGTCGAACGGTATGTCGAACTTCATGCCCGTGTGGAGCGTCATGAAGTCGGTCCGCCGCTCGAGGGGGACGATCCAGCGGTTCAGGAGGTGTTGGGGCTCGATCTGCTGCCGTCCGAAATCGTCCACGATGAAGAGCCCGTTGTTCGCCTTCATCTGGAGGGATGCCTCGTAGAATTTCGAGATCGGATTGAAGTCGAGGTCGAGCGTCTTCAAGGTGAGTTCGCCCCCGGTCATCACGACCGGTCTCTTTATCTTGATCCATCGCTGGTCGATCTGTTCCGATGCCGACTCGGAGTTGACCGCGATGTGCGTCACGGGATCGTATATCGTGATGATCTGCCCGCCGACGATGATCGCGTACGGCATATAGACGGTGCCGGGGAGGACCCTCCCGATCGTTTCGGCGATCGTCGTCTTGCCGTTCCCCGCGGGTCCGTAGATGAACATCGCTTTTCCGGAGCTGATGGCTGGGCCGAGCCGGCGCAGCAGGCGCGGGCTGAGGATGAGGTGCGAGAATGCCTGCGTCACGGTTTCTTCGTTCACGATGATGTTCTTGATCGTCTGGATTTCGACGAGCTTTTTGTACGCGTCGAGAGGAACCGGGGCGGGGCCGACGTACCGGCAGATGTCGAGCAGTTCGTTCGCGCGGTTCTTCCCCTGACCCGTGATCGTAAAATTATAGGTCGCTTTCGTGTACTCGGCGGCGCCCTTGACCTCGATGAATTTTTCCCGCCTCAGCGTTTCGAGTGCGCTGTCGACAATCGAGTGAGGGAGCTTCACCCGTTCCGACACGTCCGCGATCCTGAATTCGCCTATGTGAAGGATGTGCTTCATGATGAGATCGGCGATGAAGCTCGCTTCAAGGCCCGTCTCCTCGATCGTCTTCGGGACGTCGGGTTTCACCTGGAAGAACGCATTGAGTTCGTCCGCCGATATGTAGCCGAGTTCAACGAGGTTGTGCCCCAGCCTGCCGCCCTTCAGCCTCTGGCGGGCGATCGCGGTGGCGAGCTGTTCCTCCGTGACGAGTCGTTGTTTGAGCAGTTTTTCACCTAACGTTTCCGGCATGCACGTTCCCCCTCGCAATGGACAACTTCACATATTGCGTTACGCGTTTTCATTAAATACGCCACCTTCCTTTCGGGAAAGACTCTTTTTTATTAGTAGTGTCCATTCTCAATCCTTGTTCTCCTTCCATACGATGCCGCTCACATCGTTGAATTTCGTGATACTGTCGGAACTCTCGATCGAACCCGTGAAGTACGATTCGTCGTCCCAGAAGATGCCTTCCGGCATCAGGAATTTCAATGAGAATTCCCCGTGGGGATCGAGCGTGACGGCTTCGAACTTCCTGTCCCGCGCCCCCTTTTTCCCCTCGAGGAGCCGGATGACGAGAGACGTTTTCCGGGACGAGTCCCCATTGTGCCGCATGACAAAAGTATAAATGCCTTTCTCGGCGTTCGCAACCGAGAAGACCTTCTTCCCGCCGGGTTCGTCCTCCTCCGCGAGATCGACGGATGCCGGCTCGGGCGCGCGGTAGTACTCGACGGACGGGTGCGCTTTTCTGGAGAGGCGCGCGGTGACCGCGAGAGAGTCGTTTTTCTGGGGAATGACCTCGATCTTGATATCACGGTGGAAGAGCGCTTCCGGCACAGCGATACCGAAAGGAGGCTTCTCTTTCGGCTCTTCCGGATGCGCGGACTCCGGCAGAAAGGTCCCCTGGGGATGAGAACTTCCCGCGGGTGCCGCCGCTGAAGGTTGCGGTTTTCCGGGAATGGTTCCGTTTCCGGGCGCGTGCCGACCGATCTCCCTTCTCGGGGCGGAGGCCGCCTTTTTAGGGGAAGCTTCCCGCGCCGCCGGTTTTTTCGTCGTCTCTTGACCGGTCGCGCCGCGCGCAGGGACAGGTGTGTCGGTGCCCGGCGTATCAAGGTTCGCGATCGCCACCTTCACCTCTTCTTTGACGGGACTCTTCGCGTGTTCGTCCGGCGTCACGTCTTCTTTCGGAGACACCGTCACTTTTTCTGCCTTCGCGGCAGGTGTGACGTCTTCCGCTTTTTCGTCTGCCTTGACGGGAAACTCCGATGATACGGGTTCTTCAGCGTTGTCGGCTTTGGATGGCTTCGTTTCGGCGGGTACGATCTGCTGAGCGGCCGTGATCGGCTCCTTGGGCAACGTCAGTTCTTTCAAGGTTACGTCTGTTTTCTGCGACGTTTCAGGAGGCGGCGGCACGATCACCGGTTCCTTTTTGGGCGGTTCACCGGGCGGCGGCTCCGGTTTTTTCTCTTTTTCGGGGTTTGTTTCGGCCGGCGGCGTTTCGGCTTTCACGATGAGCGTCTCTTTTTTCGGCTCCGGTTTCTCCATTTCTTCGGGTATGAGCGTGATGCCGGGCTGTAGGTCGGCCGGCGTCGTCGGCTCCTTGGACGGCTCGGTGATCTCGCTCGAATGCGGACTCGGAGGCGCTTCGACCTCCGCCGGTGTTTCCGTTTTTGCGATTGGCGCCGGCGCGGTGAAGGTATGCGCGGGCTTCGATCGCGGCGCTTTCGCCGTCATCGCCGCCTTCGCGGCAGGCTGCTTCTCGCTGACGAGATCGACCGAGTAGCTCCCGAAGGACATGGAATAGAGGCTGCCTTTATAAATGGGGATCGAGAGGATATACGCGATGAGGACAAAGTGAATAACGGAAGAATACAATAGATGGGGCGTTATGGTCATGGGCGTCTTATACGTCAATCGCCGGCCTCCGAAGAACATTATCCTTCATATGAATCAGTAATATCAACCCTCTTTCTTCAACCTCTTCTTCACCGTTACGCACCTATCTATAATATACTGATTTGCAGTCCCTTGTCTTGTCCGTGATGCTTTTTCACTGTTACTTCATTGCGATTCGATCTCCAAGTGCTGTATCTGTGGCATCAATTGTTCCGGTCGGGAGTTCGAGAACGCTGAATGCGGTCGGATACAGCTTTGTGAGGCGGTTAGGTTTGAGGTCGCTCAAAACTGCGATGACCTGGTTCTCCTTGTCAAGAAAGAGTACATCTATGGGGAACTTCATGAAGAACGTATGGACAGAAAAGCACGGCTTGATCCAGAGGGCTTCTCCCTGAGGCAGGTCTTTCCTGCCGAGAAGGCCTTTCATCCGGGTGAATAGGGTGTCGGCGACTTTGACATTGGTGGCTAAAATTTTACCGGTGCGGGTGTTAATAGCGTGCATGTCCGGAACCCCCTCTTAAGGTGAGAGGGGGATAGGGGGCGTTATGATTTTGGGTAAGATGAGAGTGTTTTATCTCGGCTTCCAATCTGGACAAAACAGCATGTAAATCAAAAAGCACATCATGGTTCCAAAACCGAAATACACTTATCCCAAGTGCTTCCAGGTATTCTGAACGCGCTGCATCATACTCTATAGCCAAATTTTCGTTATGTCGGCCTCCGTCCAACTCAACAACTATTTTTGCTTTAGGGCAACAGAAGTCGAGGATATAGGCCCCTATGCTATAGTGGCGTAAGAATCTTAATCCATGAAACTGTCTGTTTCTTATCTTTGACCACAACACCTTCTCAGCGTTAGTCTGATTACGTCCCAGTTTTTGTCGCCTTTTCTTAAATGCAGGATCATTACGCAAAAAGCTCATAACTCCCCTTTGTCCCCTTTTGACATACCTCCACCGTCACCTCCCCTTAACTTAAGGGGAGGGCGGAAGAGGTTAAGAGGGAAATTATCTACACATATCAACATATTTCATATCTTCTCTTTATCGTCCTCTTCTTCCACTATCACCGGTTTTACAGCAGGATACTTTTCAATAAGATAGCGGTTTTCAGGAATGTTCTTTACGAAGATGCTCGCGACCTTGTCGGAATAGATGAGGTGCCAGTCTTTTCTCTCGAGGAGAAAACTCGTCAGAGTGGAATTAGTTTTGTACATAACCCACGTAATGTCGTATTTTTTAAAAACTTCTTCCCAGCCCGGCTTTGCCGCTATTACCCTAAAATATTCTTTCAATCTCTCCGTCCCGTACATATCGGACCGGCCGTCGAAGAATACCCTGTACCGGGGCCATGCGGCGTAAATGATGTGGTCGCCGAACTCGTCGTCGTTGAACATGTTCCCCGGTATGTGTTCATTCATTATGAATTCAAGAGCCTGAAGTGGCGCTTCGTCTCTGTCGAATCGATGAGAGACCTGCTGCGTAAGAACCAGAACGATTGACACGACAATAGCTCCTATCATCCAGAGCAGGTATTTTGCCGCGGCATCTGTTTCGGCCGTCCGTGCGGACAGACGGAGAAACCGTTTCACGATACTGCGCGCGCTCCGTTCCTGCAACAGGTGGTCGATCTGCCGTGCGAGGATGGGACTCAGGATAATCGCATAGAGAGGGATATATCTCCCTGAGTAGAGGGACATGTGGGTGAAGAGGAGGACGAGCAGTATCTCGATTGCATTAAGCTTCACTATCGAGCTGCAGAAAACGAGAATCATGAAAAGGAGCATATACTCGTAGATCAGGTGTTCATGAAAATTCGGCGAAAGAAATTCATTGACGTGATCCATGAGGTATGTGTTCCCGATAACACCGAAAGGAAAGAGGAGAATCTTGTATCCCTTCGGGTTGAGCAATGTCGCCAGGAGGCAAACCAGGAACCACAGAGACAGGTTTTTTATCTTCCGCCGTGCGCTCTGCCGTGCGTCGCTTCGCCATATCGCGATGAAAAGATTGCCCGCGATGTACACCCCGATCAGCACCAACCCTAAAATGAAGCCACCGTGGAGATTCACCCAGAGGAGCATGATGGGTGGCAGGAGGTAGAGACGATTTTTCTCTCTGTACTGATGGGTATCGAGGACCATGTACCAAACGAGGGTTATGAGGAGAGAAAAGACGTGCGGCCGAGCGAGCCAATGTATCGTGGACACGCTGGCGGCGAAAATGACGACCATTGCGGCAACCAGGATACCTGTCCCGCTGGCCCTCAGGAATTTAAAGAGCACGAAAAAAGCGAGGGATATCAGAGTCGCAAATGCCACGACGATCCCCGTGAGTCCGGCGGCTCTGTGAACGAGTGCCATGAAAACCTCGGATAGCCACTCGTGGGCCGTCCACTCGAGCGGGGGCTCGATGTGTGAGAAGATGTCATGGTGCGGTATCGTTCGGTTGTCGATGATGTATTCGCCCGCGCGTATGTGGTAGCCGGTATCCCCATCGCCGAGGAGGTGGCTCTCTCCTCTCAGAATAAGTACGAGAATGAGGATGAAAATAAATTCTGCAATGGAGGGCAAGAACCAGAAAGATTTCGAGGATGTTTTAGAAGTCATGGCAGAGGGATTTCAGAAAAAGTGCCTCCTCATTTGCTTGCGTGCATGTCCCGCGGTTCGGATGGGTGTATGTGTCGTATTGGTCGAGCGCTGATCGGTATCGCGCCGGAGATAGTGAATAGATTTTGATAGCTTTCCTCGAAACCGCTGGATTTCGTATCGGGTGCGAAATGACAATGCACGCGCTCATTCCTTATACATTCCATACGGTAACATCGTGGCGCTTTACATAAAAAGCCCCTGAAAAGGGGCTCGAGTTCGGAATCCATGCGCCGCCTATTCTTATTGGGAGCCGCTTCTGCTTTACCTCTTCAATTTGATATAAATTAAAGCGAGTTCGATTGCGATTACGAGGAGAATGAGGGTATTGATGTCCACTCTTTCGGCACCTCCCTTCGGCGCTCGTTATGACTCGGCGAACAATTTCGACAACCGGATCAGCGCAGGACCTAGGATGACGACGAGGATAGCCGGGAAGATGAAAAAGACGAGCGGGAAAACGAGTTTGATGGATGTTTTCGCGGCGGCTTCTTCGGCGATTTGACGTCTGATCGTCCTCAAGGAATCGGAAAAGATACGCAGTGACTGAGCGAGGCTCGTCCCGAGTTTCTCCGTCTGGACGAGCATTGCCGCGAACGATTTGAGGTCGTCCACCATGGTGCGTTCGCCCACGTCTCTCAGGGCGTCGAGCCGGGGCTTCCCCGCGCGGGTTTCGTTCAATGCGATGCGGATTTCTTTGGCGAGAGGGCTCTTCTTGAACTGGTCATCATCGCAGACTTTGATCATGGCGGCGTCGAGGCTGAGCCCCGCTTCGACGCAGATGGTCATGAGGTCGAGTAAATCCGGAAGGTCGTGGAATATCTTGGTCTGCCTCTTTTTCAAGCGGTTCCTGAGCCAGAATGTGGGCAAAAGATAGCCGATGATCGCGAACATCGCCGTGAAAAGAAGCCTCATCGTGAACACCTTCTCGACCGGTATCCCGTAGAAGACGAGGTATGCGAGCGGAAGAACGATGGTCAGGAACAATTTCGTCCCCATGAAGATGGTGATCTTGTCCGGCTTGATCCCTGCGGCAATGAGCATTCGCTGGTATTTGCCGTAGTCTTCCGGCCGCAAGGGAACTTTTTTCCCGAGCCTGCCGAGGAATATCTGCCATTTCGTCGGCGCTTCCTCGAAGACCCGAACCGTTTCCGCGCGCGGTTGCAAGCTCTCGATCCTTTCCTGGACGATCGACTTTTTCGGATAGGCAACATAGATGATAAAAAACAAGATGGCCGCTATGCCGGCAAAGATCAGTAATGAAAGTGCGAGTAATGTCATGGTGTGCCCTCTCTTATCTCAAACCGTTTCATCGTTATATTTTGATATCGATGATGCGTCTGATCACAATAGCCCCGACAATCTGCAACACGACGGCAAGGGCGATAAGGGTCCGGCCGAGTTTATCGCCCGTCAGTTCCTGTAAGTAATCCGGCGAAATGAAGTACAACAGTATCGCCGCTGCGATAGGGAGAACGATGAGAATATAACCTGACAAGCGCGCTTGAGCAGTGTAGACTTTAACCTGACGTTTTATTTTCAGACGCTCGCGTATCGTCCGCGCAAGATTTTCCAGTATCTCCGAAAGGTTGCCGCCCATCTCCCGATAGATATTGACCGCCGTGACGAAGAATCGGAGATCGGGCGTATCCATGCGACGGATCATATTGGAGAGGGCTTCCCTGACCGAGAGCCCGTATGCCTGCTCTTCGTAAACGGATTTGAAAAGGCCCGATATGGGGTTCGCCATTTCGTTTCCTACGACCTGGATCGCCATCGCCAGCGAATGCCCCGCCTTCAGGGACCGCGACATCATGTCGAGAGCGGTCGTCAGTTGCTCCGTAAAGAGGAACACCCGTTTCGTGATCTGGAGTTTCAGATAGATAAAGGGAATCGCCGTAAAGATGATCGTGAGGATGATCGGTGGGATGATCCCCCTCCTCAAAACAGTGCCGAGAAGGAGCCCGATGGCCGCGACAGCGAGCACACCGAGAATGAATACTTTGACATCGACTTTTAACCCCGCTTTATCGAGCCACGCGTGGAGATTTTGTATAATCTTGAACCTGTAGAGGAACTTATCAACGGGTGTCATGTCCTGAAGGATCTCTACCCGCAGATCTTCCGGCAGGCGGCCCGCCGCATCCATGGCGAGGGTGCGCAGGCGCTTCCTCAGTTCGTAAGCGGGGGACGTTTTGACCGCCGCGTAACTGAGGTAGATGGTGATCAGAACGAGGAGCGCCGCAATAAAAAATAGGATAACGACGGTAAGGAGCATCATGGCTGTGTCCTTTCGAAGATGTGGGGTGGCAGTTCGATGCCCGAAACCTTGAATTTCTCCATGAACCACGGCCTCACGCCTGTGGGCTGGAATTCTCCGATGACCCGGCCATCGGGGCCTATGCCGCGCCTTTCGTAGCGGAAGATATCCTGCATGACGATCGTCGAACCTTCCATCCCCGTGATCTCCGAGATCTGGACGATCTTTCTCGTTCCGTCCGACATGCGGGATAAGTGGACGACGACATTCAGCGCGGAAGCGATCTGCTCTTTGATCGCCCGCTCCGGCAGATCCATCCCCGCCATGAGCACCATCGTCTCCAACCGCGCGAGGGCATCCCGTGCCGTATTGGCGTGAATTGTCGAGAGCGAGCCGTCGTGGCCGGTGTTCATCGCCTGGAGCATGTCGAGCGCTTCCCCACCCCTCACCTCGCCGACGATGATACGGTCCGGCCTCATCCTCAGGGTATTCCGCACGAGGTCCCTCTGCGTCACTTCGCCTTTCCCTTCGATGTTCGGCGGCCGCGTCTCGAGCCTCACGACGTGTTCCTGCTTCAGCTGGAGCTCCGCCGAATCTTCGATCGTGATGATCCTCTCTGTGTTCGGCACGAACTCGGAAAGAATGTTCAGAAGGGTGGTCTTGCCTGTGCCTGTGCCGCCCGATATGAGGATATTGAGCCGGCATTTCACGCATCCCTCGAGGACCTTCGCCATGTTCTGCGTGAGCGTGCCGAACGCGATTATGTCCAACATCTTGAGCGGATCGACGCCGAAACGGCGTATCGAGAGGACCGGCCCGTCGAGCGCGAGGGGCGGGATGATCGCGTTTACCCTCGAGCCGTCGGGAAGTCGCGCGTCCACATAGGGCGAGGATTCGTCGACCCGCCGCCCGATTTTCGAAACGATTCTGTCTATGATCTGGAGGAGGTGGTTGTCGTCCCTGAAAGAGAGATCGACCTTCTGCAGTTTTCCGAACTTCTCGATGTAGATCTGGTTGTATCGGTTGACGAGAATATCCGAGATGTCGGGATCGTAGAGCAAAGGCTCGATCGGCCCCAGGCCGAAGGTCTCATGCAGGATATCGACGATAAGGTTGTCCTTTTCCTTGGCGCTCAGGGGTATCTTCTCGTCTTCGATGAGGGTTTCGACGATTCGGCTGATCTCCCTGCTCAGGATGTCCTTCTCGATGAGGTCGAAGCTCGTAAAATCGAGGCGTTCGATCAGCTTCCTGTGAATCTTCGCTTTGAGGCTATGATAGACGTCGGGCTTCGATGCCCGCGTCAGTTCCGCCGCATCTCCTATGGCCATAGAAACGTCACCTCCTCTATGATTGGCTCTGGACGACCATTTTCGTCAGTTCCTTCAGCGACTGGTTGAGCTGAGAACGGGGCGCTCCTTCGCTGATCGGAACACCTTTGTTCAGGCACATCATTGCCGTGTCGTACTCGTTCGGGAGCGCAAAGAAAATGGGGTAATTCAGGGCCTTCTCCGTGTCCTGAATCGTTATGTCGCCTTTCTTCAGGTACCTGTTGGCGACGAGTTTCACTCTATCCTTCCCGAGGCCGATCCTGTCGAAATACTTGAGATGCCGTTGCATATTCTTTATACTGGGCAAACTCAAGATGAATACGAGCAGGATAAGGTCCGACATTTCGATGGCGATGGCGGTCCTCTCCGAAATTGTCTCCGCGTCGATGATGATATATTTGTACATCGATTTCAGGAGGCTCAGCACTTTCTTGATCTCGCTGCTCGAGATGGAGACGCCTTCCTCGAGTTTTTGCGGTTCCGCCAGCACTGAGATGCCGGATTCGTGCTTCGCGATCACGCCCTGTAGAAAGTTCCGATCGAGGCGGCTGATATTCATCGTCACGTCGCTGATTGTATAGGCCGGCTTCATGTTGAGGAATGTCGTGACATCTCCGGCGTTGAGATCGAGGTCCACGAGTACCGTCGATTTCCCGGTCATCTGGTGGATATTCGTTGCCACATTAATGGCGATCGTCGTGACGCCCGCGCCGCCCTTCGGGCTGAAGACGGTGATGATTCTTCCGGCCTCCTCCTCGACGGGCTTGACGAGCCAGAGACGACCGATTTTTTGGAGCGCGAACGTGAGGTCGGTCTGGGAGACAGGCCTGAGAAGATACTCCGTAGCGCCCGCCCGCATGACCCGAAGGATGGTTTCGGAGGACTTGTCTTCTGAGGTCGCAAAGATGGACACCTGCGGAAAGCGGCTCAGTATCTGCTCGATGCGTTCGATGGCGAGGTTGACATCGCTCCCGATCTCCATGATGACGACCATAGGCCGCTTCTTGTGGACGAGTTCATACCCTTTCTCGAAAGTGGGTGCGGTGCCCTCGATGGACACGCTGTCCCCAAGGCTTTCGATGAACCTGGTGATGTTGTTCAGCGACGTGAGGTCAGAGTCGATGATGACGACCGTGATATTCTGTGGCATAGCCCTTGATCAGTTCTCCTTCCGCTAATTTTATTTATATCTAATTGCATGTAATCTTTTGTATGCTATTGCGGCCCTTGTCCTCGTTGCTTTAGGGTTTGTTCCGTTCACCTCGGTGATTCGCCCAAGGCGGGAATCGTCTGGCATATAAAATTATTCCGCAGAAAGTCAGTCCGTCTGCTTTGTCTTCTAACATGACTATTTAACGAGCACGGCTCTCTTTCCGATACGAGTCCAATCATCACAAGGGAAACAATCGATCCTGCTTATTTTTATGCCAACAGGCGACGCTGCTTGTTGGTCGTAAATGACGCTTCTACCTTGAGCATCAACCACGTCCACGATTACGATTTCGGCCAATTGCGTAATATTGGATACCTCGGTCTGCCCGGGTGTCGTTCCGGACGGGCACATCTCAGAAATTGGAACAATGACCTTCCAGTTTACTGTTCTTCCATTCACTATCGTCTTAGAAGCGGCATCAAGAGTAGTATCCTTAAAAGCACATTCTATATCGCTCGGAATATTTCCTACACCATTGTCCCACCGTAATGTCCCACATCGTGTTGGGGCGGTCCTTAATTGCCAAATATACGAAGCGACAGCTTTCTGATCATTCGTAGCACAGTCGTTATCAAGACCTCTCGCACAATTATTTACGTTTCTCAGACAGGTAGTTTTCCCGACAGGCGTTCTTAATAGGAACTCTGTGTAAGATAATGAATACGCCGCACTCGATTGCTGGTTATTGGAGAGAAAAGGGGTATCAAGTTGCGTCCCGGAGAGTGAACATGCAGGCTGGCAGAGCACGAGGCCTGTCGATGGGAGTGGGGGCAGAGCGGCGATAGCATAACCGCCGGCGCTCATAAAGGTCCAGTCAGCGCCGATTAACTGAAAGATAGGGCCTAAGAATAACCTCACCGGGCCCCGACTACCGCTTAACCCCTCGTATCTCTTGGGCTTCACCTCGATAGCATTGATTGGCCTGCCATTGGGATCGTCTGCACTGATATATCTTGTTCCATCCCAACGGCCGACGGTAATATCGTTACCCTCACTGAGGGTATTTGAATAGTCTGTGATCAATTCGACCCAGTCTCCGGCCGCTTTGTTTTTCGCCGCAAAATTTCTTGCCGTATCCCTTGCTTCTCTTTGTATGAGATAGTCAGGACTTGAGACGTTATTGTGTAGCTTAGCTGCACCTGCCAGTGCGGCCGCGTCGGCGGCGACCTGCAACTGATTCTTTACGTTGTACATATAGGCAATGTCGATCGCCAGACTGGCAAAGATCAATAAAATGACCAGAAAAAATGCCATCAGCACCAACGTAACTCCCCTGTGGTTTTTTGCATATGTCATTAGTCTCTTTTTCATGTCAGCACCTCATTCATCGGGTTGTTCTTAACGTGTCCATGAGTCTCGGTCCGTCATCTTTAAACAGCGAGATCGCTACTCCCGCCTTCGGCGGAATCGCGATGACATAGACACAAGTCATTGTCCGTCTGCGGCGACCCGTGTGGACGATGATACCCACCTGTTGTCATTGTCCGCACTCGGGCGGATCCGCCGAGGCAGACGAGTCCCGCGAAGCGGGACGCGGCAATCTCTCCGTTGTCATTGTTTGTTCTCACAGTCTCCATAAGTCTCAGTCTTCACGGCCTCCACCTGTCACCTGCTACCCCCTCCCCTCTCCTCGGCGAGTCCTGGACCCCCGAGTGAAGGGATAAGCCGGCACTTATGAGGTGATTTCATTTGAACGCCCCTTCGCCAGCTCCCGGCATCGGGATCCACTGGAACTGCCGTTCCTCTTCAGGGGTCGGCCTGTTGTCGGTCGGCAGCTTCACCTTTTCACCCGGCGCCATTGGTTTGACGAGCTTTGGCGTAATGAAAAATACAAGCTCCTTTTCGAGCAGTTCATCCCGCGTGCTTCTAAAGAGGGCTCCCAAAATAGGCACATCTCCAAGGATCGGTAATTTTTGAATGTTCTTCTTCATCTCTTCGGAAAGCAGGCCCGCGAGAACGAGGCTTTCCCCCTCTTTCAGATCAACACTGGTATTGACTGTTCGCGTATCGATTTCCGGAGCGACGATGCCTAAGAAAGCAACATATCGTGCGACGGCGCTTACTTCCGCCGGTTCTATGGCGAGTCTGATCGCACCGGTTTCGAGCACCTCGGGAGCAAAATGTAGCTTGATTCCCACTTCTTCGTACTGAATGCTAACGGTGCGGTCCGCTCCGGTTCCTTCGACTGTTTGGATGGGTATTCGTGTGCCAACGTGGAATTTCCCTTTCTCCCCGCTCCTCACCAGTAGATTGGGTTCCGCGAGAATCTTACCGAATCCTTTTTCCTGGAGTGCCTTTATCACTGAAGCCACGCCACCGGGGTAGTGTGCAAACCCTATTTGAGGTGGCTGAGCTTCTATGTCAAAACCTAATATTCCTGGTATCACATTGATCGGGGCGGGCATCGTTTCGCAATCGCCACCAATGCAACCGAGCGGCGAAGTGGCGAGACCGGGCGCAGTGAACTCAAAGTTTTTGTTCTTAATCAAGTACGAAATACCGAGCTCCTTCAATTTCGTCTTGTTGATCTGAGCGACCTTCACTTCGAGGAGCACCTGCTGGGCTTCGGGCATGGTTATGAGGTTCAATACGCAGAGGGCTTCCGTTTTCTTTTTTTCCTCAGCCTGCTGAAGGGCCTGCTGGGTGACATTGACGGAGACGTAACCTGCGGCCTTGGCCTTTTCTTCTTTCTTATCCGGGTGGATGGCTGGCAGCGATTCTCCCCTCGAAATGCCATCGCAGCCGGGCGACGCGTAGAGTAACGCTACCTTCTCTATTCTGTCGATCAAGTGTCGATTGTTCGCTGTGCCGGTCAAGACGATCGTGTCGCCGGCTATCTCCACCCTGACGGCGGAATCAGGGGCGAGGGTTTTAATTTTCTTTTCGATGACTTCAGCTCTCTCGCGCTCGAATTCCACCATTCTCTCTCGATGGACGACGATGTCGAAGAAGCTTTTGTTCCCGTCCTTGTCCCACACGATGAGGCTTGTAATTCCCGGCTTTTTCCCCGTAATGATCACTTCGACCATCTTCGCGGCTGGGAAGGCGAGGAGAGGTTTGATATCGGCGATTTCGTTGTTCGCGAGGGAGACCTGTTTGATATCCTGTGGCGGCTTGTTGATTTTCAGAACCGTTTCCTTCCCGACAATGACGTCGATGGGCACCGCCTTTTTTCCCACTGCGGCGGGATCGAGCTTGACGGCATATTCTTCCGCGGATGCCGGAAGGATGGTCAACGAAAAGATGACGGCGAATAAGACGACCGTCGATGAAAGTGTCGCGCTCCCCTTTTTATTCATGAGACCCTCCTTTATATAATGTGGTAAGAATTCTACTGTCCTTATAAGCGTGCCAGTTGCATGACGTCATCGCCCGATCCTTTGATCAAGCCCGAGAACATGCGTGGTCGAGGGATACACCCTACGACAAGCTCAGGGTGAAATAGGCCATGGTGAACATGTCGGATGCCATAGTGCGCCGCCTGTCGAACGCTCTGGTGCGCTTGTCGAACCACAAATTACCCGTTCGAGCCGGAGAACGATAACCATCGGCAAACAATCCATCGTCCATAGTGTCTCTATTGCGCCTTGAACTTCTCGACCGTCTTCGTTGACCCGCGGAACACATCGATGGATGTGAATTGTTCGGGCTGCGGTTCAGGTGTTTTCACTGCCCTCGCTCCGGAAGCCGGCGACGTCCTCACCGCGGTCACTGTCCCGCCGAGGACTTTCGTGACCGTCGCGCCGGTTGTCTTCACCTCTTCTTTGTCGCCGAGTCGTCTCAGAACGAGCTGGAGTTTTCCCTGCGTGCTCGCGAGCGCGAGTCGTTCCGCTTCATCGGGCGTGACATCTACCGTGACCGTGGGCACGATCACGGGCTTGCCTTCCTGTTGTTCCACGATCTGGCCGATCGCGAGAACCGGCACATTCTGGAGGACGATCTTGCTCACGCTTTGCTGAGAGCCCGGGAGTTCGATTGAGAGCACGACATCGACGATGTTGCCAGGATTGATGAATCCGGCAACGCCGGCGACTTGATCCACCGCGACGGTCATGGCGCGATGGCCTTCGGGGATCCTATAGGTCATGATGCCGACCGGGCCCTCCTTCGGCATCAGCTTAGTCTCGGTGATGGCATCACCCGGCATCAATGTCTGGATCGTGGTTCTGCCGATGACCTGATCGGTCGAGGGGAAAACGCCTTGCGGCAAGCTCGCTTTCGGCCAGTCCGCCGTTTTCACCTGCGTGAGGTTAATTGCAGATCCCACGGGGATCTCGACTGCGGCGACGACGATCTTCTCGGTTGCGACTGCCTCGCTCAGCTTCTGCTCCTGCCCTCGCAGATAGACGTACAGAGCGTAAGCCGCAACCGCCGCAACGAGCACAGCCAGGGCGCCCGCGATAATGACTGGCTTCGGTTTTGATACCATAAAACCCTCCTTCCGTTAAGTTAACAATGACCAAAATCCAAATGAAAACGTTATATTGTTGTCTGAATCAATCCATGCGCGCACAGTGCTGCTTGCCGCCGTGCCATCCTTTGAACAATCGGAGATCACTGTAAAAGAGTTCCTCATTCATATCTCATACTCGTTGCCTCGGTCGTATTAAGTGCTTTTGGCCATGGCCAGGGCGCACCACCGACCACAAAAAAATTATTATCGTTATAGGTCACCCGTGTTGTAACAGTGTCTCCTGTTGCCGCAACAGATGCTCCACTTTTCCCCTCAACATCTATGACGACAGTTGTTCGGCCATCGTTTCGAACCCCAGGTGAAGTGCAAACAGCCCTAATTACCGGGTCTCCGCTTGGACATGTGCCGGAACGATCAGTAAGATTCGGGGTGACGACCGCAATCCTTGCGCCTTGTCTCGCAGCATTTTTCAGCGAGTTTTTTGTGTACCAGGCCCTCGCAAATTCTGCTATGCCTAAGAGGAGTAATAGCAAAATAAATAATATCAACGCAGTTTCGATCAGCGTCTGCCCTCGATGCTTATGTGTTTTTTGCGCATTCATCTTTTCCTCTCCATAAATATCTTGTTAATGGTATTCACCATAGCTTCTAAATCGTATTGTATTAGCGGATACTCTCCCCAGTGAGATTCCTTACCCCCGTCATCCTACTTCTAAAGATATTGGGAAATTCATATATTGTCAAGACTTTTTTTCTTTTATTCACGATAACGAATGATAACGGTTAAAACTATTTGTTGAACTTTTTGGACAAGCCGGGGCACATTCAGCAAGTTATGTGTCCCTGAAGCTTCGAAGGCCCTTGTCTCTGTCATCGCGATCCCGCCGAAGGCGGGAGTGGCGATCTCGCCGTTTTGCTATCCACAAAAGTCCGTATAATCCTCTCCCTTGAGGGGAGAGGGGAGGGTGAGGGTGACGCCTATGGCGGGATGAGGACGTGGGGCTATCGTGCTGCTGATGGCAACGACGAGATTGCCGGGGAGAGCCCGTGGCGGATGAGGCGCGCAACGACGCCGTCAGCTCGTCACTCCCTCGACAACGCGCCGCTTTTTTCGACCGCGAAGGACATCGAACTATGTCTCGATCTGTACAATTCCTCGAACTGTCCCTCGAGAAACATCTTTCTGAATTTATGCCGCTCCGCCTCGTTGCCGACAATGCACGTATAGATGTGCGACGCCCTGATGCCTTTGATGTACCATCCGATGGTCGAAACGCCCCTATAGGTCGCGCCGGTGATGTCGGCGTTGGAGAGATTGGCGTAGTTGAAATTCACATCGACAATCTTCGCGTCGCGGAGGTCGGAATTGGAGAGGTCGGCTTTCAGGAACGAAACGCCGCTCAAGTCCGACGCGCCGAGATTTGCTCCTCTGAGCATGGCGTTGCCGAAGTAAGAGTCGCTCAGGTTCGCTCCGCGGAGGCACGCGCCGCTCAGGTTCGCCCCTTCGAAATATGCTCCCCTGAGGTCGGCCCCGCTCAGGTTCGCGTTCGTCAGGTCCGCCTCGACGAGGTGCGCGCCCGGGTATGCCTTGCCGAGATCGGTGCCGCCCAGATAGGCTTCCGTGAGATCGGCATCCTTGAGGTTGGCGCCGCAGAGGTTCGCCCCGCTGAGATTCGCCCTCGTCAAATTCGCCCCGCCGAGATCCGCCCCGCTGAGATTCGCTCTGTTCAGGTCCGCCCCGCTCAGGTCCGCCCCGCTCAGATCCGCGCCGGGGAACGCCCGGTGGACATCGATGTTGTCGAGAGACAGCCTGCTGAGATCGGCACCGAGGTAGACTTCACGGAGTATCGCTCTCTTGAGGTTGGCGCCGCTAAGTATCGCGCTCCCGAGATATGCCTTCGTGAGATCGGCGCCGACGAGCTTCGATTTGCTGAGGTTGGCGCCGCCGAAATTGGTCTCGACGAGATACATCCCGCTGAGGTCGAGCCCGGAGAGGTTGGCGCCGCTGAAATCCCACTGCGTGTATCGCGTGGCATGATCCACCGGGATAAGATGCGCGAGCACTTCCCACGTCATCTCTCTCGTCAGCATCTCTTGTCCTCCTTCTATGAGTGTATGGTTCGATTCAGCTTGGACATAATTATAAATTGGACCCTCGAGCCCTTGACCCTTTGAACTGTGCCTTCGCTTTACTCGCCCCATCCAGAAGTGTCATCGTTCGCCTCGGCCGCCTCATCGACTCGACGACGCGAGCGGATCCACCCGAGCGGGGACGAGCGAAGCGCGGCGATCTCGCTGTTCGGTTCCAAAAGAAGCGACTTTGCGAACCCTCTCCCTATGAGGGTCGAAGACTCTCAGACGAGGGGAGAGGGCGGGGTGAGTCCTGCCGATAGCGGGAGTGGCGATCTGGACGTTGATAGCAGCGACGGGATTGCCACGTCGGTCGTTCCGACTTCCTTGTCCACCTCGGTGGATCCGCCCGAGGCGGACAAGGACTTTTTCCCATCTGTCATCGCGAGGACGAGCCCTGCCTGTGGCAGGATGAGGACGTGGCGATCTCCCGGGTTGGTTCCCTTTTGTCATCTCTGAAATAAATAAATGAACTCGGCAACGGTCGTAGTAGGGTGTGATACTTCTGTCCCTTTGCATCCTTAGCCCGCGGTTTTCCTTTCTCGGCATGAGCTATTGTTCAAGAAGTGTCCCAAGCTTTGAAGTGATCGGCATCACGTGCCGAGAGGGGCCATCGTACGCGCGTCGTCAATTGCGCCCGAAAAGGCTCCCCATCAGGGGAGCCACAAAGGAGAAAATGAACGAATGGATAAAGACTAAAGGATCGTTGCCGTCAGACTCGCCTTCACGGAAACTGCGCGGCCACGTTCGAGTACATCCCGCTCACAGTTGTGCCGGTCAACTGCAGTGCCAGGAACACGACGACAGCTATGAGCACGAGGATCAATCCATACTCCGCCAACGTTTGTCCGCTTTCGTTGTGCAAAGCGTCTTTCGCATTGAAGAAAAGCTGTCGCAAGGAACGAATCAGAATATTCACGATTACGCACCCCCTTTCATGTTTTCAAGGTCTCTCATTCGTATACGTCGTGATCAGGAACCGTTCTGCGTTCGAAGCGATTGCCACGTGCGCATCTTTCATCGAGTTTGGCGACTTCTGCAGACATTCTCACGAAAGAATGGAGAAAAAAGACCATCTGGTTCTTTGCCAGAACCAGATGGTTTCAATCATGATTAAGGTATTAATGATACCTACCCCATGTGTCTCGAGCATGCGTTACTTCAGTGCGTTGTTAATATTGCTAAAGGTGCTACTGACTTTCTGACCGGTAACTGTCAACGCCGCAATCACAACGAGGGCGATCAAAACGAGAATCAGCGCATACTCGACCAGCGTCTGGCCTTTCTCGCTCCGAAGCACGTTCGTGAGCTTCAGATACATGGCCAGAAAATAATCTTTGATCTCTGTCATCTCTGTCACCTCCTTTCAACGGATACCCGAAAACTTTGCTTGTTACTATATCGGAGTTTCCGGCTGCCCAGGTTCTTTCATTTTCCCCACCCTGAGCTTACATACTATTCTATAGAATGAAATAGATTTGTCAATAGGGGCATTGCTCTTCATTTTTGTAAAATTGCTTTTTTACGGTGGTTGATAGGGGCACATCCCTTCGGGGATGTGTCCCTGACGCTTTTAATCTTTGCCATCAGCCTTCTGTTCTTTTGCACTTTTATACCCGATGACGCGCCGATCTTGTATGGTCGTCATTCCGCACTTGCTGCGGGATCCAGAATTTTCTTTCCGGATCCCCCGATCGAGTCGGCGGATGACTGAGTGAACGATGGATTCTCGCCTCGGCGATCCCGCCGTTTGGGTCTCCTTTTTTTGTCCTCGTCGGCCTCGGCAGATCCGCCCGAGCGCGGACAATGACAGCATGCGGTGTCCTCGTCTGCCTTATCGAGTCGCTTCTGCGGCGGATCCTCCAAAGCGAGGGGCGACCGAGGTGGCCGCAAGCTGCCCTTTTTGCAAAAGCCGTTGATCGCGATCAATTCAATGAGAATAATATGAACGTGCGGTCGTTTGGACAATGCGCGGCTGGTGAAAGGTATCAATGGTCTTTCTTTTTTCGCTGACCCTGTTCGCGAGTGCATTCCTGCTCTTCAGCGTGCAGCCGATGGTAGGAAAGATGTTGCTGCCGGTGCTGGGCGGCTCCCCGTCCGTGTGGAACACGTGCATGGTTTTTTTCCAGGCGACGTTGCTCTTCGCGTATTCCTATTCGCACGCTCTGAGTTCAGCGCCAAACCGATGGCAGTTCGTTGTCCATTTATCGTTGATCGCGCTCCCGTTCATCGTTCTCCCCATCGGCATCGGCGAGAAAGCGATCGCGTCGATCCCCCGGGAAAGCAATCCGATTCCGTGGCTTCTCGGCTTTCTCTTCTTTTCGACCGCGTTGCCGCTGTTCGCCGTATCGACGACCGCCCCGCTCCTCCAGAGATGGTTTTCTACGACGCGTCATCGCGACGCGCGCGATCCCTACTTTCTCTATGCGGCGAGCAACCTCGGGAGCATGGTCGGTCTTCTGATGTATCCATTCGCGATCGAGCCCAGCCTGGCGTTACGCCAGCAAAGTTCTTTGTGGGCGATCGGCTATGGCGTGCTGGCCGTCCTCATCGTATCTTGTGCGGTTATCACGCTGCGTTCCGCCCATAGAGCGCGGGAAGAGTACGCTCATTCTTCACCCGGCGGGCTGCCACGCGAACCCTTTAAAGTTCCCACAGGTCTTGTGATGAAAAGAGTGTCTGATGTCCGATGTTTCGAATCGGCGCATACGCCCGCGGAGCCTCTCGGCTTCTCGCGAATGCTGCGCTGGACGAGCTTCGCGTTCATCCCGTCGAGTCTGCTCCTGGGGGTGACGACCTACATCACGACGGACATCGCGCCCTTCCCGCTGTTGTGGGTCATTCCGCTCGCTCTCTATCTCCTGACTTTCATCCTCGTCTTCGCGAAGCGCCCCTTACTGCCCCCTTACTGGATGGGACGTTTACTGAGCATATGTGCGGTGGTTTTGATGATCATTTTTCTCATGAAGGTGAATCACCCTACTTGGCTCATATCGTTATTTTACCTTCTCATGTTTTTTGCCGCGGCGATGATTTTCCATGGTGAACTCGCGAAGGACCGCCCAGCGACGCATCACTTGACGGCATTTTACTTATGCTTGTCGGTCGGTGGGGTGCTCGGAGGATTCTTCAATGCGATTGTCGCACCCCTGCTCTTCGACAACGTGCTCGAGCTGCCGATCGTCATGATACTCGCTTGTGCGCTCCGGCCGGCAGAGAGAAAATCGGACAGTAACGTGGGCGGGTTCTCCTTTGGGTGGCGGGATGTCGCCTGGTCAGTCGGTGTGGGCATCCTCACGCTTGCGCTGTTTTTTATGGTTGAATCTGTGAGAATGCCTCGCCCATGGCTCGGGAATCTGATCCTCTTCGCGATGCCTGCATTGTTAACGTATCGATTCGTTCGAAAACCCCCGCGGTTTGCTCTCTGTCTGGCGGGTATTTTCGTTGTAGGTCTCCTTCTCTTGAGCACGAAGGAGAAGATGCTGATGACCGAGCGAAACTTTTTTGGCGTCCTCCGTGTGGCAGAAGATTCAAACAGGGCGCGTCGCCTCCTCTTCCATGGGACGACGTTGCACGGGCTCCAGAGCACCGATCCAGCGAAGCGCGGAGAGGCGCTGTCGTACTACTACCGAACGGGCCCGGTTGGAGAACTGTTCGAGAGTCTCGAACACAATTCGGCAACGGCGCAGTCTATCGGAGTGGTTGGCCTCGGCACGGGTTCTCTCGCCGCATACGCTCGACCGAACCAGGATTGGACGTTTTACGAAATCGATCCCGATGTCATACGCTTCGCGAGCGATCCGTCACTGTTCACGTACATCTCGGAGAGCCAGGCGCGATCTCTGCACATTATCCCGGGGGACGCCCGGCTGCGTTTGAAAGAGGCCAAGAGCGGTCGGTACGACGTCCTCGTTCTGGATGCGTTCAGTTCGGATGCGATCCCCATGCACCTTGTTACCAGAGAAGCAGTGCAGTTATATCTGGAGAAAGTGTCCGACGATGGAATTCTCGCCTTTCACATATCGAATCGGAGACTCGACCTCGAACCTGTTTTTGCGAACTTGGCACTCGACGCGAGGCTGGTGGCGCGCATCCGTCATGATGGAGACATCAGCGCAGATGAGGAGAAGCAAGGCAAAACACCTTCGATCTGGGTGGTGATGGCTCGCTCTCGAGAGAAGGTGGATTCACTTCTTCGAAACGACCGCTGGCAACCTCTGCGGGGCGATCCGCGCGTCGGGATATGGACGGATGATTTCTCGAACGTGCTGAGAGTGATAAAGTGGAAGTAAAAACGAGGTAAAAAGGGACGCATCCCTTGAAGGATGTGTCCCTGAAGCTTTAACGGCTCTTTTCTCCGTCATCGCGCGGCGTGGTTCTCTTTTTGTCATCGTCTGCCTCGGCGGATCCGCTCGCCTCGTCGAAGGACCGCTCCTACCTTTTATATTATGGATGATATAACGTTTTCGGAAGGACTCACCGGATGGTCGAAGCAGTGTTCTATCATGTAAAATTCTTGTAAAATAAAGCATTCACCGTTGCCGGGACACGCGGCAGCGGAGTTCGCAAAAGGAGGTGCGTATGCGGAGAATTATCTACTTTTTGGTTACCAATTTCGCGGTGCTCGTCGTCTTGAGCATCGTCCTGAGAGTACTCGGCATAGAGCCGTACCTGACGGCGTATGGCTTGAACTATTCCTCGCTTCTCATGTTCGCGGCGGTATTCGGCATGGGCGGCGCGTTCGTCAGCCTCGCGTTGTCGAAATGGTCGGCAAAGAGGCTGACCGGCGCTCAGGTCATCACGACGCCGGCGAACGAGACGGAGCGCTGGCTTCTGAGGACCGTCGGTGAACTTGCGTCGAAGGCGGGCATCGGTATGCCCGAGGTTGCGGTTTATCCCGCGGACGACGTGAACGCCTTCGCGACGGGAATGAAGAGGGATAGCGCGCTCGTCGCCGTCTCGACAGGCATGCTGCGCCGGATGGACAGGGAGAGGGTGCGGGCCGTTCTCGCCCACGAGGTGGCACACATACGGAACGGCGACATGGTGACGCTCGCGCTCGTGCAGGGGGTCGTGAATACGTTCGTGATTTTCTTTGCGCGCGTGATCGGCTATACGGTCGACCGGGTCATCTTGAGGAACGAGCGGGGACACGGGATAGGGTTCTGGGTAACGACGATTATCGCGGAGATGTTCCTCGCGATCCTCGCCTCGATTGTCGTTTTCTGGTTTTCGCGCCGGAGGGAGTACCGGGCGGACGGCGGCGCCGCGGATTTGGTGGGGAAGAAACCCATGATCGGCGCTCTCGAGTCTCTGAAGGCGTTCGTGCAGCAGCCGCACCTGCCAGATCAGATGGCGGCATTCGGCATTTCCGGGTCGAAGAAGAGAGGTCTCGCCGCGCTCTTCGCGACGCACCCGGATCTCGACGACAGGATTCGCACCCTTCAGGGGGCGCCGTATCCGGATTACAAGCCTTGATGCAACGATTTCGCTCTTCATGCCGGGAACGGACGCTCGTCTCGTAACCCGCTGCCGGCGTGATTACCGTATCTTTGCGCGTTCGAGCGGCCGAACGCTCACCGGAGAACGAATTGGTGCGAGCACTTCGTGCAGGTGACGAGGTCGCCTTTTTTTGCGCCCCTGAAGAGCTGGAACTTCCCGCACCGGGGACACTTTCGGTACGCGGATACGGGGGCTGCGATCAGCGCGGATACGTGGATCATGCTTTAACCTTACCATAAGACCGATGGAATACGAAATGGAATACGAAATTCTCAAATCCCTCGAAATGATCTTCATCGCATCCGCGGTGGTCATCCTCCTGCTCTATAAGCTGAAGATCCCGTCCCTCGTGGGATTCATCGTCGCCGGCATTTTGATCGGTCCACAGGGCGTCGGCCTCATCAAAGACGTGCACTTTATCCAGGTGCTCGCGGAGATCGGCGTCATACTCCTCCTCTTCACCATCGGCATCGAGTTTTCGCTCGCGAAGCTCATGCGGATCCGGAAGGCGGTCCTCGGCGGCGGAACAGCCCAGGTGCTCCTCACGATCGCGGTTTCGGGTGCCATGACGTACGTCGCGATCGGGAATGTCAACACGTCGGTGTTCTTCGGGTTTCTCTATGCCCTGAGCA
Source organism: uncultured Nitrospiraceae bacterium (assembly GCA_937138415.1). Taxonomy (GTDB): domain Bacteria; phylum Nitrospirota; class Thermodesulfovibrionia; order Thermodesulfovibrionales; family SM23-35; genus JALHSV01. The sequence goes on along the minus strand of CAKZPA010000036.1, from coordinate 18,724 downwards.
GTACGGCGATCGTCCTCAAACTGCTCGCGGAAAGAGGGGAGATCGATTCTCCCCACGGGCACACGATGGTCGGGATCCTCATCTTTCAGGATCTCTGTATCGTTCCTCTCATGCTCCTCGTGCCGGTCCTCGCGGGCGACGGCGTGGACGTGCTCGACATCGGCGGCAAAATAGGGAAAGCGGCGATTATCATCGCCGTCGTCCTCCTGAGTTCCCGGTGGATCGTTCCCGCGTTTCTCCATCAGGTCGTCCGCACGAAGAGCCGCGAGCTCTTCCTCACGACGATTATTCTCCTCTGCCTCGGCATCGCTCTCCTCACGTCGCGCTTCGGGCTTTCTCTCGCCCTCGGCGCGTTTCTCGCCGGCCTCATCATTTCGGAGTCGGAGTACGCGCACCAGGCGCTTGCGGACATCCTGCCGTTCAAGGACAGTTTCATGGGGCTCTTCTTCGTCTCGATCGGCATGCTCATGAACGTAGAGTTCCTCGCGGACAACGTGATAAGGATCGCGCAGGTGGTTCTCCTTATATTCGGACTGAAGATCGTGACAGGCTTCATCGCCGCGATGCTCATCGGAAATTCTCTCAGAACCGCCCTCATCGCGGGTCTCGGGCTCGCGCAGATCGGCGAGTTTTCCTTCGTGCTCGCCGTGGCGGGCAAGTCGGCCGGTTTGATATCGGAGGATTTCTACCAGGTTTTCCTCCTCTCCTCCGTCATCACGATGATCATGACGCCGTTCGTTGTAAGCCTCGCCCCGCCGATATCGGAGTGGATCGCGGCGCGGCCCGCGGTCAAGAGGTTCGCCGGACACAGGAGCGGAGCGCACGGGGAGACGCCGGTGCGGAAGAAGCACGACCACGTCATTATCGTCGGGTTCGGCCTGAACGGGAGGAACCTCGCGCGGGTGTTGAAGGAGGCCGAGATTCCCTACGTCGTGCTCGAGATGAACAGCGACACGGTCAGGGAGATGAGGGAGAAGGGCGAGCCGATTCACTACGGAGACGGCACGAGCAAGGAAATTCTCCATAAGATGGGCGTGGAGAAGGCGAGGCTCCTCGTCGTTGCGATCTCGGACCCCGTCTCCACGAGGAGGATCGTCTCGATCGCCCGACAGGCGAACCCTCATCTCTATATCATCGTTCGGACGCGGTACGTCGCGGAGGTGGATGAACTCAAAGCCCTCGGCGCGGACGAGGTGATACCGGAGGAGTTCGAGACGTCGATAGAGATATTCTCGCGGGTGCTGCACCGTTACAGTTTTCCCCGGAGCGCTATCCTCGACATGGTGGAAAAGGTGAGGAGCAACAGCTATACGGCCCTGCGCACGGTCGAACTCCCGCGGCGGCATCTCTTCGAGACGTATGAGTGGCTTCCCCAAATAGAGATCGACGGGTACCGCATTCCCGAGGGGTCACACCTCCATGACCGTTCGATCAAGGACCTCCAGATCAGGAAGAAAACGGGCGTCACCGTGATCGCGGTGAAGAGGGGAAAGAGCGTGCACACGAATCCCGAACCGGATTTCACCCTGAAGGCGGGGGATTTCCTGCTCTTCACGGGTGACCGGGAGGCAATGAAGAACGTCCTCGATTATTTGAAATCGGCAGCGTGACGCGCCGGAAAGGCCTTTATGCAATCGCCCGCGAAAGCGGTTTGAGTTTTTCGCCGCGTTCAGGTAGACTGTTTCGTGTTCCGGGGTACGTGATGGCAACGATCGTTCTTTTATTGATTATTCTGCTCGGGGTTGCGGTCTTTTCCGTGCAGAACGCCGTCCCCGTGACGATACACTTCCTCTTCTGGCAGTTCGAAGGCTCGCTCGCCATCGTCATCTTTCTCTCCGCTGTCGGGGGCATGATCGCGGGCGCCCTCGTCGCCTCTTTTATCCGCTTCAGATCTTCTCCCGGGAAAGAATCCGAAAAGCCGCCGACCGTCATTCAGTGAGACCCGGCCGCGCGCGGTCCCATGGCGCGGTTCGCGGGGTGACGCAAATCACAGATGTGGTGACCGTTCTCCCGTACGATAAAGCCAGCGCATATCCCTCATACTCCCTCCGAACAATATGGCAGCCTATCCAGGCAAAATGAAGGCTGCCATATTGTCCCACCTCACGGCACCCTCCCTGAGAAGTTTCGGCCGCTCGCCTGTCACGTCGACAATCGTGGAGGGCAGCCCGCCGGGTGTCCTGCCTCCGTCGATCACGAGGTCGAGCCTTCGGTCGAAATAGCGCGTGACCGTCTCGGCGTCGTCCGCCGGCGGCCTGCCGGAGATGTTCGCGCTCGTGGAGGTGATCGGAAACCGGGCCGCCCGCGCGAGGCGGAGGGCGAGAGAGTCGCCCGGAACTCTGACCGCGACCGTGCCCGTCCCCGCGGTCAGGTAGTCGGAGAGGCCCTCGCGGGCAGGCACGACGAGGGTGACAGGCCCCGGCCAGAACGTTTCAGCGAGACGATCGGCGGCATCGCTCACCCGCGGGCACAGCGAGGGCAGGAGGCTCGCGTCGCCGATGATGAGCGGAAGGGCTTTGTCCCTCGGCCGCTCCTTCAGCTCGCAGACTCGACGCAACGCGTCCGGCACGTCGAACTTTGCTCCTATCGCGTAGAATGTTTCGGTCGGATACGCGACGATGCCACCGGAGAGCAGGATGTCAATGGCAGCGCGTATCACGTCTCTCTCGCCGTGCCCGGACACGCTCAGGATTTTCATGCATACATAGTACCACAGAGTCGGGTCGCGCGATACGCGCACGCGAAATCCGTTTTTGGGGAAGCGGCGGGGATGTATAATTGGGGCAGGATGCGGAGAGTCGGAGTCCACACGTCGATCGCGGGCGGGTTGTCCCGGAGCCTGGAGAGAGCGCACGTGCTCGGCTGCACGACCGTGCAACTGTTTTCTCACAGCCCGCGCGGCTGGGCGGTGAAGGCGATCCCGAACGAGGAGAGAGAACGCTTCGCGTCGCTCAGGCGCGACCTCGATATCTCGCCCGTGTATATCCACGCGTCCTACCTCATCAACATGGCGTCACCCGAAGCCGCGCTGAGAAAAAAGTCGATTGCGATGCTCCGGGAGGAGATGGATCGGGCCGACGCCATCGGCGCCGACTACGTCGTCCTCCACACGGGGAGCGCGTCGGGCGATGACGCCGCCGTCTCGAGGAGGAGGGCAATCGGCGCCCTGAACGAGGTGGCGCGCTCGGGCAGGTGGGCGGCGGGTCTCCTCCTCGAAAACACGGCGGGCGAGCGGGGCGACATCTCGTCGCGCGTCGCCGACCTCGCCGAGATTTTCCACGGGGTCGGGGGAACACTCGTCGCGGGGGTCTGCATCGACACCTGCCACGCGTTTTCCGCGGGCTACGACATACGCCGCGACGACGGAATACGCGCGGTGGCGGAGGAGATCGACCACGCCATCGGCCTGGAGCGCGTCAGGCTCATCCACCTGAACGACGCGAAAGGCGACCTGCGTTCCGGCGCGGACCGTCATGAGCACATCGGTCTCGGACGGATCGGGACAGCGGGACTCCGCCGGTTCGTTCTCGCCGCTCCTTTCCGGCGGGTCCCCCTCATCCTCGAGACGCCGAAGGAACGCGAGACCGACGACGCGCGAAATCTGCGGGCCGTGCGGAAGATGCTTTTCGGAGAACAGTAGTTGACGATTTTACAACAATCGTTGCAAAATGAGGATTGTTTACAAAAATGCACTATCTGTTCTAAAACGTCATTTTTCTGTTGACAAACTGTCATTGATCGTGTATAACACACTCAGGTGAGATGAAATGTTGAAGAGTTTATTTTCATCGTCGATACGAGCCGACCTCCTCTCCCTGCTCCTCAACAGCCCTGACGAGCAGTTCTACATCAGGGAAATCGCGAAGCTCCTCAGAAAGAATCCGTCCGGGATCAAACGGGAACTCGACAAGCTCGAAGAGATGGGGATCGTGACGAGCGAGAAGATCGTCAACCTCAAATATTTCCAGGCGAACAAGGAATCCCCCCTCTTTTCGGAGCTGAAAAACCTCATCACGAAGTCGCTCGGTCTCCCCGGCGCTCTGAAGGCAGTCCTGAGAGCATCCGGCGCGAAAGCCGCCTTTCTCTACGGTCCATACGCGGAAGGGCAGGATGAGTCGAACGTCAACATGTTCGTGGTCGGCGCCTCGGCCGCGCTCGCTCGAGAGCTGAAAAACCTCGAAAAGAGGTTCGATCAAAAAATCGACTGTATCGTCATGGATGAAGACGAGTACAAACTGAAGAAGAAGAAAGGGGACGCGAACCTGAAGAAGGTGCTTTCAGGCAAGCGCATCGCTCTTATCGGACGCCTTTGATCACAGAGCGCCCCGCATTTCGACGACCGGGAATGCGGGAAGAAAGGGGGTGAACGTTCATGGCAACAAAGAAAGCAGCGAAGAAAGCAACGAAGAAGACCGCAAAGAAGAAATAAGTTCACTCGCTCACGATTTTTTAGGCTGGGGGAGAGATTCTCCAGCCTTTTTTTTGCGGTCTTCCCAGATATGAAACTCTATCCGGGGGAGAAAAAGCAAGCAGATTTTACAATGCCTTGAAAAATAAAGATATTTCAGGAATAGAGGGGGACGGGTTGCGAGACGGCTTCCGACTCGAGTTCCCAGTGGTCCGGGCAGGAGAAGAATTTCTTCAAAAACTTGATATTGGTCGTATGGCCGGACTTGTTCGCGATGATATGGCCGTAGATCGGGTATCCCAGGAGGGAGAGGTCTCCGATGAGGTCCAGAATCTTGTGGCGGACGAACTCGTCTTCGAAGCGGAGGACGGCTGCGTTGATGATGCCGCTGTCGCCAAGGATGATCGCGTTATCGGGGGAACCGCCCCTCGCAAGTCCGCGGGACTTGAGGTATTCCACGTCCTTCAGGAAACCGAACGTACGCGCGGGTGCGATTTCCATGACGAAACTCTCTTCCGAGAGGTCGAGGCTCATCTGCTGCTCACCGAGAAGGTGGTGCTGGAACTGAATCCTGTACGTTATTTTCCGCCCGTCGTGCGGGAGGACGGCGATCTCCGCGTTTCCGTCGGAAAGCGCAATCGGGTGCGTGACGCGAATGAACGGTTTCTTCTTCCCCTGTTTCGCAATCCCGCCCTTAAGGATGAGTTCCGTCAATCCGATCGAACTCCCGTCGAGAATGGGAATTTCCGGGCCGTTCACTTCGATGACCGCGTTGTCGATTCCGAGGCCCGCCAATGCCGCGAGGATGTGTTCCACCGTCCTGATTTTCGCGCCGTTGTACCCGATCGTGGTCGCGAACGCCGTGTCGGTCACAGAGTGCACGGTCGCCTTGATGACCGCGGGCTTGTCTTTTCTGATGAAGACGACGCCGCTGTCTCTCGGGGCGGGCTTCACGCAGACGGTGGCATGGCGTCCCGTGTGCAAGCCGATGCCTTTGAAGGTGATTTCCTGCTGGAGAGTTCTCTGTGAGCGCATCGTCGTTCCTCGTCTCTCTGTGTTATTTTTGAAATCGGTTGAAGCCTCATGATGGTTGGCAAATATGGTGCCAGTGGAAAAGCGCGGCAGGCAATCCGGGCCGACCTTTGTGGCAAACAGAGAAAATGCACACCTGAAAAGACGTTGAGCCGGAAGACATAAAGTTCTACTTGAAGGCGCAAGTGAGCGGGCGAGGCGCGGTCATGTTGAACGCTGACCATGTTGTGTGGATTATTTGAGACAGCGATATTCCGTCCCGCACCCCGTATGGTAGAATGGAACGGTTATTTCGATGGAGAGGGAAACGGATAGAGAGAATGATCGGCGTCATCGGCGGTAGCGGCCTCTACGATATCGAGGGAGTCGATATCCGCGAGGTGCGCGAGATCGAGACGCCGTTCGGGCCGCCGTCCGATGCCTATCGAATCGGTGATTTCTCGGGGAGAAGCCTCGTCTTCCTCCCCCGGCACGGCGCCGCGCACCACCTCCCGCCGCACAAGATCAACTACAGGGCGAATATCTGGGGATTCAAGCACCTCGGCGCCGACTGCGTCATCGCTCTCAGCGCGACGGGTGGTATTACGGACCGCGTGACACCAGGGTCGATCGTTCTTCCCGATCAGATTCTCGATTTCACGAGCGGACGGGACGCGACCTACCACTCCGGCGAGGCCGGTGTCGTTCACATCGACTTCACTCATCCCTACTGTCCGGCGGTGCGCGATGCCCTCAGGGAGGGCGCAAAGCGCGCCGGCACTGCCCTCGTCGAACCGGCTACCTACGTCTGCACGAACGGGCCGAGACTCGAGACCTGGGCGGAGATTCGGGCATTCTCTCTCCTCGGCGCCGACGTTGTCGGCATGACCGCGATGCCCGAAGCTGCCCTCGCGCGCGAGGCGGAACTCTGTTACGCGGGGGTCTGTGTCGTCACCAACTTCGCGGCCGGCGTCTCCGGTGAAAAGCTCACCGTGAAAGAGGTCGTCGAACAGATGAAGTCGGCGACGGAGCGTTTGAAGCGGATTCTTCGGGAGACGTTTCCGCTCATTTCCCCGTCGAGGGCGTGCCGGTGCAGGGATGCCCTGCGGGACGCGAGGGTATAATACATCATGGAGACCATCCTCGTCGTCGAAGACAAGGATTCGATGGCCGCAATGCTTCAGGAGACGCTCGAGGCCGAAGGGTATCGCGTCGTGACCGCGAGGGACGCGGCGAAGGGCATCAAATGCCTGAAGGAAGGCGGGATCGATCTCGTCCTCACGGATCTCAAGCTCCCGGGCAAGTCCGGCCTCGACGTCCTGCGCGCCGCGAAAGAGGAGAACCATCTCACGCCGGTCATTGTCATGACGGCGTTCGGCTCTGTCGAAGCGGCCGTGACGGCGATGAAGGAAGGTGCCTACGACTTCATCACGAAGCCGTTCGATACCGACCACCTCATTCTCCTCGTCAGGCGGGCGCTGGAAAACCAGCGCCTCGTGACAGAGAACATCCTCCTCAAAGAGGAGGTATCATCCCGGTTCCGCCTGCCGGGGATCATCGGGAAGAGCCGGAGCATACTCGAGGCGGCGCAGATGATCGAAAAGGTCGCGCCAACGAGAACGACGGTCCTGATACTCGGCGAGAGCGGCACGGGGAAAGAATTGTTCGCCCGCGCTCTTCACCAGCTCAGCCACCGCAGGAACTACCCCTTCGTGCCGATCAACTGCGCGGCGATACCGAAAACGCTCCTCGAATCCGAACTCTTCGGACACGAGAAGGGGGCTTTCACGGGAGCGGAGGCGCGGAAGCTCGGGAAATTCGAACTCGCCAACAGGGGGACGCTCTTCCTCGATGAAATCGGCGACATGGACCTCGCCCTTCAGGCGAAGCTCCTCAGGGCCATCGAAGAGGGCGAGATAGAACGCATCGGCGCGCTCGCGCCCGTCAAGCTCGACGTGCGAATCGTCGCCGCGAGCAACAAAGACCTCGAGAAAGAGGTGGAAGAAAAGCGGTTCCGCGAGGATCTGTTCTACCGGCTGAACGTGTTTCCGGTGAGAGTCCCGCCTCTCAGGGAGAGGAGAGAAGATATCCCTCTACTCGTCGATTACTTCATCCGGAAGTATTGCAACGAAATGAAGAGCCCTCCCAAGAGCATGTCGAGCGACGCTCTAGACATGCTGCAGGCGTACCACTGGAAAGGCAACGTGCGGGAACTCGAGAACACGATAGAGCGCGCGGTGATCCTCTGTGACGGCGACACGATAACGGTTGCCGAGTGCGTGCTGAGCAGGGACGAGGGATCGTCCGTTTCGTCCCCGGGAACCGCCGCGGGCGGCACGCTCGAATCCGTCGCGAAAGAGGCTTCCCGGCGGGCGGAGACGAAGCGCATCGTCAGCGTTCTTAGGGAGACCGGAGGAAACAAGAGCAGGGCGGCGGAGATCCTCCGGGTAAGCTACAAAACGCTCCTCACCAAGATCAAAGAGTACGGCATCGAGTCTTGACACTGTCTTTTTCGGGCATTATCATAAGTACATCATTCTCATCACGGTACGTTGAACGTCTTTCCGGGGGTACAGTGGCCGGACACTCCAAGTGGGCGCAAATCAAGCATAAGAAAGCCAGCACCGACGCGAAGCGCGGCAAGGTCTTTTCGAAACTCGTGAAGGAGATCTCCGTCGCCGCCCGTCTCGGCGGAGGAGATCCCACGGGAAATCCCCGCCTGCGCACCGCCATCGAAAAGGCAAAAGAGGTGAATATGCCCAGCGACACGATCAAGCGCGCCATCATGAAGGGGACCGGCGAACTCCCAGGCGTCGCCTACGAAGAGTGCGTCTACGAAGGGTACGGACCCGGCGGCGTGGCGATCCTCGTCGGGGTGCTCACGGATAACAAGAACAGGACGACCCCTGAGATACGGCATATCATGACGAAGCACGGCGGCAGTCTCGGCGAGGTCGGTTGCGTCTCCTGGATGTTCGAAAAGAAGGGGTATATTCTCGTCGAGAAGTCGAAGACGGACGAGTTCACGCTCATGGGGATCGCCCTCGACGCGGGCGCGGAGGACATGCGGAACGACCCGAAGGAGGACAATTTCGAGGTCGTGACCGCTCCCGACCAGCTCGCGACGGTCAAAGCGGCGATCGAGCAGGCGGGCATACCGGTTTCTCTCGCGGAGGTGACGATGCTGCCGAAGAATTACGCGAGCATCGAGGACAGGCAGGCGGAGCAGATGATACGTTTGATCGACGCTCTCGAAGAGCATGAAGATGTTCAGGACGTGTTCACGAATGTGGATTTGCCGGATGAGGTAGTCGCCCGGGTTGGCCGGTAGCATGAAGATCTCCATACGCGCAACCTTCAGGCGGAGGTTTCTCGCCGGTCTTTTCATATCGATCCCTGCCATCATCACCTTTCTCGTCATCTGGTGGCTCTTCACCTTCCTCGACAGTTTCCTCGAACCGCTCTACTACAGAATTCTCGGGTACCACGTCCACGGCCTCGGGTTCATTACGGCAATCGCGCTCATTTTTGTTGTCGGTATCATCTCGACGAATGTCGTGGGCAGGAAGATCATCCAGTCAGTCGAGCAGCTCATTCTGAAAATTCCCGTCTTCAAAGGCATTTACTCCTCGGTGAAACAGCTCGTCGACGCGTTCTCGCCGGAGAGCAAGCTGTCGTCGTTCAAGAAGTTCGTGATCGTGGAGTACCCGAGGCCGAATGTCTACGCGTATGGCTTTCTCACGAAAGAGTGCGTGATGAAGAACGCGGGCGACGGGGCGGAAACCAATCTGAAGGCGGTCTACATTCCGACGAACCTTATCTATTTTGGGGAGATCGCGCTGTTCCGCGATGAGCAGGTGTTCTTTACGGATATCCCGATCGAAGACGGTATCAAGATCATTCTCTCGGGCGGAATCGCGACCCCGCCGAAGATAAACGAGGTCCGCTTGTGAAGGTCGCCGGCGTCATTTTAGCCGCCGGGATCGGAACGCGGATGCGCTCCCCTTTGCCGAAAGTCCTCCACTCGCTTCTCGGTACGCCCATGCTCCAGTACGTCGTCGACACGATGGCCGCCCTGAAGCCCGAGAAACTCGTCGTAGTCGTCGGGAGGCACGCCGACCGTATACGGGAGGCGATCCGCGGTCCGAAGGCGCTCTCGTTCGTCGAACAGAGAGAGCCGAGAGGCACGGCGGACGCGCTCCGCTCCGCGGCGCCGGTCCTCCGATCTTTTCGGGGGACGGTGCTCGTCGTGAACGGCGACTGCCCGTTGCTCACTCCGGATACGATCCGCGCGCTGCTCACGCGGCACAGGAGGAAAAAGAATGATCTGTCCTTTCTCTCTTTTCTCGCAACCAACCCGGCTTCGTACGGGAGGGTCATTCGCGACGGGCGAAAGAAGGTATTGTCAATCGTGGAAGAGCAGGACGCGACGGCGGAACAGAGGGAGATTCGAGAGGTGAATAGCGGCGTGTACGCGCTTGAGCCCAGGGTTCTCGCGCTCCTCGACGGAATCGGCGTGAATCCGTCGAAAGGGGAATACTACCTGACCGACGTCGTGCATATCGCGAGGGCGAAAGGAATGGCCGTCGATGCCTTTCTCGTGGGATCCGAGGCTGAATTCATCGGCATAAACACCCCCGAAGATCTCGAAAGAGCGGGACGGCTCATGAGGACGAGGATCGTCGAACACTGGCGTTCCCGAGGGGTCTCGTTCCTCGATGCGGGCTCCGTCTACATATCCGCCCGGTCGAAGCTCGGAGGGAAAACCGTCGTCTATCCGAACGTCCACATCGAGGGAAGGACGGAGATCGGCAGCGGGTGTACGATCTTCCCGAACGTGAGGATCGTGGACAGCACGATCGGGGACGGCGCGACGGTCAAGGATTCGACGGTGATCGAGCGGTCGAGCATCGGCAGGAATGCCTCTGTGGGCCCGTTTGCCCACCTGAGGCCGGGCTCCGCGCTCGAGGAGGACGTGAAAATCGGCAACTTCGTGGAGGTGAAAAACTCCCGGATCGGCCGGGGCACAAAAGCGTCCCACCTCTCGTATCTCGGGGACGCGGAGATCGGAAAGCACGTCAACATCGGAGCCGGCACGATCACGTGCAATTACGACGGCTACAAGAAGCACGTGACGCGGATAGAAGATGGCGTTTTCATAGGCAGCGATACGCAGTTGATTGCGCCCGTAAAGGTTTCACGGGGGGCCGTCGTGGGGGCCGGATCCACGATCACTGCGGATGTTCCGGCCAATGCGTTGGCGCTCAGTCGGGTACGACAGACGAATATCGCGCGCTGGGCTGAGAGGAGAAGAAAACAGGAGGGTCGGAATCAGCCCAAAGAGAAACCGACGAGAAAGTAAGAGCGAGGCACCTCGTCCGCGACCGCGAGGCTCGCCGGGGCGTCGTCGACACGGGTTTCGGAGGAAGGGATGTCCGGCGCGACGCTCTTTCACAATGACCGAGAAGCGATGAGTTCGGGGTGGCGCGTGCCGTCATGCTGCTGCGAGTCCATGGAATCGCCGCTCTATATAAAAAGTAAATGACCATCATTCATGACAGCACACACCAAGGCATTTCTCGTCTGAACTGACATGTGCGGAATCATCGGATATGTCGGCAAGAGGAACGCGGTGCCCATCGTTCTCGAGGGGTTGAAGCGGCTCGAGTATCGCGGGTACGACTCTGCCGGCATCGCATTTTTTGGCGACAAGGGTATCGAGGTGAGGAGATGTTCCGGGAAGATCGAGCGTCTCGCGTCAATACTAGAAAAAGAGAATCCCTCGAGCCACACCACGATCGGGCATACGAGGTGGGCGACCCACGGGCGGCCGTCGGAGGAGAATGCCCATCCGCACCGGTCGAACGGCGTCGTCCTCGTGCACAACGGCATCATCGAAAATTATCTCGGCCTGAAGAGGATGCTCGCGGGAAAAGGATATCGGTTCACGTCGGAAACCGACACCGAGGTAATGTGCCACCTCATCGAGGAGTACGGGCGGGACCTCAGCTTCGAACAGGCGGTGAGGGAAGCATTGAAAGAGGTGCGGGGTTCGTATGCCGTCGCTGTGATCAGGGAAGACGAGCCGGATAAAATAATCGGCGCGAGGAAAGACAGCCCTCTCGTTGTGGGACTGGGGGACGGCGAGTTCTTTCTCGCGTCGGATATTCCCGCCTTCCTCGCTCATTCCCGTGACGTGATTTTCCTCGATGACGGCGAACTGGCGGTGCTCACCCGGTACGGAGTCAGTATTTTCGGCCTCGACGGGAGGCAGCACCAAAAAGAGGTCCGGACGGTCTCGTGGAGTCCGTCCATGGCCGAAAAAGGCGGATTCAAACACTTCATGTTGAAGGAGATCCATGAGCAGCCGCGGGCGATCGCGGATACCCTGAGGGGGAGGTGCAACCCGGAGACCGGAGACGTGTATCTGGAGGAATTCGGGCTCGGTGCGCCCGTCCTCCAGCGGGCGAAAAAGATCTTCATCGTCGCCTGCGGGACGTCATACCACGCGGCTCTCATCGGGAAATACATGATCGAGAGCATGGCGCGTGTGCCTGTCGAGACCGACATCGCGTCAGAGTTCCGTTACCGGTCGCCGCTCATAACCACGGACGACCTCATGATCGTGATAACGCAGTCCGGCGAAACGGCTGATACCCTCGCTGCACAGAGGGAGGCGAAGAACCTCGGCGCATTCGTCCTCAGCATCTGCAACGTGGTCGGAAGCACGTCGTCCCGCGAGGCGGACGCCGTCTTCTACACGCATTCGGGACCCGAGATCGGTGTCGCCTCCACGAAAGCGTTCGCCACGCAAATCGTCGGTCTGTACCTCTTCGCGATCGCCGCCGGCAGAGCCCGGGGAACGCTGACGGACGACGTATCTCGCGATTTGGTGAACGAACTCCTTACGGTTCCGGGAAAGGTGGAGGAGGTGCTGGTCTCGGACGGCATCATCCGGTCCGTCGCGAAGGAGTTCTGCAAAGCGACGAATTTCCTCTATCTCGGGAGGGGACTCTGTTATCCGGTCGCGCTGGAGGGCGCGCTCAAGCTGAAGGAGATCTCGTACATCCACGCGGAGGGCTACCCGGCAGGCGAGATGAAGCACGGCCCGATCGCCCTCATCGACGAGAACCTCCCGGTCGTCGTGTTCGCTCCCGACGACGCGTTCCGTGAGAAGATACATTCGAATATTCAGGAGGTGAAGAGCAGGGGCGGAAAGATCATCGCCGTCACCGATCAGGCGGACGAGCACATTCAGGCGTCTGCGGACAGGTGCATACTCGTCCCGCGCACGAACCGGTACCTGATTCCGTTGATCATGACCGTCCCGGCGCAGTTGCTCGCGTACCATATCGGGGTTCTGCGCGGCTGCGACGTCGATCAGCCGCGGAATCTCGCGAAAAGTGTCACGGTCGAGTGACGGATAGTGGCTGTGAGAGAGGATCGCGGTGAGGAACGCCGGTTCGATGTTCTGGGAATCGGCGCGTAATCGGGCTCCCGTATGGATTTCGGGAACGTAAATCTGTTAACATGAGATTTATCAAGGAGAAATTCATGCAAGACCTTAATCCGCAGCAAAGAGAAGCCCTCCTCCACGTGAACAGTCCCCTCCTCGTTTTCGCGGGCGCGGGGAGCGGGAAGACGCGCGTTATCGCGCACAAGTTTTCGTACCTCAGCAAGGCCAAGAAAATCCCGGCCAACTCGATACTGACGGTGACCTTCACGAATAAGGCGGCGCACGAGATGAGGCTCCGCATCCAGGATCTCCTCGGGAAGGATATCAACGGCGCCTGGATTGGCACGTTCCATTCGCAGTGCAGCAGGATCCTCCGCCGGGAGATCGGGGCGCTCGGCTACTCGCAGAATTTCTCCATTTACGATGAAGACGATCAGTGTACCCTCATTCGCCACATTCTCAAGGAATTCAAGATCCACGAGGCCCTCTACAAGGGCATTATCACGCGCATCGGTATCCTAAAATCGTCGCTCGTCAGTCCCGAACAGTTTCTCGCGTCGGGCGACGGGTTCGGGTTCGACGAGAAGCTCGCCCGCGTGTACGTCCGGTACCAGGACGAAATGAAGAGGAGCAACGCGCTCGATTTCGACGATCTCATCATGCTCACGATCCGGCTCTTCTCCGAATACCCCAGGATCCTCGAGCGCTATCAGCAGAAGCTCGCGTACATTCTCGTGGACGAGTTTCAGGATACGAACTTCGCGCAATACCAGTTGCTCAAACTGCTCGCGTCGGCCCACAAGAAGATTTGCGTGGTGGGGGATGACGACCAGAGCATTTACCGGTTCAGAGGAGCCACCGTGAGCAATATTCTGAACTTCAAGAGGGATTTCCCCGACGCGCGGCTCATAAAACTCGAGCAGAACTATCGTTCGACCCAGCACATCCTCAAAGTCTCGGGAGCGGTGATCGCGAAAAATCCGCAGAGGCAGGCGAAAAAGCTCTGGACGGAACGAGGCTCGGGAGAGAAAGTGCATTTTTGCTGGTTCAGGACCTGCGAGGAGGAGGCGAGGTGCGTAGCCGGCGCGATCAAGCAATACTTCCTCAAGGGGACGTATAATTACAGAGACTTCGCGGTGTTCTACCGCGTGCACCTCCAGTCGAGAGCGCTCGAAGACGCGATGCGCGACGAGGGAGTCCCCTACCGGGTCCTCGGCGGCATCAGTTTTTACCAGCGGAAGGAAATCAAGGATGTCATCGCGTACATGCGACTCTTGTGCAATCGGGGGGACAACGTCAGCTTCCGGAGGGTCATTAACGTGCCGCACCGCGGTATCGGCCCGGCGGCGCTGAACAGAATCGAGCAGGATGCGCGGAAGAAGTTTCTGCCGCTCTTCGACGCGGCGAAAGCGCATCTGAAGAGCGACCATCTCCCCCTGCCGGTCAAGGCGAGGCTCGCGGAATTCGTGAAACTGATCGAGCGCCTTTCCTCCGCGTCGTACAAGTCGGCTGCCGACATGATCGGGAGCGTGTACGAGAAGTCGGGCTACGTGAAGATTCTCGACGAGGAGCGGGCAAAGAATGTCGAAGAGTTGATCTCCTCCGCGGAGGGGATGGACGCCGGCCATTTCCTCGACCGGGTTTCGCTCATGACCAGCCTCGACGATACGTGCGGCCATGACTGCATTTCTCTCATGACGTTGCACAACGCGAAGGGGCTCGAGTTCCCGGTTGTCTTCATCATCGGCGTGGAGGAAGGAGTTCTCCCCTATTGCAAGGCGATGAAGAACGAAGAGGAGATCGCCGAGGAGCGCAGGCTCCTCTATGTCGGCATGACGCGCGCCCGGGACATCCTCTGGCTGACGGGCGCGCACAAGAGACGGTTGTATTCGAAGTTGCAGGATCAGGAACCGTCGCGCTTCCTCCGGGATATACCGAAAGAGTGGTGCAACTGGGTCGACAAGATTGGCGGTCACCACACGGTGAAGGTCACGGCCGTCCAGAAGGAAGACAAAAAGCCGGCCGGGTGCTTCGCGCTCTATAGCGCCGGGTGCAGGGTGAAGCATCCCGCGTGGGGCGTCGGCGTGGTGCGTGATTGCTACGGGGACGGCGATGATCAGAAGGTCATGGTAAACTTCCCGAATTTCGGGATCAAGAGACTGGCGGTTCGGTTCGCGAACCTGGAAAAAATTTAGGCGGTTTCCGTGAAGATAGCGAGAGAACAGATCGAACACATTGCACTCCTGGCGCGGCTTGCCCTCTCCGAGGAAGAGAAAGAGACGTTCGGTTCACAGTTGAGCAGCATCCTCGATTACATGGAGAAGCTGAACGAACTCGACACAAAGGACATCGAACCCACCTCGCACGTGCTTTCTCTCCAGAACGTGATGAGAGACGACGTTGTGCAGCCTTCGCTCCCGAGGGAGGAAGCACTCGCAAACGCGCCATCCCGGACGGAGAAATTCTACCGCGTTCCGAGAATCATCGAGTAGGACCAACTCTCCATTTCCGCTCGAGCACGATGTCGTTTCACTGTCCCGCGGAATGCACGCGTTGAACGCGTAAACATCTCCCCCATCTGCGGTTGTCTCCTTTCCCGCGCTTCAGGTCGTGGTGTAATATAGGACATGAGAATCTCTGCCGGCATTGCGAAGGGGCGGCGCACCGCGACGCGAGGACTCCTCACGCGGTCTCCCGGGGCACGGAAAGTCCGGCCGACCTCGGCGAAGGTGAGGGAGGCGCTCTTCGATATCCTGCGCGGGAAAATAGAGGGCGCGACCTTCGTTGACCTGTACGCGGGAACCGGGACGGTCGGGTTCGAGGCTCTTTCGAGGGGGGCGTCGCACGCTCTCTTCGTGGAACCGGACCGGCGCCTCATCGCGGGCATGAAGAAATGTGCACTCGATCTGGGTTTTTCCGACAGAGCGCTGATCATGCCTCAGCGTGCCGAAGAATTTCTCTCGAGGGCAGCCGTCGCGGGACAATCCTATGACATCTTTTTTCTCGATCCTCCGTACCACTCCCGCGAGATCGAGAGGATACTCCCGGTGCTCGCGTCGGGCGCACTCGTCCCGGACGGCGGTATCGTCGTCGTCGAGCATTTTTTCAAGAAACAGATGCCCGGGGACGTGGGGGGCCTCGTCCTTCGGAAGCGCTACCGCTATGGGGATACCATGCTGACATTCTACGGAAAGGCGGAGCGGGAAAGGGAAGACGATGAAAAGAGCGATCTATCCGGGAACGTTTGATCCTGTCACCAATGGGCACCTCGACCTCGTCAAGAGGGCGGTGCGCATCTTCGACGAAGTCATCATCGCCGTCGCGCCAAGTTACAGGAAGAAACCCCTCTTCACACTCGATGAACGATTGGATCTCATTAACCGCGCGGTGAGGAGCATCGAGAAGGTGAAGGTCGAGTCATTCGACGGGCTCCTCGTGCGGTACGTCAAGAAGAAGAAGGGCTCGGCTATCCTCCGCGGTCTGAGGGCAATTTCCGATTTCGAGACTGAATTGCAGATGGCCCACATGAACAGGTCCCTCGACAACGATATCGAAACGGTGTTCATGATGCCGAGCGAAGAGTATGGATTCATCACGTCGACGGTGATCAAAGAGGTCGCCTCGTTCGGCGGCTCCGTGCGAGACTACGTCCCTGAAGAAGTCGAGGCCGCGCTGAGAGAGAAGTTCAAGGCGGGTTTCGAGACTCCCGCATGGAGAAAGGTGGGGATGTATGGAACGCAGAGAACTTCCCGTCCCGCCCCAGTTCGATAAGGAACGGGTCGGCACCGTTTGGAGGGTTCCTTATCAGTCGGTGGCGCGGCAGGCCGAAATGTGGAGGCTGGAGCATCGTATTCTCCCTTCCGCCGACGACCGTTTCAGGATCTGTCTGATCGCGATAGATGTCCAGAACACCTTTTGCATTCCGGGATTCGAACTGTACGTGGGGGGACAATCCGGGACCGGTGCCGTCGATGACAATCGGAGGCTCTGTGAATTTCTCTACCGAAACCTCGGTGTCATCACGGAGATATGTCCGACGATGGATACGCATCGCGCGATGCAGGTCTTCCACAGCATTTGGCTGGTCAACGAAAACGGGGAACACCCGTCACCGTTTACCCTCGTCTCCGTGGAAGATGTCGAGCGGGGTATCTGGAGATTCAATCCTGCGGTCGGCAAAAGCCTCGGCGTGAGCCATGACTACGGTCAGCGTCACCTCCTCCGCTATGCCCGGAAGCTTAGAGAGAGCAGCAAATACGAACTGACCATATGGCCTTACCACGCGATGCTCGGCGGGATCGGCCACGCGCTCGTCGCGTCTTTCGAGGAAGCGGTGTTCTTCCATTCCATCGCGCGTTGCAGCCAGCCGGATTTCTTTTTGAAAGGCGACAGACCCTTGACGGAGCACTACTCGGTCATAGGGCCTGAGGTACTCGAAGGCCCCGACGGTGAACGAATCGGCGAAAAGAGCGGCGCGATCGTGGCGAAGCTGAAGGCATTCGATGCCGTCATCATCGCGGGACAGGCGAAGAGCCACTGCGTCGCGTGGACGATCGACGATCTCCTTTCGGAGATCCGTTTCGATCGGGACCTCGCCCGTAAGGTCTACCTGCTCGAGGATTGCACGTCGCCCGTCGTCATACCCGGTGTCGTCGATTACAGCGAGCGCGCCGACGCGGCGTTCCGCCGGTTTGCCGAAGCCGGGGTTCACGTCGTGAAATCGACGGACCCCATTCGGCAGTGGCACGGAATACGGGTGTGATTCGAGATTCGTCGAGTCTTCGTGACGGGCCGGTCATGCGGTGTTCGTCTCTACCCCTGGGATCTGTTTGAAAAGGGCGGGCGTTGCCACGGGAGACGTTCTTTCATCGCGGGTCGCACCGCTCACTTTCGAAATGAATTCTTTGCGGAGGGTGAAAGGAGAACGCTCGTGAACAGGAAAGTACACGTCTTCATCGTCTCGGACGCGACGGGGTTTACCGCGGAAATGGTCATCAGCGCCGTTCTCCTCCAGTTCACGGAAGTCGAGCCGGTGTTCAAGAAATTCCCTTACACGAAGACCAAAGAGCAGATCATGACCGTGCTCAACCTCGCGAAGACCGTTGGCGGGATCGTGACCTATTCCCTCGTTGCTCCCGATCTCAGGCGCTGGATCCGTTTGGAACTCCGTAACCTGGGGCTGCTCGGCATCGATATCCTCGGCCCTCACCTGGACAGGCTCGGCAAGGTATGGAATGTGACGCCCACGTTTATTCCGGGAAGACGCAGACGTGTGAGCGAGCAGTCCATCTTGCTCGCCGAGGCGATCGACTTTACCCTCAGACACGACGATGGTCAGGGAATGGATACGATCCATGACGCCGATCTCGTCATGTTCGGGGTCTCGAGAACATCGAAGACGCCAACGAGCCTCTATCTGTCGTGCAACTATACCTTGAAGGTCGCGAATGTTCCCATCATCGAGGGCATGAGGCCGCCGGATCAGGTCTTTACACTTCAGATGCAGAAAATCGGATTGACTATAGATCCGGAGAGGCTCGCGTTCATACGCGCGAGACGGATGAAATACGTGCACGTGAGTGAATACCTTGACGTGACGTACATCCAGAAGGAACTCGAGTACAGCCACAGGATATTTCAACAAATTCCGGGGATACAGATTATCGACGTCACCAACAGTTCCATTGAAGAGGTGGCGAGCAGGGTCATCGAGTTGAGACAGGAGCGGGGAGGAAGATAGAGAGTTTTTGGGGACACATCCTCGCTTTTCCGTGTCATTGCGAGTCCCGCTGAAAGCGGGACGCGGCAATCTCTTCTCGGAGTTTTCCCCCTTACGATAAGGGGGATGA
>CAKZPA010000035.1 GCA_937138415.1 uncultured Nitrospiraceae bacterium | reverse complement strand
TTCGCACCGGTCCGTTCGACTTGCATGTGTTAGGCACGCCGCCAGCGTTCGTTCTGAGCCAGGATCAAACTCTCAAAAGAAACTCTTGACAGGGCCTACTTTTTAGTTTTCAAAGAACGGTCAAGATCTCTGTCGATCTCGGAGAAAAATAAAGGCTATACCAAGTAGCATAGCCTTTTTTCAGCTTGCACTTGGAGAAATTAAAACTGTATGAAGCTCCTAAATAACATTAACATTAATAATAATAATAAGCCTCTTTTATCTCGCCGCTCAACTATAGGATATCATTTTTCCCCTTATAGTCAAACCACAATAATGGATTAATTTAGGCTAATAATTGCCGATAAACACCAAAATTTCCGAATAATGTACTTTTTCTCCAAAAAATGCATTCTAAAATCTATTGGATCCTCAAAATTCATATTTCCGCGTTGAAGAAATTTTCGATTCTTTCACGTGCGATCGTCGTTTCAGGCCCATGTCCCGGCAAAACCCTCGTCTCTCCGGGGAGTGAGAGGAGCCGCGCAAACGATCTCCTGAGTTGCCGGATATCGCCACCCGGCAAGTCGGTCCTGCCGACGGAGCCGGCAAAAAGGGTATCACCAGTAATAACGATGCCCTCGCCGAAGATGCATATCCCTCCGGGGCTATGTCCGGGCGTGTGGAGGACCGTAAAATGCAGGCTGCCGATATCGAGTGCTTGCCCTTCTTCGACAAAGATATCGGGCTCCGGCAGGGGATCGATATCAAACCCCCACATCCGCGCATGGACCTCGGAATCGCGGTAGATAGGTAGCTCATCCCTGTGGATCAGGATGGAGGCGCCCGTCTCTCTCTTGATATCGGAAAGTGCACCGACGTGGTCGAAGTGTGCATGCGTGCACGCGATATATTTCGCTTTCAATCGGTGCTCCTTTATATCCTCGAGGATTCTGTCGGGTTCGTCGGCAGGATCGACCACGAGACACTCTTTCGAGATCTCATCGGCGACGATGAAACAATTATTTTCGAGCGGTCCAACCACAAATGTATGGACAATCATCGTACCTCCCTTCCTTCAACGTTCGATGTTTTTCTTTACCATACTGGTCAGAAATCTGAGCTCTTCGCTCTTGAGAAGACGAGCGATCCCGATATAGACTACTCCGCTAAGGAAAATTGTACCCCCCAGGATCAGAACCTTCTGTGCCGTATCGCCGTGCGTCCGCCATGACACCCCCTTAAAGCTCCCCCAGGCCAAAACGCCCATCGCCGCCGACGCGAGGAAAATCTTGGCAACAGACGAAAAAATACGCCGTCCGTCGATAATCGAGAGCTTTCTCCGAAAATAAGCGAAGAGAAGGCCGAAGTTCAACGCAGAAGCGAGGGTATTCGCGAACGCGAGCCCGCCATGCCCAAGAAATCGCATCAAAATCAAACTGAAGACCAGATTTGCCCCCACGGCGGCGGCAGCTATCATCACCGGCGTCTTGGTGTCTTGCATAGCGTAGAAACCGGCCGTCACAATGCGCACGCCGACGATCGAGAGGATACCCGGCGCGTAAAAGAGCAATGCGTATGCCGTCCCGACCGTCGCCTCATAGTCGAAATGTCCCCGCTGAAAAAGGATATGCACAATAGGTTCGCGCAGAGCTATCAACCCCGCCATCGCAGGAAAGGTGATGAAAAATAACAGTCTGAGCGCATATGAAAAATCTTCTCCCATTTCCCGATAATCCTTCCTCGCCGCGTGTTCGGACAAAGACGGCAGGACCGCCATTCCCATGGCAACGCCAAAAATGCCGATCGGAAACTGGATGAGGCGCATCGCGTAGTAGAGATAGGTGATACTGCCTTCCGGGAGATAAGAGGCGAGGATCGTGCTCACGAAGATATTTACCTGAGCAACCGCCATCCCCATCGTCGCCGGCATCATCAGGATCGCCATCTTCCTGAGCCCTTCGTGTCTGAAACCGACATTCGGTCTCAGGGAATACTCAGCCCGGAAAAAAGAAGGAAGCTGGAAAACAAACTGTGCGAAGCCACCGAGGGCGACACCTATGGCGACAGCGAGAATCGGCGGTTCCATGCGGGCGGCGAAGAGGACAATACACGCGATGATGGAAATATTGAGCATTGCGGGAGCGAGCGAAGGTATGAAAAAAATGCGTCTCGTATTCAACGCGCCCATGACGAGGGCAGCGAGACTGATAAAGAGGAGAAACGGGAACATGACGCGCGTGAGAAACACCGTCAGAGAGAATTTCTCCGGCGTGCCCAGGAAGCCCGGCGCGATCACCTGAACAATCAACGGTGCGAACACCATCCCAACGCAACAGACACCTCCCACGACGAGGAGGAGAAAAGTAAAGACAATCCGCACGAGGCGTTTCGCTTCGTCACGACCGTGCTTTGTCTGGTATTCGGTGAGGACCGGTATGCATGCCGAGGACATAGCGCCTTCGGCAAAGAGTTCCCTCAGAAGGTTCGGTATGCGGAAGGCGACGAAGAACGTGTCGGCGACACCCGTCGCTCCGAAGTACCTCGCGAGAATCATGTCCTTCAGGTAGCCGAGAATTCGGCTGATAAATGTTGCGAGAGACATCAAACTCGCTGCTTTCGCGATGCGTTTCTTTTCGTCCACGTCAATCCCCTGACATTCGGACGATTATAGCAAATCGAACGTGGCGGTGTTTGCAAAAGAGAGGAGTGCTCCTGTAATATCGGGGCATGGGCATTCTTCAGGCAATTGTCGCGAGAAAAAAAGAAGCGTTGCGAGAGCGGAAATCGGCACTCCACTTGAGGGAACTTAAAGCGATGATCGCTGATCTGCCTGATCCGCGGGATTTTGCGCTCGCGATCAAGCGTTCTCCTCGAGAATCCATACGGCTCATCGCCGAGATCAAACGAGCCTCGCCGTCACGAGGTATCCTCCGGGAGATCTTCGCTCCAAAGACAATAGCGCGGATTTACGAACAGAAAAAAGTCGACGCGATATCGGTTCTGACGGAAGAATTTTTTTTCCTGGGGAACCTCGACCACATCTCGGAGGTGAAGACGACAAGTTCAAGACCTATTCTGAGAAAAGATTTCATCATCGATGCGTATCAACTCTACGAATCCAGAGTTTTTGGCGCGGACGCGATTCTCCTGATTGCTGCGATCCTTGGGAAAAATCAGGCATCGGAATACCTCCACATCGCGAGAGAACTTGGCCTCTCGGTTCTCTTCGAAGTCCATGATTTCCCGGAGCTCGAGATGGCGCTCTCGCTCGCGTGCGACATCATCGGCATAAACAACCGGGACCTCGATACCCTCCGGACCGACATATCGACGACATTCTCATTGAAGAACGAAATCCCTCCCGGCACAATAGTCGTGAGCGAGAGCGGCATCGACAAGAGAAGCGACGTAGAGAGCCTCGAGGATCTTGGTATCGATGCGATGCTCATTGGGACATCCTTGATGAGTGCCAAAGATATCGGACGGAAAATCGACGAACTCATGGGAAGACGGTGAGAGAAGAATGATATGCCGGTGAGAGTAAAAATTTGCGGGATAACCAATCTCCACGACGCCCTCTCGGCGGTCGAATCAGGGGCGGACGCGATCGGGTTCGTCTTCTTCAAAGGGAGTCCGCGTTGCGTTGCCGAAGATACTGCGGCAACTATTATCAGTAAACTTCCGCCGTTCGTCACCACGGTGGGCGTCTTTGTCAATGAAGCCCCTGAACAGATCGAAAAGATCATTCACCGAACCGCGATCGACGTCGTTCAACTCCACGGCGACGAACCCCCGGCACAGTGCTCCTTCTCCTGCAAGGTCATCAAAGCAATCCGCGTGCGTTCTCTTGAAAGCCTCGATCCCCTGATTGACTACCAGGGTAGGGTATCGGCATTCCTCCTCGATACGTACACTCCTGATGCCTATGGCGGCACGGGGAGGACCTTCAACTGGGATATCGCCTCGTACGCAAAACCATTCGGAAACATTATCTTATCGGGAGGATTGACACCCGACAATGTCGCCGAAGCGGTCCAACGGGTCTCACCGTATGCCGTCGACGTAAGCAGCGGCGTCGAATCGCACCCGGGGAGAAAAGATCCAAAGAAAGTGAAGCTCTTCATCGAAAGAGCGAAGGGGAATCGTCGAAACTGAGTCAGAGCGCTCGGCGTCAGGTCGCAGCTCTGCGTCGTGACTTTTCGGTGCGACGGACCGTTTCCGTTCGAGCGCGTTCCTTCTCAGAGCTTACCCTCACGATCGTCTTCACGTTGCCGCGCGGATTGAAGTCACCGATCACTTCGAGGAATCGTGGCTTGAGCGTCGAATACAGTCGAGAATAAATGATGTTCGTCGCCTGTTCATGGGAGACAGGCTTGTCCCTGAACGCGTTCAAATAGAGCTTCAAGGATTTCAGCTCCACGATATACTTGTCAGGCACGTACCGAATGTCGATTGTTGCGAAGTCCGGATAGCCTGATCGGGGGCAGAGGCACGTAAACTCCGGAAAACTGATACAAACTTCATAATCCCTCTCGGGATTTGGATTGTTCCATACCTCGAGAACGGCCTCTTTTATCGCTTTCTCACCGTATTTCACGAGCGAAACGCACCTTTGGCTCGAAAAACTGCTGCGGACATCACCTCGTCGATGAAGAACGGGCGTCTTCAGCAAAGAGGAGATACCCGGACGTCTCCGGCTCACGATTGGCGGGAGCGTGTGGGAATCGAACCCACCCTGCCCGTTTGTAACAGGCAACACCGGATTTGAAGTCCGGGAGGGACACCAGAACCCTATACACTCCCACGTGGTACCATATATACGATATATACGATACCATACATCGCCGAACACGGTGAACGCGCGATGAAGATCGATCGCTACTCATGGGGCACAATTGTCATTGACGGCGTTACCTACACGTCCGATGTCATCATTTACCCCGATCGTGTCGATGCCGGCTGGTGGCGAAAAGAAGGACATTCCCTTCACGTAGACGACATCAGGGATGCGATCGCCGCCCATCCGGAATGTCTCGTCATAGGGACCGGCGCGCTCGGCGTGTTGAAAGTACCGAAAGAGACCATCGCGTATATCGAATCGAAAGGCATCCAGGTCATCGTCGAACGGACGGGGAAGGCCGTCGAAATCCTGCAACGCTTCCCCAAAGATAAGAAGATAGTCGCGGCTCTCCATTTAACCTGCTGAACAACCTCTCCAGGGTAACAGAGTGGCTAATCTTCGACGGGTAGCCGCGGTTCGAACGATGCGGCTGGTCCGAGACCTATAGGGCGAATTCTTCCTTGCTCGTTACGCCGTGCACGACGGCGGAGCATCATTTCCCTCTTGATTTTTTTCGACACGTAATCGGCACGCCTCAACGGCTCCGGAATCCTGTAGCGAGTCGTGCCGTGCAGAACCACGTTCACTGCGCCCTCCAGATCCACTCTGTGTCCGGGGGAAATGAAGAGGGGCCTTACGTTGTCTTTCGTCCTCAGCACCGCGCCGACGACGTCATCGTGAAAAATGAGGGGAGACCACGATCCCCGTTTCCCCGCGGGTTCTTTGTACGTACCGACGAGACGCGATTTGGCGCATCCGATCGACGGCGTATCGAGGAGCACGCCGATGTGCGATGCAAGCCCGAAACCTCGCGGATGCGCAATGCCCTGCCCGTCGAAGAGGAAGACGCACGGGCGAACCGATAGTCGCCGCACCGCATCCATTATCACCGGACCTTCCCTGAAGCTCAGAAACCCTGGGACATACGGAAACTGGCTCCTCATCGTCGTGCATGATTCATCGATACGAGTGAGCGAGCGATAGTCGTAGACACACACGACGCCGATAATCCAATCTCCGGCGAAAGCGGCGTCGACACCAGCCACGAAGCGGGGCTTTTTCTTGAGCGGAACGATCTTTACGTCGTGCCTGAGAAGCTCCTGAGCTGCGCGGGCATCGGCGATCGTTCGCGGCCACAGAAAGGGTTTCAAAGCAACGGTTCGATCAGGCCGTGGTAGAATTCCGGCCTCCGGTCAGCAAAGAGATCATTGAATGGATTCAGTCGCTTGTTCCGTGCCGTTTCGGGTTCGATTTCGGCAACCCTGAGGACCTCTTCATCCGGTGCAGTAGCAATGACGACTTCCCCCTCCGGCGTTACAATGCGGCTCTGTCCGATAAACCTGAGTGGATATCCATCTCTCCGCTCCTCGACCCCCGTCCGGTTCGCGGTGATCGCGTAAACCCGATTCTCCCTGCACCGCACGGGCATCGACTCGGGACAGTACGGCAGCACGAGATTGGCGGGATGCGCAACGATATCGGCTCCCTTCAGCGCAAGTATTCGCATAGACTCGGGGAAAAACCAGTCGAAGCAGATCATGATACCGATACGACCGATCTTGGTGTCCCACACGCGAAAGCCGCTATCCCCGCTCGCAAAGAACAGTTTCTCTTCGAAAAAGAGGTGCGTTTTACGGTATGAACCAATAAACCCATCCGGCCCCACGATGATCGCACTGTTAAAAAACCGATCCCCCTCTCTTTCCGGAAGTCCGGCGACAATATGCATCCCTCTCTCCCTCGCCATGCGGACGAGTCGCTGCGTCGTATATCCTGCCGGGATTTCCTCTGCGAGGGCCTCGACTTCGGCCGTCGAGAGAAATTGGTAGCCCGTGGCGAAAAACTCAGGAAGGACGAGGAGATCGAGCTTCATTTCGTGCAGAGCAGCAGCGACGCGGTCGATATTGTCCTCTCTACGACCGAATGCGGGAGAAAATTGATAGAACGCGGCCGTTATCACCACTCTTTCACCCGACGACGTCATTCAGCCACCCGATGTAGTCCCGGGATCCCTCGATGATAGGCACGGCAATGATTTCCGGAACCGAGTAGCTGTGCATCTCTTTCACCTTCGCCTCGACGGAAGGGAAGAGGTCTCTTTTCGTCTTCGCGATCAGGAGGACTTCCTGATCGTCCTCGATTGTACCCTTCCACCGATAAATGGAGCGTATGTTTTTTACGATGTTGACGCACCCGGCGAGCTTCGCCTCGACAAGCCCGCGCGCTAGCGCGACCGCTTCCTCTTCTTTCGGGGCAGTTATGAATATAACGATCTCGTTCATGGGTGATCCTTTCCTCTCACGCTACGACGATTTCTCGTCGCCTTTTTGCTGGGTCGACGCTCTCGATAAGGTGACGTAGTATTCGATGTCGAGCAATCGACGCTTTCTTTCGACGCCGCCCGAATATCCGCCGAGAGACCCGTCCGACTCGATGACGCGGTGGCATGGAACGAGAATGGGGATCGGATTGCGGCTGAGGGCTTGTCCGACGGCCCTCGCCGCGCCGGGCTTCCCGATCTTTTCAGCTATCCATTTATATGTGCGGGTCTCCCCATAGGGGATCTCCCTCGCCGCGCTCCAGACCGCTTTTTCGAACGCGGTGCCGCTCCTGAACGATACCTCATGCGTGAATTCGCTCCGCCCGCTGTCGAAATATTCCGCGAGTTCCTTTTTGATCACCGGAGAAGCAGACCCCTTCCGAATGGGCGATGAGGGTCGATCGAACGCAATCCCGCAGAGACGCCTCCCGTCACAGATGAGGTAGAGGGTGCCGATCGGGCTATCGACGGCATCGAAAAAGACCTCAGTGCCGCTCGACCTCTTCCGGCTCATGCTGTTCCCTCGAGTAAATCTCGACCCTGTCGCCCCCTTTATCCACCGCGCGCGAGAGCGCCTTCTCGGCACAGAGAATGAACTCTTCCGTCGACTGGCCGTCAAGGAACGTGAGGCCGATGCTCGCTGTCAGACGGCCCTTCGGCTGCGAATCCTCATGAACGAACGGATAATTCTTTATGATTGCAATGAACCGATTGCTCATCGAAAGCGCGGCGGTCACGACGGTGTTGGGGAGAATAATCGCGAACGAGTCCCCCCCGTACCGGACGACGATATCCGATCCCCGAACGTTCTTCCTCAATAAGTCAGCCACTTTCTTGAGCACGATGTTGCCGTACTGCGCCCCATGATTCTCCAGGTACTGATCGAAAAAGTCGAGATCGATCAGCAGTAAATTCAGGGGAAGTTTGTACCGTGTGGCACGCTCGACTTCCTGTGCCAGCCGAATATGGAAATACCGATGGCTGAAGACGCCCGTGAGATCGTCGATCAACCCGGCTCTCCGCGGGTAGAGGAGTTCGAGTTCCTTGATGTGGCTGATCAGCTCCTTCGTGTCGAAGGCGTATTTCTGAACGACCCGCTCGATCTTTCCGACGAGCGTCATTCTGTCGTCGACCGAGAGATCCTTTTCCGAGAGGATAAATATGGGGATATCCCGCGTCGACGGATTTTCCTTGATCGCATTGACGACATCGAAACCGAGCATGTCCGGAAGGGTGAAGTTCAAGAGGATCACGCCGGGTCTCAAGAGGGACGCTAACTCGACGCCCCGTTTCCCCGTCGGCGCGGTGTAGATGAGGAACCCCTGCGATTCGAACGCATCCTTGAAGCTCCTCGTGACGTCATCCTCCGGCTCGACGATAAGGACGGATATCGGCAACACTTTTTTCCCGCGGGACACCGAAATCTCGTTGAGCTTGTTGATCAGGGCATCTTTATCGAGGGGTTTCATGAGATAGTCCGCTGCTCCGAGCGCAAACGCGAGATCCTTGTTATCGACGATCGAATGGATGATGACGGGGATATTCGATGTTTCGGCATCCGCCTTCAGCTCTTGCAGGACTTCCCACCCATCTTTCCTGGGGAGGAGGACATCGAGCGTAATCGCGAATGGGTGAAGGCTCTTTGCCTTTTCGATCGCTTCCTGACCGTTGTACGCGTGCGCCACCTTATACCCGGCCTGCGTCAGGTGGAGGGTGAGGAGTTCCACCGTCGCGAGATCGTCCTCGACGACGAGGATCAACGACGCCTCCTCCTTCGTCCAGGGGAAGACGAGCGTCCCCGTGCGAAAAGGTTCCCTGACCGGCTTTTCGGGAACGGGCGACGCGGAAGGGATGACGAACGTGAACGTGCTCCCTTCGCCGGGTGCGCTCCGCACCGTGATCGTGCCCCCATGGAGCTCCACGAGTTTCCTCGTCAGAGCGAGGCCGAGACCCACACCGCCGAACGTCTGCGAAGTCGACCGGTCGGCCTGTTCAAACTCGTCGAATATCCGTTCCGTATCCTCAGGGCTTATTCCTATCCCCGTATCGTGCACGCGAAAACGCACGAATTCGAGCCCGGGAGCAGGCACTAAATAGAACGCCTCCGGATGATCCTCCCGGGCGACAGAAATACTCACCGTGCCACCTTCGGGCGTAAATTTAACGGCATTCGAAAGAAGGTTGTACAGAATCTGTTTGAGCTTGACCCTGTCCGCCGTCATCGTATGGATTCCTTCTTGTACCGCCGTAAAGATTTCTATCCCCTTCGTATCCGAAAGAGGCTTCATCGTATTCACCACTTCTTCGAGCACATCGACCACCCGAAACGTCTCGTACGCCATTTCGTACTTTCCCGATTCGATCTTTGCGAGATCAAGGATATTGTTGATCAGCTCCAGCAAGTGCATGCCCGCTGTGTGGATGTTTTTAATGTATCGTTCCTGATTTTCGGAAAGGTCGCCGAACGTTCTGTCGAGGAGCACATCCGAAAAACCGATGATCGAATTGAGCGGTGTCCTGAGTTCGTGACTCATGCTCGCGATAAAGCGCGCCTTCAACTGGTTTGCGTACTCGAGTTCCCTGTTGATTTTTTCGAGCTGCCCGGTTCGCGCGGTCACCTGTTTCTCCAGGGTGTCTTTGATCTCCTCCACTTCCCTCGTCTTCTCGTCTATCTTCTGCATGAGTTCTCGCATCCGGAGGTTCAATGTGTCTATCTTCCTAAAGAGGGCCGAGCGGTCCAGGGCGATCCCGAGCACTCCCGCAAGGAGGCGGCCGGTGCTCTTGTGCCGTTCAGTGAACGCCCGCGGCTTCTGGTCACAGAGAAAAAGGAGCGCGGCATCTGTCTCCCCAAGCTCCACAGGACACGCCAAAAACCCGCGGATTTCCCCTCCGACAGGCCGCGGCAGAACGGCAGACTGTTCGGCATCCTGCGTGTCGTTGATCGCGAGCACCTCTTTTTTTATGACGATCGACTCGACCACCTCTGCAGGTATGGGCAATCCCGCGAGTTCATCCGGCACGATCATTCCTTTGCGAGCGAGCACGCTCATCTGACCGCCTTCGACGAGGACGATGCTTCCCCCGGGCACTTCGATGAGGGCCGTCGCTTTTTCGAGGAAGAGATCGAGAAATTCAGGCAAACGATCGTTCTCTCTTACTTGAGAGAAGAGCCCGAAAATGACACGCTGGTTTTCGAGCGACCTGAACGCTTCGATGCGCGCCCGTTTCTGTTTCTCGATGAGTTCCCACAGGAACCGCGCACCGATCGCTTCGATGACCTCTATCTTGTTCCCGGAGAGAGCGCGAATCCGCTCGCTCAGATCAGCATCCCCCGTGACGTTGATGACCATTTCAGGACGCGAGGAACAGAGCGAAGGCACGTCGTCGAAGACGGGGATCTTCCACTTCTTCGCCAGTATGACGCCCGGCGTATCGAGGTTCTTCTCGTAAACGCCGGTGATCGATATATTCGCATCTCCCCTGAGCAGCGAGATCATCGCACTGGCACCGATGGTGCCGCCGGCGATCGCGACCCTAAGCATCGACCCGATATCCTTGTTCCGCCACGGGACTCATCATCCGAAGAAAGTATCCGAGCAGTTCCGCATCCCACTGCCCGGCGTTTTTTTCACCACTCATGATCTCGAGTGCCGCCCGAACGGACCGGCGGTCTCGATACGGTCGCACCGACACCATCGCGTCGAACGAATCGACGATCGCGAGGATGCGGGCCATGAGGGGAATATCGCGCCCGGCCAAACCGTCCGGAAATCCGCGGCCGTCCCAGCGCTCGTGGTGATGCCGGATCGCGGGGAGAATCCTCCGCATCGAAACGAGCGGTCTGCAGAGATCTTCGCCGAGAAGCGCGTGCGTCTTGATCATCTCCTGTTCCGCTTCGGTCAAAGGCCCTGGTTTGCGGAGGATCGTCTGGCTGAGGCAAATTTTCCCGATGTCGTGGAGAATGCCCGCTTTCCGCATCTCTTCCTTTTCCGGTTCCGAGAGGCCGAGAAATGTCGAGAAGTCCACGGAGAGTTTGCTCACGCGCGTCGAATGCCCCTTCGTATAAGGGTCTCGTGCCTCCATCGCAACGGCGAGCGTGAGGATGATGTTCTCCGAGTGTTCGAGTTCGTCCTGGAGAGCCCTCAACTTGAGGAGAGACCGTATCTTGAGGAGAAGCTCGAGCGTATCGAACGGTTTGCTGATGAAGTCATCGGCACCCGACTCCAGCCCTTTGATCCTGCTGTTCCTGTCCGACAGAGCGGTGAGGAGGATGACGGGGAAGAATCGTTTTCCCGCTTTCTGCTTCAGCATCGAACAGAGGGCAAAGCCGTCCGTCCCCGGCATCATGACGTCGACGACGGCGAGATCGACATGCTGCTCGTCGAAGGTCTTGAGCGCGGCCGCCGCATCGAGCGCGCCGTGGACCGTAAAGCCTTCTTTCGCAAAAATCGCGCGCAGGAGGTCTATGTTCGTTTGGAGATCATCGACAACGAGGATAACCGGCGACGCCTTCTCGATGAGACAGGAAAATGGTGCCATCGAAAAAATTAAACCACTCTCCCAGGATTTTGTCAAGAAAATTCATTAAGAAATGAAGTGTTACACTAATAACTTCACTTGATTCTTAAAAAATCTATAAATCCTTACGCCGGCGTAGTAGCAACAGAGTTCGCTATCAAGATCATTGATGAAGGACCGTTCGATGCCGTCCTCGAACAGAATCCTCACGAGGCAGGTTCCTCCCGGAAGGACCGAATGCTTCTCCTCCACGACGTGTCCTTGTCCCCACGCTCCGTGGTAGAGATGTCTCACGGTATCACCAACCCTCAGGTATAAACGAGGTTTCATTGATCGATCCTTGCAATTGCCCCTATTATATCATCCTCCTTCACATGATGTAGTATCCGTAGAGGGTGTAAATAAAAAACCCTTCGATCGTGTAGGCGTCGAGCCCCCACTCTTTCGGGAGCGGCCAGTAGGGAGCGCCATCATAGAGCGCTTTGATCGCCGCGTCATCGAGGCTCTTGTAGCCGGACGTTCTCACCAGCTCAACGGCACCGAGTTCGCCGTTCCGGAGAATCGTGAATCTGATGACGAGATCTCCGTAGATGCCGCGCGCTGCCGCATCCCGTGGGTACACCCAGATGCTCTCGATGCGCTCCTTGAGGCGACGGTTATAGACGAGATAACGGAATTCCTTCGTGTCGAACGTGAACGTCCTCTCGCGCGCTTCTCTGTCGACATTCCTCTTCGCCACATCGCCGATCACGCCACGGTCGAAGAGCTTCTCTCTCATCCCATGCTGAGGAATCGTCTGCTGCTCGGGTTTCGCGTGCCCTCCGCGTCCATCACTCTCGCTTTTTCCCGGTCGTTCCTCTGGAGACCCACTGAAGGGGGGGGCGGTGTTCGACGCCTCGGGAATATACCGCCCGATAGAAGGCTGGCGCGTTGATTGGCGGGGTGAGGATCGTGAAATCGAGGGGGGGTTCGGCACGCGAACGGGCGGGGCCTCGCGCTGCAGACCCTTGAAGACCTCTTCCGGCGATACGAGCACCGTTTCGAACGTGCGGCTTCCCGCCTGTCTGTTGTCAGGAGAGACAACCGTGACGAGCGCCGCAACCAGGAGGGCATGCAGAAAGAACGAATAAATCAGAAAACGTTCGAGGTTCAACGGATGAATTCCTTAAAGAGGCGCATGTAGTCGCGCAAAGGTTTCGCCCCTCTCTCCTTTCTTAACCACAGTCTCAGAGATGCCGCCTGAATGTCGGGCTTCCTGTGCAGTTCGACGAGCCTATCCGCCGAAGCATCATCCTTCAAAAAATACCGTTCGAGATGAGCCATAAGGATGAACCTTTTCTCGAAGGCGCTTTTCCACCTTTTTTCATACGTGCCCAGATCGCCGCTGATAACCGCCTCCGCGGCAAGCACCCCCGCCCTCATGGCGTAGTAAATCCCCTCGTGGGTCAGCGGCATGACATGCCCGGCTGCGTCCCCAGCGAAGAGGATGTTCCCCCTTCGATAGAGATCTCCTGACCAGAGCGGTATGCGATACAATTCTTTCGCACTTT
This sequence comes from uncultured Nitrospiraceae bacterium, assembly GCA_937138415.1. GTDB lineage: Bacteria > Nitrospirota > Thermodesulfovibrionia > Thermodesulfovibrionales > SM23-35 > JALHSV01. The sequence goes on along the minus strand of CAKZPA010000035.1, from coordinate 16,223 downwards.
CTTTGCGTATCCCCCTTCTTTCTCTGAATCTCTCGAACAGGGAGAGGATGTCTCCACGTTCCGTCGTAGCCGTGCCGATCACGCTCCCCCCCTGCGCGGGGAAGACCCAGGAATACGAACGCGGGGCATGAGCCGCGCCGAACCAGAACTCACAACGTTCCGTATGGTGGTCGGGCACAAAAGCCGACATCGTAAAAAAAGATTTATTGGGCTTCACGCCCACCGCCGCTCTCATCCGAGAATTGACACCGTCTGCGGCAATGGCACATTCCGCCGTCAGTTCACGGACGGTCTCACCCGATTTGACGAAGACCGAAACCGTCCGCCCTTGTTCGACGCGCAGACATTCGCCCTCGAGAATCTGCGCTCCTTTCGCCTCGGCCTCTCTCCTCAGGGCTGCATCGAATTCCCTCCGATCGACCATGGCAAGGCCGCCACCATTCAACGGGATCTCCAGCACGGTCCCACCCGGCGATACGATTTCGATCGCTCTCACTTCCCTCTTTATGACGCCCTTCGGGATGTCGAACTCCTCGAAGGCACTCATGACGACCCCGCCGCCGCAAGGTTTCTTGAACGAGAGGTTTTTCTCCACGAGAACCACGTCGAGACCGTGTGTCGCCAGAAGCCGGGCGGCGGTGCTCCCCGCCGGTCCGCCACCGATGACGATTACCAGCGCATCATGCTTCTTTGTCGATGCCGTCGGTCGATTCATAGAGAGAACGCCCATCAGGGAGGATCAAAGGACGCGGCGCGTGGACATCATCGATTTTTCGAATGATCGGGGGACGATGAGACACACCGTCTCGAGTATTTCGAGGTTCCGGATGGGGAAAGGTGCTGAGAGAAGCACGGCCCCCCGAGCGTGAGGTCGACGTCACATCTCAGAACCCCGGTGGGAACGGGCAGTGAATGACCGCCCGCTTTGCTGAGGAATCTCCGTTCAGAAAATGCGCTGATATCTTGAAGAAGAAGTCGCCGACGGAACCCGAAATCGTCCCGTCTCTATTCTCTCCCCAGGGTAATGTCTTCTCGTTGTTATTGATAGCGACGATAAGGTAAATATTGTCTTTCACCATGCTGTTGATATCCTCTTCACTCGGGGAAGCGATGCCCTTGGTCGGACCGAACTGCGTGTGCGAATGGAAGTCGCCTATTTTCTGGAGTTTGCTGAATCGCGCGAGGATCGGCTCCATTTTCTTATGATTTTTCCGGTTGAATTCGACACCCCGATGCCTCCTGTTCGCCGTCTGTACGCTGAACGTGTGTTCGACGATAAACCGATCTTCGAGTCTGTACCCAAGAAGAAAGCCGAAACACTCCTTCTTGTATACCTCGGCGGAACTCAGGAGGAGGTCCAGGAACGCATTTTCCGAGAGGTATACCCGCATAGCGACAAATCTCCCCTCGTCACCCCGAAATGACGGCTAATAAACAGGGAGCCTCACGGTGAGAACCGGGCATGGCGCAAACCGCACGACCTGTGCCGCGGTGCTTCCGAAGAGGATTCTGTCGACCCCTCTCCGGCCGTGCGTACCCATGACGATGAGGTCTATCTTGTTATTTTTCGCGAAATTGATTATTTCCTCATGAGGCACTCCTGTGAGTATGGTGCGTTCCAAATCCTTCATTCCGGATAACTCTTCGACGCCGAACCGTTCGAGCTCCTTCTTCGCCCCTTCGCGGATATCGTCGTACATCTTGTCGAGCGATACGTGAGGGACGTACCACCCTGTCGCTTTCACGACGTCGTAGATCACGTTGACGACGTACAGCTTCGCTCCGTAGCGCTTCGCCAAGTCCACAGCGAACTGCAGGGCCTGAGCCGACCCTTCGGAAAAGTCTGTCGGGAAAAGAATACTCTTGATCTCCATTATCCTACCTCCCTTAAGTATTTTGCAGCGTCTTCGGGCGATGTCGGAAGGATATAAAATCCAGACCCCCATTCGAACCCGCTCGTTGTGATCAATCTCGGCATGATCTCGAGGTGCCAGTGATAGTCCTCCCCGAGCGTATGCCAGTGGTTCCGCCGCGGCACCATGTTCGGCGCGGTATGGATAAAATAGTTGAACGGCGGATTCCCGAAGATCTTCCTCAATTTCTTCAAAACGGACATGAGAATGTACCCCATGTCTTCCACCTCGTCGGGCACAATTTCATGAAAAGCGCACGAGTGCCTCTTGGGAATAATCCAGACCTCGAACGGGAACTGGGCTGCATACGGACAAAAGGCGACAAAGTGCTTCGATTCGAGGATAACCCGGTCACCCACCCGCAATTCTTCGTTAATTATATCACAGAAGACACACCGCTCCTTGTAGGCGAAGTACTGTTTGGCGTTATCGAGTTCGTCCTTGACCGTCTTCGGGATGACCGGCGTCGCCATGAGCAGCGAAACCGGGTGCGACCATACCCCTCCTGCGCTCTTCCCGGAATCCTTGTAAATCAGGACGTACCTGAGCCGCGAATCCTTCTCGAGGTCTGCGATGCGATCCCGATACAGCTTGATGACCCGCACCATCTGGTCCAATCCCATATCTTCCGGTCTTGTCACATGTTCCGGAGACTCGATCAATATTTCGTTGGCGCCGATATTGTTCATTCTGTCGTAAATTCCGACCCCCCTCCTCCCGAGGTCTCCTTCGATCTGGAACATCGGCTTGAAGCTCGGAATCGCCCGCACCCACCACCCGCCGCCACCAGGCCTGCGGATCGAAGAAATCTCCGGGGGAAGTTCGTGTTCCCTTCCCGGGCAGAGGATGCAGCTCTCTTCTTCCGGGGTGTTCTCGGGGGGGAGTTTATAGTCGGAAGGGGCGAGGGATTCAGAGAGAACTTCGACCCATCTCCCGAGGAGGATGTCTTTTCTCAACTCATGCACGGACGTTCCTCGCGTAGATGACTCTCAGTCCACGGAGAGTGAGAAATGGAAAGAACCTGTGCCTCCGCGTGAGGAAGCGCGAGAGGATCTGCCCGGCACCGCCCGTCACGGCAATCTTCAGGCGAAGCCCCGTCTCCTTCTCGATCTGTCCGATAATCCGTTCGACCGCTCCCGCGGTCCCGTAGAAGATCCCCGAACGGATGCATTCAGCCGTATCTCGACCGAGGGCCGATGTCGGCGGTTCCATCGTAACACCGGGAAGCCGGGCTGTTCCTTTCGCGAGCGATTCGCTCATCAAGCCGATACCCGGCAATATCGCTCCGCCGATAAAATTGCTCGTCCGTCCCGTCACGCTGAGCGTCGTCGCCGTTCCGCAATCGACGACCGCGGCGGGGCGCCGGAAAAGGTCGTCGGCGGCAACCGCATTCGCAATCCTGTCGGGACCGAGCGAAGCGGGATGCCGAATATCGATGCTGATACCGGTCTCGCACGTATGATCGACGACGAAAGGCTTGAGGGAAAAAAGATTCTCCATTACCTGTCCCAACGCGACCGTAAGGCCCGGCACGACAGAAGATATTATAATTCCCTCCGGCGGTTTGTCTATATTTTTTTGACGAACGAGGGTACGCAGGAGCGCCGTGTAACGGGACGGTCGCAGGATCGGATGCGTGGGCAGGGTCTCGACGGCGAGCACGCGTCCCTTAAAAAAACCCAATTTAATCGTTGAGTTGCCAATGTCGAGGGCGAGGAGCATCTACTCAGCGAGCGAGAGATCGCCGGAAATGAGCCTCCTTCTCTCGCCGGTCGGGAGGCGAACGATCAGTCCGCCTTTTTCATCCATCTCCTCCGCGAGGCCGGTGTACGTCTCGCTCCCTCTCGTCACGATGACCGTTCTGCCGAGGGTCGACGTGAGGCGCTTCCACTCGTCGATGATCGCCAGGCCCGCTCTCCGCTTCAGGTACCCGTACCAATAATCCAGGTGGTTGAGGATCCCAGCAATGACCGGCTCGCGTTTCGCATGCTGGCCGGTCTCGTGTATGACCGATGTCGCCGTCCGACGGAGCGGCTCGGGTAAGTCAGCGATTTCCATATTTATATTGACTCCGATCCCGATAACGGCGAGAACGATGTCCCGATGGTTTATCCTGACCTCCGTGAGGATACCGCCCAGCTTTCTGTTGGCAACCATCAGGTCGTTCGGCCACTTGATGGCGACCGGAAGCCCCGTCGTCTCCCTCAGCGCGTGCGCACAGGCGACGGCAGAGAACAGGGTGAGGAAATGCCCCTCATCGGGTTCGATCGAGGGGCGGAGCAGAACGCTCATGTAAATATTGACGCCCGACGGGGACACCCACGGTCGGTCGAATCGTCCTCTCCCCTTTTCCTGGTAATCCGCGAGAACAACCGTGCCTTCCTCGGCGTCTTCGGTCAGCGAAAGAGCGACCGTGTTCGTGGATCCGACTGCATCGAAAAAAAGGAGTTCCTTCCCGATCAGCCCCCTGATCCCTGACCTGATTGATTCGACGTCCACGCCTACTCTTCCGGCAGGATCACGACTTCGATTTTGCCTTTGAGCGCGTCGGCGAATCTCTTCGCATCGTCTTTCGAGCCGACGATGGAATCGTAATGCATCGGAATAGCGATCTTCGGTTTGATATCGAGCGCGGCCTTGACCGCTTCATCCGCCGTCATCACGTACGTGCCCGAAACGGGGAGGAGCGCGATGTCCGCTTTGAAGGTCTTCATCTCGGGGATATAGTCCGTATCGCCCGCGAGATAGATGCGCTGGCCTTTCACCGTGAAGATGTAGCCGACCCAGTTTTGCGCCCTCGGGTGGAACTGTTTGTTCGTGTTGTACGACGGCACCGCTTCGATCTCGATCCCTTCGACGGTTATCTTGTCGCCGGGCTTCACCGTCTTCACCGTACCGGTTACCTTCTTCGCGCAATCGGCCGTCGCGACAATGACCGTACGCTCACCCTGCACCTTCTTGATGTCTTCGGGCGAACAGTGATCGAAATGTTCGTGGGTGATGAGGATAATGTCCGCCGTGTCTTTCTTCTTGATCTTGAAGGGATCGGTGTAGATAATCTTCTCGCCCACGATCTTGAACGTATCGTGCCCCAGCCAATGAATGTCCTTAACGATCGACATAGTCGAAGCCTCCTCTCCCTCCGCCGTTCCGAGAACGGGCAAGAGCGTTATACACACTATGCAGATGAGCAGTGCGAGGTTGTGTTTCAAGGATGCCACCCCCTTTTCGTGAAAGAATTATATCACAGAGACCGGGATGGAAGACGGAGACCGGCGGTTGTGTTGATTAACATTCACGCCTTTTGATAGTGTAATGGGGAACGCATGCACGAGCCGTACGAAGCAGAGAAGAGAGCGGTAACTTTTTGAGAAAACTATCGGAAACCGGGAAGGAGAACGAGCATGTTGACCCTCGATGAGCTGAAAAAGGACCGGGCGTTGATCAATTCGATCGATTGGGACATGACACCTGAAATGGCCGTGCGTTTGTACCTGGAGTGGGGCAACGTATGGACGCCGGGCGAGGGACGCCGTCACACGGTCAGTTCAAAGAGCGATTTCACCGTCTATTTCGTCGTCAACTGCTGGGAAAGGCCGTACTATATCTACCTGATAAAAAGAAATTCACAGGATGCCGTCGAACTCGCGAAATTCGAACTCCCCGAGAAGTTCGAAAAGCCGGTCTGCCAGCTCAAAGGCATTTACCCGGTTGAGGGCGAACTGCGCGACTGGCTGAAGAAAGAACTGAATGTTGCCTGAGTTGGGACGCCCCTCGAACGGGGGATGGACCTCCCTGCCATAGGGAATGGGGAAGGTCATTTCCATAGCGAACCAGAAGGGCGGCGTGGGGAAAACCACGACCGCCGTCAATCTTGCCGCGTCGCTCGCACTCGCCGAGAAAGATATTCTCATCGTGGACACCGACCCGCAGGGGAACTCCACATCCGCTCTCGGTATCGACCGCAGGTCGCTCGACTACAGTCTCTACGACGTCTTTACCGGTCGGTGCGAAATTGCGATGGCGACGAGGAAGACCTGCATGGAACACCTCGCGATCGTGCCGTCGTCGATCGACCTTCTCGGTGTCGAGGTCGAACTCGCCGCGCAGGAAGGGAGAGAGCAGGTGCTCCTCAACGCGATCGAACCGGTGAGAGAAACGTACCGCTACATCTTCATCGACTGTCCGCCTTCGCTCGGATTGCTGACCCTGAATGCACTTGTTGCCGCCGATTCTGTTATAATCCCCGTGCAGTGCGAATACTACGCCCTCGAGGGGCTCGGCCTTTTGACGGGAACCCTGCGGCGGGTGCGGAGTTTGCTCAACCCGGGCCTCGAGATCGAGGGCATCGTCCTCACGATGTTCGACTCGCGGAACAATCTCGCGCACGAGGTTGCGGCGGAGGTGAGGAAACATTTCGGCGACGCGGTCTTCGAGACGATGATCCCGAGAAACGTCACGCTCGGAGAAGCGCCTAGTCATGGGAAACCGGTCATTCTCTACGACATCCGCTCAAAGGGAGCGCAGAGCTATCTGGCGCTCGCGAAAGAGGTTTTGAATGAAAACGGCACTCGGCAAAGGGCTTGAGGCCCTCATCCCGGAAAAGGGCGAGGAAGTCATTTATCTCGATATCGACCGTATATTCCCCGGTGACCAGCAGCCGCGCAAGACGTTCCGCGACGAGTCCCTGAAAGAACTCGCCGCCTCGATAAAGGAAAAAGGAATTCTTCAGCCCGTCATCGTCTCCCGCGTGGGCGATGGAAGCTTCCGGCTCATCACGGGCGAGCGACGGTGGAGGGCCGCGTCTCTCGCGGGTCTCAAGAAAATACCCGCGCTGATCAAGAATGTCCCAACGAGGGATTCTCTCGAAATCGCGCTCATCGAGAACCTCCAGAGAGAAGATCTGAACCCCATGGAAGCCGCCGAGGCGTTCAGCAGGCTCATCATCGAATTCAACCTCACGCAGGAGGAACTCGCCGACCGCGTCGGGAAAGAACGCGCCACCGTCGCGAATTACCTCAGGCTCATGAAGCTCCCCGAGGAGGTAAAATCGAGCATCTACAACGGGTCTTTGAGCATGGGCCACGCGAAGGCAATCCTCTCCCTCGAAGGGAAGGCCCAGCAGATCGACGCCGCGCGGACCATAATCAAAAAGGGTCTGAGCGTGAGGGAGGCCGAACTGCTCGCGAAGAGACTATCTGCGGCACCAAAGAAGAGACCGGGCAAGGACCCGCAGATCGCGTCGCTCGAGGAGAAACTGATCAGAGGACTGGGGACGAAGGTGAGAATCGTCCAGCGGGGCAAGAAAGGCAAAATAGAGATCGAATTCTACTCCCTCGAAGAACTGGAGAGGCTCCTCGACATTCTACTCGCCTGATGTTCGTTCCGAAGATACTCTTTCATCCCGCAGTGTAGCCCGAAGGGTATAGATTGTTCTTCGAGTTTCCCGAGCAGACAACGTTCGGCGACATCAATATCCTCTTCGAATAGGGGTCGTTTCATCCGACACCCGGACATATCAAGATTCAGGACTCGACCCCACGCGTGGATATGAGGATCCGATTCATAGAACTTCAGAAGCGAGCGAACAATAACAGAGCCTTCGGGATCTGCTGATGCCTATCGGACATCCCGCTCTTCTTTGACTTCCACGAGGACCTCGTTTCTCCGTAAAAACCACGGAGTGAAGGGCGAGTTGTACCGGGCAAAAATCGGGTCGCCGACTATGGCAAGACCGGCGGCCCTTACGGCTTCGAGGAGCGCGGTTTCGTTGTCCCTGTACCGTTTCTCCGACCATGTCCCCGAATATCTTCGCGCTGCGACAAGCCTCGACTTCACCTCCCGGAGTTTGACGCGCGGGTCTGCTGGTACGGGCAGAGTGTCGAGCGTATACGCGGAGGGCATGACGAAGCTGATCACATACGCACCCGCTGTCTTCCCGTCAGGGGTCATCTCGACGGGAGCCGTCATGGGTATTTTTTCTCCCGCACCCGCCGGAGACTGCTGGACGGGCGCCGTCATCGGGATTCCCGTCTTCCTCACATTGCCTCCCGAGATATAGCGGAACAGTATTCTGAAGGCCGTGTTGCCCGCCTCATCGAAGCTCCCCGACACGACCGTCTCGGCTACGACGTAGGGAGCATAGCGCCTCAATTCGAACCCGTCGTATTTCTTGACGACCTCGTACTTCGGCTGTTCGTATGCAGATGCTGCTCCTGCCGAGAATAAGAGCAGGCACGCAATAAAAACCCATTTCATTGAACCACTCCTTTTTTAAGTTCGTTCGCTTTCCTTCGCCTTGCCCATTTATCGACCTCCACCGCGGCAATGATCGTCATCGACGCAAGCAGTATCTCTCCCCACTCGATCATGGACAGGGGGACCGTTCTGAATACCCACTGGAGAGCGGGCACGTAGATGACGGCGAGATGAGCAAAGACGGAGGCGAGCATGCCGTAAAAGAGGAAAGGATTGCTCATCGGAGCCATGCGGAAAACGGATTGTGTCTCGGACCTCGAGTTCCACGCCTGGAAAAACTGGGAAAATACCATCGTCGTGACAGCCACGGTCCGCGCCTGTTCGGGAGAGTCTCCTGAACGCAACGCGAGAACGTAGTTCGCGATGACGCCGACGGCGATGATACACCCGACGAGGAGAGTTCTCTCGACGAGAAGCCTCGACATGAGTCCTTCCCGCGGCGGTCTCGGCGGTTTATCGATGATCCCCTCCTCACCCGGCTCGAACGCAAGGGCAAGCACCTGCAGGCCGTTCGTCACGAGATTGATCCAGAGGAGCTGCGACGGGAGATAGGGGAGGGGAAGATTCAGCGCTTGGGAGATGACGATGGAGAGAATAGCGGCAACGCCGGTCGGGATGAGGAAAAAGATCACCTTCCTGATGTTCTCGAATACGACGCGCCCCTCTTCGACCGCGTGGAATATGCTCGCAAAATTATCGTCCGCCACGACCATGTCCGCCGCCTCTTTCGCGACGTCCGTACCCGTCCTCCCCATCGCGACGCCGATGTGCGCCGCCTTGAGGGCCGGGGCGTCGTTGACGCCGTCGCCCGTCACGGCGACGACCTCGCCGTGCTTCTTGAGCTGCTGAACGATGCGGAGCTTGTCCCGCGGGGCGACGCGCGCATACACCGTCGTCTCCTGAACTTTCCTGAACAGCTCGTCATCGCCCATTGCGTCGAGTTCCGGCCCCGTCACGACGTGCGACGCTTCCTGCGCGATGCCCAGTTGTTTGCCGATCGCCTTCGCGGTGATCGCGTGATCGCCCGTGATCATGACCGTCCGTATCCCCGCCCGCCTGCACCCGTCGATCGACCGCCTCGCCTCTTCCCTCGGCGGATCCATCATGCCCTGCAATCCCGCGAGGATGAGTCCGGACTCGATATCGTGGTGCGTCAGCTCCGTCGTATCGTCAGGCATCTCCTTGAACGCCAGTGCGAGGACTCTGAGTCCTTGTCTCGCGAGCGTCTCCGCGAACCTCATGAAATCCTTCCGGATGAGATGTTCGCTGATGAGGCAGGCGGTGCACATGCCGAGGAGCTTTTCGACCGCGCCCTTCGCGAAGATGATCTTCTTGCCCTCGTGTTCATGGAGCGTCGCCATGTAGCCCCTCTCCGATTCGAACGGGATGATGCCGAGCCTCGGATATCTGTCTCTCTCCTCCTCCGGCTTCAGGCCCGCTTTCATCGCCGAGACGATGAGCGCCCCTTCGGTCGGGTCTCCGTCGACCTTGAACTGGCCGTCCTCTTCGTAGATCTCGGATTCGTTGCAGAGCAAGCCTATGCGGAACACGTGCAGCAGTGTTTCCAATTCGTGCGGTTCCACCGGCATCTTCTCGTGGAGGATCTCGCCCTTCGGTTCGTACCCGCTGCCGGTTATCTCGTACGTGTGCTCGCCGTCGTAGACGAGCTGGACGGTCATCTCATTTTTGGTAAGCGTGCCCGTCTTGTCCGTGCAGATGACGGTCGTGCTGCCGAGCGTCTCGACCGTCGGGAGGTTCCGTATGATGGCATTCCGCTTCGCCATCCGCGCGACCCCGGCGGCCATGGCGATCGTCACCACGATCGGAAGCCCCTCGGGCACCGTCGCGACGGCGGCGGCAACCGCCGTCATGAACATGTCCTTGATACTCTCTCCGGTGAGCACCCCGAAGAGAAAGACCGCGGCAGAGGCCCCGAGGACGAGCAGACCGATCTGCTTCGAAAATCTGTCGATCTTTTCCTGGATGGGGGCCTTGACGGGACGCACCTCTTTCAATTCCTCGGCGATCGTCCCCAACATCGTCGATTTACCAGTGTTGACGACGATCCCTTTCGCTCTGCCGCTCACGACGATCGTTCCCATGAAGGCCATGTTCGCCTGATCCCCCGGCGTCAGATTCGCTGCCTGAATGGGAAGGGCGTTCTTTTCCGCGGGAACCGACTCGCCGGTCAGCATCGCCTCTTCCACCCTCAATTCGAGCGACTGGAAAAGTCTCACGTCGGCGGGCACCTTCGATCCGGAGGCGAGGAGTACGATATCGCCCGGAACGAGCTCCTCGCTGTGTATCTCCCTCTCGTGTCCATCTCTCAGGACGCGCGCCTTTGGCACCACCATCTTTTTCAACGCCCTCACGCTCTGCTCGGCCTTATACTCCTGGAGGTAACCGATGACCGCGTTGAGCACGACCACGCTCAGGATGACCGCCGTATCGATGTATTCCGCGAGGAGAAACGTAACGGCAGCCGCGATGAGGAGGATATAGATGAGCGGGCTGGTGAACTGGTGGAGGAGGATCGCGAGCCTGCTGATCCGCTCCTCCTCCGCGAGGGCATTCGGCCCGTGCGTGGCAAGCCGATCCTTCGCCTCGGATTCGCTCAGCCCCTCCTGGGACGAACCAAGCTTCTCGAACACCTCTTCAATGTCTAACTGATACCAGTTCATCTATTAAGGATACTCGAATCTGTCTCACAATAAATTTTTTGGGTAGCATGTACGACTACAGAAACCTTGATTCCCAACCAACTTCGTTGCAACAAATACCCACGCGTGTCATTTTCGCGGAAGCAGGAATCCGGTTCAATTTTCTTTTTTTCGTCATACCGGTCCCGTATCGTGTACGGGATAAACTCCAGCCGGTGTCCAGTGTCCCTGTCCGTCATACCGGTCCCGTATCGTGTACGGGATAGACTCCAGTCGGTATCCAGTGGCCCTGTCCGTCATACCGGCGAACGCCGGTATCCAGTGGCTTTTTGTCCCCTCTGCCTTTATAATCCAACACATTTATCCGTTACCCGACAATGTCATCGTACAAGTCTTTCCATGTCGGGTTCATCTTCTCGATCAGCCCGAGCTTCCATTTTCGCTTCCATTCCTTCATCTGTCTTTCCCGCTGAATAGCTGACTCCATAGTCTCGTGTAATTCATACCATACCAAATGATGGACTTTGTATCGTTTAGTAAAACCCTCTGCCAGACCGTTTTTGTGCTCCCACACTCTTTTGATGAGGTCCGAGGTTACACCGACATAGAGGGTACCATTTCTTTTACTGGCCATGATGTAAACGGTGGGTTGGTTTTTCATATGCCCTCCTCTGGATTCCGTCTTTCGACGGAATGACAACACAACAAACCTCTGGATTCCGGGTTTCCCCGGAATGACGGCCCTTCAATTCCACTCTCCTATCCGTCATACCCTTTTCTCTTTTTTCGTCATACCGGTCCCGTATCGTGTACGGGATAGACTCCAGTCGGTATCCAGTGTCCCTGTCCGTCATACCGGCGAACGCCGGTATCCAGTGGCTTTCAAGTCCTTTCCTGGATTCCGGCCTGCGCCGGAATGACAACACAACAAACCTCTGGATTCCGGGTTTCCCCGGAATGACGGCACAATGAACGTCTCGATACCGGCCTGCGCCGGAATGACACGACGAACGCCTGGATGCCTGATTACCCCCGGAATGACACACCATAAAGTCCGTTTTGATAGAGCATTAGTGCATACTCCTTTGGAGGGAAGACGCGCGACCCGGGGAGCCTCCTAACGTGGTGCCTTTTTCGTGCCGGCCGAAAATGCTATCGATCAGTCTTTACGGTCGATGGATCAGGGCTCCTCACTTTTGGCAAGAGTCAGCCAGAGCTTGTCGGCCTTTTCGACATTCCCTCGGATGTCCCTGCTCCATTTCTCGCGGGCCGCTTGGCTGCAGTGCAGGTAGAACCTCCCGTCCACGATGTCCCAGATTTCAGGATCGGTGAGGGCCTTTCGTCCTTCTGCCATCGCCCACGCGCAATACCCGTCATACTGCGGGGCGTACTTCTCGGGACTGGCGGCGAAAAGATCCCGGTTCTCTTCCGTCGAGAAGTGCCACGTCATCTTGTGCCACGTGACTGCAAACGTCTCGCTGCCTTTTACCGCCCTGCCTGCTCTGAAATAGGCAACGGCATCGTATCCCTTTATGGCCACGTTGCTCTCCGATGTCTTCCCCATGGGATACCCCGCCTTTTTCCATGCGTCCACGCCGCCCGCTAACGCCTTGGCATTTCTGTAGCCCAGCTTCACGTACTTTGCTGCCTGACCGGCAGACGTCGCTTCATTCGGTCACGCTCAGTAGAAGATTATCTCCTGATCCTTGGAGAGATGAGGGAGCCTCGCTTCGAACTCGCCGAAGGAAATCGCCCCGCCCAACTGTATGGTTGTGAACTTTTCCTCGTCATTGTACCCGCAGACGAGCAACGCCTCCTTCGCCTGCACCTTCCGGTAGGCATCTTCCACACTCACCCGTTCGACTTTGATCATATGAATGTCCTTTCATGGGGTATTCGTCACCGTATTCGATTGCTTCTTCATATCGCTGAATTATATCAAGTTTTCGGGGGAGTACTGGGGAGGCGCTATGGTCAAGGCCGAGGGCCTTCCGTTATCCAGATGGAGGCCATGAACCCCTCCCTGAGAGAAAAGGGGACTATCCTCATTTACGGTTTGAACCCTCACATTTACGCAATTGACTCGCCACATCAATCCCGATATAATGCTGCAAAAAAATAAAAACTGCTAAGAAAATGTCACGCGGCTCCACCGAAAAGCGTCCGGAGGAAGAGTATGCGATGGACCTTTCAGCTCTATTCAATCGCATTGCCGACGGTAGCCTCACTTCTCTGCACATGAAAAAGACGAGTTAAGGGGTTGAATGGCGCGTAAGAAGAAGGCCGGCATCACTTCAGAGAAAAAGCGCCCTATCGAATCCTACCAGCATGGGATGAGGGAAAGGGGATGTGTCTCCATTGATGTTCGAGTGTTGAACAAGGAACAGCTTCATGAAACGCGGCTATTCCCGTTCTTATAAGACAAGAACTATGTGAGGTAAAAGCATGGCCAAGAGAAAGAACGACACAAAGACGCTCGAAACCACCGGCGCCACGGTCGGCTATGAGGCCCAGCTCTGGCAGATGGCCGATGCGCTGCGCGGCTCGATGGACGCTGCCGAGTATAAGCACGTGGTGCTCGGTCTTATATTTCTTAAATACATCTCCGATGCCTTTGAGGAACAACATAAAAAACTTGAAGGCGAACGAGATCAGGGAGCAGACCCTGAAGACCCAGATGAATACCGAGCGGTAAATGTCTTCTGGGTGCCGCCCGAGGCGCGTTGGTCAAATCTCAGGGCGAATGCAAAACAACCCACAATCGGCCAGACCGTTGATGATGCCATGACCGCTATTGAGAGAGATAACCCTTCTCTCAAAGGTGTATTACCAAAGGATTATGCACGGCCAGCTCTCGATAAGCAGAGACTCGGTCAGCTCATTGACCTCATCAGCAACATAAAGTTAGGTGATGAAGATGCACGCTCTAAGGATGTATTGGGCAGGATCTATGAATACTTTCTTGCCCAGTTTGCCAGTGCCGAAGGTAAGAAAGGCGGTGAGTTCTATACACCCAGATGTGTTGTAAAACTCCTGGTCGAAATGATCGAACCCTATCGGGGAAGAGTATATGATCCCTGTTGTGGCTCTTCAGGCATGTTCGTGCAGTCAGTAGAGTTTATCCGTGCCCACGCTACTGGCAATGGTAATGCAGGAAAAGCAAAGGCAGATATTTCCATCTACGGCCAGGAGTCGAACTACACCACCTGGCGGCTCGCCAAGATGAACCTTGCCATTCGTGGTATCGAGGGCCAGATCGCGCATGGCGATACCTTCCATAATGACCGTCATCCTGATCTTAAGGCAGACTTCATCCTGGCAAATCCACCTTTTAATGTGAGTGACTGGGGTGGAGAGCGTCTCAGGGAAGACAAACGATGGAAGTTTGGCATTCCGCCAGTTGGCAATGCCAACTTCGCCTGGGTTCAGCACATGATATACCATCTTGCACCGAATGGGATTGCCGGCTTTGTGCTTGCAAACGGATCTATGTCTTCTAATCAATCAGGAGAAGGTGAAATCCGCAAAAATATCATCGAGGCGGATCTGGTGGACTGCATGGTGGCGCTCCCCGGCCAGCTCTTCTACTCGACCCAAATCCCGGCCTGCCTGTGGTTCCTCGCGCGCGACAAGAAAAACACCCAGTTCCGTGACCGCCGCGGGGAGATCCTCTTCATCGACGCCCGCAAGCTGGGCCGCATGGTCGACCGCACCCACCGCGAGCTCACCGACGAGGACATTCGCAAAATCGCCGATACATACCATGCCTGGCGCACCTTCGGCCCTCACCTGGCCTATGGCCACCCTCTCCCAGAGGGAGAGGGACAGGGTGAGGGTGGTGTTTACCGCAATATTCCTGGTTTCTGCAAAAGTGCTTCCCTCGAAGAGATCCGAAAACATGGATATGTACTAACTCCTGGCCGATATGTGGGCGTAGAAATTAAAGAAGAGGACAAAGAACCCTTTGAGGAGAAAATGAAGCGGCTTGTAGCCCAACTTCGTGAGCAGCAGGAAGAAGCTTCAAGACTCGATAAGGCAATATGGAAAAATTTAAAGGAATTGGGGTTATGAGGGGTAGCAAACAGTTGCTCGATTTATCTAAGCTTGTTTCTTTGATAAAGGAAATTGATCATCGGCTTGCTGTACATGTCGGCAAAGCGATAAACCTAAGCCTTACCCTTCGGAATTGGTTGATCGGACTTTATATTGACGAATATGAACTCCGGGGTTCTGATCGCGCGCAGTATGGAGAAAATCTTTTCTCCGAACTTGCTCAAAGGCTTACCCAACAGAGGGTCAGCAATTGCAATCGCCGTCAACTCTATCGCTATCTCCGATTCTATAGACTCTATCCGCAGATTGTGGGGACACTGCCCCCACAATTTAAATCGTTTCTCCCTCAAACTGTCAGAACACAAAAAGTGGGGACGCCGTCCCCACGGTTCAATGTTCCTCCGAAGGATCTCATCATCCGGCTGTCCTATAGCCATATTGACCTGCTGGTAGATATAGATGACCCCCTCAAGCGTGCCTTTTACGAGATCGAATGCATTCGCGGCAATTGGTCGGTACGAGAATTGAAACGTCAGATCGGTAGTCTTTACTTTGAACGTTCAGGCCTTTCGAAGGATAAAAAGAAGCTTGCGGAGCTTGGGCGAAGAGGTGCCGAAACTTCCGAACCAAAACTTGCCATAAAAGATCCATATGTTTTCGAGTTTCTCGGCATCAAGACGAAAGAAGTGATGGGAGAGTCGGATCTGGAAGATGCGCTATTGGACAAACTCCACGACTTCCTTCTGGAGCTGGGCAATGGCTTTTGTTTCGAAGCACGTCAGAAACGTATTCTGATCGGCAGAAACCCAGGATATGTTGATCTGGTCTTCTATCATCGAATCCTGAAGTGCCATGTGTTGATTGAGTTGAAGGTAGCCGAATTCAGCCACGAGCATTTGGGACAGCTCAATACCTATGTAACCTGGTATCGAAAGCACATGATGAACAAAGGAGATAATCTTCCGGTAGGCATTCTTTTATGCACACAAAAAGACCATGCTTTGGTGGAGTATGCACTGGCCGGGATGGACAAACGGCTTTTCGTTTCCAAGTATCAACTTGAATTACCGAAAAAGTCCGATATGGAAAAATTCCTCAGAGAGCAAATGAAGGAGTTGGGGTATGGCGGGTGAGTGGACAACCGCTCGCATCGAAGAGGTGGTCGAACGCGTGGCTATGGGGCCATTTGGCTCCTCGATCAAGGTGGAGACCTTCGTTAAGGAAGGCGTGCCCGTCATCAGTGGCCAACATTTGCACGGCTCTCGGCTAGACGAAACGCCTGGCTTCAACTTCATCTCGCCAGAGCACGCGGAAAGACTGCGGAATGCGAACGTGCGAC
>CAKZPA010000034.1 GCA_937138415.1 uncultured Nitrospiraceae bacterium | reverse complement strand
TTTAGGACATCACCTAAGCCTTCGAAAGCATAGATAATCCTTCTTTCTTTTTCTCTTTTTCCCTCTGGAAACGGCAATTGCCGAAAATGGTTCATGAGGAGAAGCGCTTCCTGGCAGGGGAACGGTTCCCCGACAGGAAGTGTGCTCGAGGATTTTCCAAGGATATCGAATACCTTAGCTCTAACACCATCGGTAATGATTGCGTATGGTATTTGGTAATCTATTGCAGCCCGCGCGAATGCGATGATATATCTCTCCCATGACTCTATCGCCGACGTTGCGCAGTGGATCGCGCAAAAAGCATGTCCTTGAAGAGACATGAGGAAGTTTATGCCGACTTCCACCGTGCCGATATCCGTATCAATATGGAAGCGAGGATCTATCGCCACGTCTTCCATAATGAAATCCTTTGTTTTAAAATTCGCACATAAATTGTTTTAGCCCCTTGTGCTGTATCCTCTCGATCATTTCATTCTCAGCTATCTTCTCTCGAATTAATTTTTCACGATCTTCCATCGGAAAACTCCTTCCTCTCGTTCGATTTTAACCGGCTTGAGCAACAATATCAAGGCACATTCGTAAATTGTTCCACGTGGAACAATGCCCTCATGCCGAGCGGGAATTGTCCTCGGCTCCAGGGTACGTCCTTGCGCAGGATATTGCACTGCTTACGCTTCGTTTTTGGGACCTTGCCAGCGTTTTTCATGTGTTGTATAGTATTGGGCATAATGAGAGTCGAAAGAATTGAAATCATTGGTTTCAAGTCCTTCGCGGACAGAACAACCTTCCATTTCCATCCTGGGATAACATGTATAGTCGGACCGAACGGTTGCGGAAAAAGCAATATCGTTGATGCCTTCCGATGGGTGCTCGGCGAGCAGAGTGCTAAGAGTCTCCGAGGTGAAAGAATGGAGGAGGTGATATTCTCCGGTTCAGCCTCGAAGAAGCCAAAAGGAATGGCTGAAGTCACCATAGTGATCTCCGGAATGAGTGGTTCAGGGTATCGTGGCGATGAAGATCCTACATGCACAGATACCATTTCAGTTACCCGGCGGCTCTACCGATCTGGCGAGAGTGAGTACATGATTAACAGGAGCGCGTGCAGGCTAAAGGACATCAGAGATCTCTTTCTTGATACTGGGCTTGAAGTGAAAAGCTACTCCATTCTCGAGCAGGATAGGATAGCCGAAATCCTGAATGCAAAGCCTATTGAGCGCCGAATCATTATTGAGGAAGTCGCCGGTGTCATGAAGTACAATGCCAGAAGAAAAGAGGCGATGGCCAAACTGGAGTCTTCAAGATCGAATCTACAAAGAATAAATGACATCATCCTCGAAGTCAAAAAGCAGATAGCACTTCTCGACCGTTTCGCGAAAAAGGCAGAGAGATTCAAAAAACTCACTTCCGAGATCCATGGCATAGAATTGAAGATAGCCAAAAGGGACTATCAGACCTTGAAGAATGTATTTCATGACATAGTGACTGAATACAACGGGATTAAAGAAAGAGAAGTTCTCATGAAATCGGAACTTTCAACGATAGAGAATGATACCGAGACGAAACGGATCGCCGTCGTCGCGCTTGAGAAGGAATTAGAGCGGATACAGAATGCATTCGCCGACCTCGAGAAAGAAATTGCACTCATCGAAAGGGAGATCGCGATCGCGAGGACGGAAAAAGAGAATTTTCAAGAGTATCTCACAAAACTGCATGCCCAGGAAGCGGAGTACAGCGACAAAGAACGAGAGCTGGATCTGCGGAAAGAGACTCTCGAGGCGAGCGAAAGAGAATTCACGGAAGAAATAGAAAAGAAAGAGAAGGTCTTTGCCGAGAGGAATGATCGTATGCAGGAAGTCGAGGATGCGTTGAGTCAACTCGAAGAGGAACTCGAACATAGGAGAAAGGATCTTTTCAAATTTTCCGAGGAGTTAAGCAATATCAGGAACGTCTACAACAAGCAACAAACTGTCTTGGAGGGACTGAAGTATCGCGAAGAAGGCTCGATTAAGGATGCCGACAACGTCAAGAGGTCACTGTCGGAATTGGATTCTCTGTTGAAGGATGTGGAGTCGAAGCTCCTCATGAGAGGCAATGACGTTCTATTGCTCAAAGACCAGAAAGCGCGGAAAATTGGCGAACTCTCTTCTTTTCGAGAGAAAGCGGAGCAGGTCAGGGCATCGCTCTCAACCTGCAGGGAAGAACTTGCTTCGTACAGTGCTCGCATTGAATCGCTGGGCGAAGTGATGTTCAATGACGCGACGAGGGAGTTTCTCAGCAAAGACCTCCATTTCGAGATCATTGCCTCGCTTACCGATATTCTGGAAGTCGAAAATAAGTATGAAAAAGCTATAGAAAGTGTTCTGTCAGATAAAGTGAATGCCTTCATCTTATCGTCTTACGAGGATATTCGGCGGGCCGTGGCCGGGCTGAAGGAAAAGGGGCTGGAGAGGACCGCTTTTATTCCTCTACATTCGCCGGTCGTGAGCGAGGAAAAGAGCGCCCCTCGCGGAGCGCTGGGATGGGCACGCAATTTTGTCCAAACGAGCGAGCAATATCGACATATCGCCGACAATATTCTCGAAAACGTGTGCATCGTTGACGACTTGCAGACGGGGATCGATCTTCTCGCCTCCGGCTCCCGATCGGTTTTCGTAACACTCGACGGAGATGTCATCGAATCCACGGGATCGATTGTCGCGGGCGAGACGCGAGGGTTTTTCAAGCGGAAACGGGAAATCAGGGAAGCGGAGAACGCACGGGAAGAGACGAGACGGAAAATCGGGCAATTGCAGACGTCTCTGCATACAATCCAGCAAAACATCGAGGCCAGGGAGAAGGAACTTAAGACCATTGAATCCGCCATTGTCGAAAACGAGAAAGAGCTGTCGATGCTGAAGATGACCGCAGAAAACCTGCGGGATGAAAAGGAGAAAAAAAGCAAGAAACTTGCGTATCTTTCGCTCGAGATCGAACAGATATCGCGTGAAAAAGCAGTCTTGGAGAAGGATATCGGGGAAAAAGAAGAAGAGGTTCGGCGGATCGAAACGAAGAAAAAGGAGATCGAAGAGCAGAGCGCGTCTCTCAGTGAAGAAATAACGGGGAAAAGGGCGATTCTTGCTGATTTCAGAGCTGAAATCACGGACATTCGACTATCATCGACATCCCTTCGGGAGAGACTCGATTCCGTGAGCAAGGAAAAGGAGAGCGTTATCCGGGAAGCAACTGCGAACAGGGAGAAGATGCACTATCTCAGGGAAGAAATTACTTCCACGGAATTGCGCATCTCCCAACGCGATCGGGAGTTGGCGGAGTTTGAACAGAAGATGAGGGTTCTCGTCGCGGAGGCCGACAGGTTTAGGAAAGATATTACGGAGAGGAAAGACGTCATAGATGCGGAGAACGGCGCGCTGGCTTCCGTAAATCAACGGCTGAAGGTGCTGCGAAAGGATGTGGAAGCGTTGTCACAGAGACTGACCGAACTCGACGTACGGAAAACGGAGTACAGGATCAAAATGGAGAACCTTCACGAACAGATTCGCCAAAATTATGGCCTGGCGATCGATGTCATCGATGTCGAACTCCCCACCAAAGAAGATGAAGCGAGACTCCTCGATTTACGCGAGAAAATACAGGAGCTCGGACAGGTGAACCTGGGCTCGATAGAAGAGTACGAGGAACTCCGCGAAAGATATGAGTTTCTGAAAAACCAGCAGGATGACCTGGCCCGCTCGATCGCCGAGCTCGAAGAGGCGATAACGAAGATAAACGTTACGACGAGGAGAAAACTGAGAGAGGCGTTCGAAGCGCTAAACGCCAAATTCTCGGAAGTTTTCGTGTCGCTCTTTTCGGGTGGGAAGGCAGAATTAATTATGACGGATGAAAACAATATTCTTGAAACAGGGATAGACATCATTGCCCAACCTCCGGGAAAGCGACTTCAGAATATCAACCTGCTCTCGGGCGGCGAGAAAGCGCTCACCGCGCTCGCCTTGCTCTTCGCCAGTTTTCTCATCAAACCGACCCCTCTCTGTGTGCTCGATGAGGCAGACTCGGCTCTCGATGAGGTGAATACCGACAAGTTCGCGGCAATGGTGAAAGATTTTTCGAAGGATACCCAATTTATCGTGGTGAGCCATAACAGGAATACGATGAGCATCGCTGATTACATCTATGGGATCACCATGGAAGAGCCGGGCGTTTCGAAAGTAATTTCGATGCAGCTCGTCGAAGCCTGACAGGGCGACTTCTCTTCTTTCGCTTCCGTCATATAAAATAGTCACTGAACTCTTCGAATAAATTCCCCTGACCGATGAAAACTGTTCCAACGAACATAGCGAGACTGGCAGATCGGTTTCCTGATATCCCGTTTTCCGCAGCTCCGGAAGATTTGATCTGTTACGGTTTCGACGCCTCGGGCCTCGAAACAACGCCGGCTGCGATCATCTGGCCGCGGACGACGGATGACGTCTCGAAAATCATGAGATACGCCTACGAGGAGAATATTTCCGTCGTTCCGCGGGGAGCGGGCACGGGGGTTACGGCAGGCGCTTTGCCATCGCAGGGATCCATCGTTCTCAGTTTCGAGAAGATGAAACAGATCATCGAGATAGACGATGAAAATCTTAATGTGCTCTGCCAGCCGGGGGTCACGAACGGCAGGCTCCAGAAGGAGCTTGAACGGTCTGGGCTTTTCTATCCCCCGGACCCCGCCAGTATGAATTTCTGCACGATCGGAGGAAACGTTGCCGAAAATGCGGGTGGCCCGCGGGCAATTAAGTACGGCGTAACGCGAGATTATGTCATGCAGATCGAGGCGGTTTTGCCGGATGGCGAGGTGCTGTCGACGGGCGTGAAAACGTGCAAGGGCGTCGTCGGGTACGACCTCGTGCGTCTCCTCACAGGCTCAGAGGGTACGCTCGCGGTCTTCACTAAGATTCGTCTGAGAGTTCTCCCCCAGCCCGAAGACATCGTCACGCTTCTCGCCGTTTTCCCCCTCCTCGATTCCGCTGGAGATGCCGTGAGAGCCGTCATCCGCGCGAATGTCATACCGAGGGCGCTCGAGTTCATGGATCGCTTGGCGATCGAAGCCGTCGAACAGTTCAGCCCGACGGGGCTGCCGCAATCCGCTGGAGCACTGCTCCTCATCGAGTTGGACGGACACCCTCATGCGATCACCCGCGAAGCTGGAAAGGTGGTAGAGATTTGCACGAAACTGGGCGGAGATGTTAAGGTAGCACAGGACGTACTCGCGCGAGAGAGGTTGTGGTCGGCGCGTCGTGCCGTTTCGCCGGCTCTCTATCGTCTAAAGCCAACCAAAATCAACCAGGACATCGTCGTTCCGCGGAGCAGGCTGACCGAAATGTTGAGGAAGCTCAGGGAAATGTCAGATCGAAGTAAGATCCCGATCGTGAGCTTCGGCCACGCGGGGGACGGGAACATTCACGTCAATATCATGGTCGATCGGGCGGATGCCGATGAATACCGGAGAGGTTCGGCACTGGTCGAGGAAATCTTCAGAGAAACCCTCCACATGGGGGGTACCCTGTCCGGTGAACATGGAGTGGGACTCTCGAAGGCGCCGTATCTGTCCATGGAACTCTCCAGCCGGCAGATAAGCGTGTTGGAGTCTATAAAACGTCTCTTCGATCCCAAGAATATCCTGAATCCGGGGAAGATCTTCCCGTGAGGGTCCTTTTTCCGACAGACGGCTCCGATAATTCCGAGATGGCCGCGAAATTTCTCCTCAGGCTCGCGTTGTCTTCCCGCGACGAAATTTATGTCCTCCACGCGATCTGTGACGACCCGCTCCAGGCCAGTGATGAGTATTACACCGTCAAGCTCAGGGAAGTGAAGAAAGCGATCGCTCCCCAAATCGTCACGCGCGCACTCGATATCCTTAAGCCCTTGGCGGCGAAAGTCGAACCGTTGATCGTGTCCGGAGACCCCGATGCGTGCATCGTCGAGACGGCGGCGAATCGGGATGTTGACCTCGTCGTTATGGGGCCGAAGAGGGCGAAAGGGATACAATCCCGCATCGTCGGGAGCGTCACGAAATCCGTAACGATTCAATCGACAAAACCGGTGCTGGTGGTCAAACCCTCGCCCGATGAAATCGCGGGAAGATTGAAAATCCTCTTCGCGACCGATGGATCTGATCACGCGCGCCGGGCCGCGGATATCGTCATGTCGATTCCATTTCTCGACGATGTGTCGGTGACGGTGCTTCATGTCGTGACGCCCGCCCTCTACGACGTTCCAAAGGAGTATCGAACGATCATCAATTCCGACGCGGAGAGGGATTTGCAGCACCTTGTCCGGAAAGATCTCGAAATAGCCGATTCCGTCCTCGCGAGGGCAAAGGAAGATTTGCAGAAACGATTTCCCAAGGTCGAGGGAATCTCAAGGGTGGGCGACCCAATAGATGAAATTCTCCAAATGGCTGCGGAGCTCAAACCGGATATCATTGTCCTCGGGAGTAAAGGGATGGGCGGCTTTCGCGGAGTCGTCGGAAGCATCTCACGATATATCGTGAGCGTTGCCGAATGTTCTGTTCTCATCGGAAAAACCGCGCGAGTTTTTTCGCGATAGAGGGTCCACGCCGTTACATGACAGCGAACGGTCCCGCATTTATGTGCATGAAATATCGCCGGCGCAGAGATTCGTACCGTCGGGTGAAAAGCGGAGAGGATGGAGGATAATTTGTCTTCGCGGTTCGTCTCTATTGGGATTCTTGGCGCACCGGGGTGCGTCGGGCAGAATCTCATAGGGAAACTCCTCGAGCATCCGGAGTACAGGGTTATTGCATCGTATCGTTCGGAACATGAAATTCCCGCACGCATGCGGGATGAACGTCTCGTTTGGAGGCAGGTGAATCTTCTCGATCCGGCGAGTGCACAGTCTTTTCTCGAAGGGGTCACGGTCCTCGTTTACCTTATACACTCCCTCGGTGCGAAAAATTTCGAACAGCTCGACATTCAGTTGGCTCACGCGGCGGGCTCGGCATCGCAGAAGGCAGGGATCGCCAAGATCATCTACCTTGGAGGGATTGTGCCGGAAGGAAGAGCAGCGTCACCGCACCTTATGAGCAGGATGAAGACCGGACAGGCTCTCGCGTCCCACGGGATTCCCGTTGGAGAGGTGCGCGCGAGCATTTTGCTCGATACCTGCAGTGCGTCGTATCTCATCGTCTATTACCTCGCGAAACGGCTACCCGTCATGATAACGCCGCGATGGCTTAATTCTCTGTGCGCGCCCATCTGGCTCGATGACGCAGCGCGGTTTATCGATGCACTCGTGGAGCGGGATATCAGGGGACATGAGATTTTCGAGATCGGAGGGGATGTGGTCCGGTACCGGGATCTGCTTTCCCTCTGCGGAAAAGCGATACGGGGCGTGCCGAACGTCATTGTGCCGGTTCCTCTCTTCGCCGTCAACCTCTCTTCTCTCTGGATCGAATTGATTACCGGGATACCGAACAGCATCGGCATGGCGCTGGCCGAGGGGTTAAAAACTGATACTATTCCTTCGAAGAATCGGTTCAAGGAAATTCTCGGCAGAGATCCTGTTCCGCTCGAAAAGGTACTCGTGGATCTCGCGGCGAAGATGGGGCAGCGAGCGCACTGAACATCGCGTGCATGACTGTTTCCCTTCGCGGCGATATTTTACCCAGGTTATTCATAGGTCCTATCATTACCCCCGTGAATTCAAGAATTAAATGCTACGAGCGAACTTCCCAAACTGAAACTCGCTGGAACCCCGTCACATGAATGCAGAGGTGGATTTTCACGAGAATGAGAGCCGTTTCAGGAGAATCCATGATTTTTCTTAAAACAGGGTGTTTTTTAGTGATAATTGTCTCCAAGCTCGATCTTTTTTCGCTTTTTCTCATCGGATACGCTTTCCCGAGGATTGAAATGGAATCTGCAGAGAGATAATCCTCGGGTCTGTTTTTTCGAGAATCGATGAGGAGCGCGACGTTTTCATTCTTACGTATATTTCTGTATTTCCGCGTCGAGCGAGGGGTCAAAAATACGACTCCCTCGGCGTCGGGCGTCAGCGCGTAGGCAATCAGGGACGTGTACGGCTGACCATCCGATTCCGTCGCGAGAACCGCGAGGGGCTGCTCTTTATCGAGCTCGATGAGCCGATCGCGCACGGAGATTGCCTCGCGTTCTACCCTATCGGGGAGTTTTTGCTGTTTCCCTTTTGTTCCCATGGTGTTCCTCCCTTTCGAAATGGCAGTGATCCGTGAACTCACGAAGTGTTCTCTGTAGGCGAGGAGGCAGAGTGCGAGGGTATCCCGAAACGTTCACCATACGGCGCACTCTCACAGTGCCTGAACGTGTGCGATGTACTCTTCTATATTAAATTTCGACCGGCACCCCTCGTAGCTCATGTATCGTATTTTGCCGAAGACAGGCCGCTCCGCCCACGCCCGGTCGTGCACTCCGCCGATGCTCCACGCGATCCCTGCGTATCCATTGGGATCCCGTCCGTCGATCTCGTACCTGTCATTGAGCGCAATTGCGATCTCCTGAGCTTGCTCTGGAGACGGCGTCCATTCGAGAATTTTCTTTGCCCAGTACATCCTCATGTATCCGTGCATCTTGCCTCTTTTGACCATCTCGAGCTGAGCCGCGTTCCATAGCGGATCGTGGGTGTGACCGGACTCGAGCTGCTCTTTCGCGTAAATGTAAGGTCGGCGGTCATTGCGGTGCGCGTCGAGGGTCTTCTTCGCCCATTCGGGGAACCCTTGAAAGGTGTCATAGTGGGCATTGTAAAAGCAGTAATTGTCGGCGAGTTCCCTTCGAACAATGAGCTCTTCAAGAAATGCTTCCCTCGGCTGTTTGCCCGCGTCGGCTTTCGCGATTTCGAGGGCTATCCTTTGGGCCGAAATGTGTCCGAAGTGGAGATACGGTGAGAGTCCCGATTGCCCGTCCGTCGAAGGGTCGTTTCGCCGGACAGGGTAGTGGAGCAATCTTTGTTCGATAAAATCAAAGAGTCGTCGACGCGCGGCCCGCTCCCCGGGCTTAATCCACGTAACCTCGGGAACATGCTCGGCGTCTAAGAACCGCGTGCACTTCTCCCAATCGATCGTCGGAGGGCGAGAAGGCCAGCGGAGCGGATGTTTCTTCAGCTTCGGAAACTCATCGAGGAATTCCGGAAGGAGCCGCTGGATCTTTGGTCTGAATGTTCGCGCACTGAATTCTTGCTTCCGAGAAGCGACCCAGCAGGGGATGACATTGTGCGCATCTACTTCGTAGATCGGGATGTCGACTTCCTGCGCGAGAGCATTCGTCCATTCCGCCTTGATCCTCAGCGGATCGAAATCTTTGACGAGAGCGGATATCCCCCACTTTCTGATGAACCGCGGCAATACCGCAGCAGGCGGGCCGCATTCGAGGAAGAAAGGAATATTTTTTTCGGATAGCCTGCTCTCGACCTCGCGCAATCCATCGAGCATGAACTGGTACTGCCTCGAGGTCGCACCGAGGAATCTGGGTACCAGAACGAAGACGGTGCAGAGGGGGACTCTGTTTTCGATCGCTCGCTCCTGTGCATGGAGGAGTGCCC
Organism: uncultured Nitrospiraceae bacterium; assembly: GCA_937138415.1. GTDB lineage: Bacteria > Nitrospirota > Thermodesulfovibrionia > Thermodesulfovibrionales > SM23-35 > JALHSV01. The sequence continues at coordinate 98,418 of CAKZPA010000034.1, read as the reverse complement.
AGTTATCATCCACCCGCTGGTCGCGACTCATCCAGAGAGCGACAGGGCCCTTCTTTATTGCGCCTTCCCTGATAGTGCGGATACGTTTCGCGTTCGTCATGCCGTCCTCGTTCGCCGGTATCCCGTACGTATGCTATATTATACATTCGATATCCTGTTGCTTTTTAGGAATTGCGTTGTGCGGCATGATGAAACCGAATGTGAAAGAAGTCGTCGCTAATCTGAAACAGTCGATGCCCTTTCGTCGGAAGCTATGGCTCTTCGTAAAAAACGTCTCGATCAGGATAACCAAATTCCAGACATGCTGCGGGCATCCGGGGGAGCCGGGCTGCTGAGTGAAATGAAGGTGCTCACCGGGCGGTGAGCAGAGCGCCGTTTGCCTTCCCATAGCGAGCTTCGTCTATGCGCAATCTCGTTCACGATGTGCGCCGATCTGTTGCCGTGAACGATTGAAAAAATGAGCGCGAAATAGGTATCATGTACCTCTAAACACCGAAGGAGGTGGACGCGTACTTGCCGCAAGGTTCTCTGCTGTTGAAGAAGCGGAAAGAATGCGCATGGCGGAATGCAGAGTGTCGAGAAGTTGCGAAAAAAAATTGACGAAATCGACGACGCGATCGTCGAACTCCTCAACAAGCGTTCGACCATTGTTCTCGAGATAGCGCATGTAAAGCGAAACGAGAACGCAAAGTTTTATTCTCCGGAGCGCGAACGACAGATTTTGGAGCGACTCACGTCTCGCAACCCGGGTCCCTTCCCCAATGAAACGTTGAGGGTCATCTACCGTGAGATCCTCTCGGCTTCGCTCTCCCTCGAGGAACCGCTGAAAGTCGCCTGTCTCGGCCCTCTCGCAACGTTTACCCATTTGGCGGCCCTCCGCCATTTTGGATCGTCTGCCGACTTCATTCCCGTGGAAACCATAAGGGACGTATTCGACTCAGTAGAAAAAGGGAAGGCCGAATTCGGCGTCGTGCCGATCGAAAACTCCAACGAAGGGGTCATCAGTTACACACTCGACTTGTTTATCGATTCCGAGCTTAAAGTCTCCGCGGAGGTGATGCTCGAGATAACCCACAATCTCCTTTCCTTGAGTGGGGACAGGTCCCGGATAAAACGCGTCTACTCCTTTTCGCCGGCGACCGCCCAGTGCAGGCACTGGATTCAACAGAATCTCCCTGGGATCCCGATTATCGAGGCGACGAGCACCGCCAAAGCTGCGGAAATGGCATCAGGCGACGAGGAAGCCGCGGCCGTCGCGAGCGACCTGGCCGCGGAAATCTACAATCTTCGGTTTGTCGAGAGGAATATCGAAGACAGCCGGCAGAACTATACGCGGTTCCTCGTCATCTCGAAAGACTTTCCCGGCCCGAGCGGGCGTGACAAGACGTCGATTATGTTCACGCTGAAGAATATCCCCGGGAGTCTCTATCACAGTCTGGAACCGTTCAAGAAAGCGAAAATCAATCTCACGAAGATCGAGTCGCGACCATCGAAGAGGAAGGCGTGGGAGTATATATTTTTTGCCGATATGGAAGGTCACATTGAAGACAAGAAATTGAGAAAAGCGATCGAAGCGGTGAAGGAAAATTGTCTTTTCCTCAAAATTCTCGGGTCGTATCCGTGCGGAGGATTGGAATGATCAAACCCCCATACTATGTTGCAAGCATAACGCCGTACGTTCCTGGTAAGCCGGTCGAGGAACTGGCACGCGAACTCGGCATCCGTGATTCCGTGAAGCTCGCTTCCAATGAGAACCCTCTCGGACCCTCTCCGTTCGCCATGAGAAAACTCATTCAGGACCTGAGCGAGACGGCGGCCTCGGCGAGCCTCAACCGCTACCCGGATGGGAGCGGATACTACCTGAAGCAGGCCCTGTCGAGAAAGCTGTCGGTGTCGGAGGACGAGATTATCCTCGGGAACGGGTCGAACGAACTTATCGATATCGCGGTGAGGACCTTCCTTCAGGCGGGGGATGATGCGGTCATGGCGCATCCGTCGTTTGTCGTCTATCCGATGTCCACGCGGGCGCAGGGTGCCAACGCCATCCAGGTGCCGCTGAACGGGCACGCGCACGACCTCCTCGCGATGGCGGATGCGGTGACGGAAAGAACGAAGATCATTTTCGTCGCGAACCCGAACAACCCAACCGGCACGATGAATACGGAACGGGAATTCAAGGAATTCATGAACCGCGTCCCGGACGGCATATTGGTCGTTGTGGACGAGGCGTACTGCGAATATGTGGAGCGGAGCGACTATCCGAATAGTCTGGAGTACCTGAGAGAGGGCAGAGACATCCTGATACTGAGGACGTTCTCGAAAATGTACGGGCTCGCGGGCCTCAGAATCGGTTATGGTCTCGGGCAGAGCGCTCTCATTTCCGAAATGAACAAGCTCAGGCCACCGTTCAACACCAGTTCGGTTGCCCAAAAGGCGGCGATGTGGGCCCTCGAGGACGAGGACCACCTTCGGAGGACACGGGAGATCAACGAGCAGGGCAAGCGGTACCTGTATTGGGAACTCGACGCCATGGGTGTGCCGTACGTCCCCACGGAGGCGAATTTTCTCTATATGCCCCTCCGGAGGGATGCGCGGGCAGTGTACTCATCGTTGCTCGCACGGGGCATCATTGTGAGACCCGTGGGGCCGCAGGAGATAAGGGTAACGATCGGCCTTCCGGAAGAAAACAGACGGTTCATCGAGGCGATGAGGGCGATCTGGACGGGATAGATAGGTCGGTTTTAGGGTCGTTGTTTCCGACCCGCAAACGGAGGATTGTATGGATATTATCGTTTTAAGCCCCGGCGCGACGGAACGAGAGCTGAAACATATCGTGAAAAAACTCGAGGGGCGCGGTCTTCGGGCGCACGTCTCGAAGGGCACGGAACGAACCATTATCGGGGTTATCGGGGATACGTCGAAAATCACCGAGGATGAGGAAAATGCGATACGGGTAATGCCGGGCGTCGAAGATGTGATGCGAATCCTGAAGCCATACAAATTGGCGAGTCGGGAATTCAAGCAAAAAGACACGACGATCGACGTCGGCGGAAAGATCATCGGCGGGGAAAAAATACAGGTCATCGCGGGGCCCTGCGCCGTGGAAAACAGGACGGTCCTCATGGCGATTGCTGGGAAGATAAAGGACGCGGGCGCATCATTCATTCGGGGCGGAGCGTTCAAACCGCGGACGTCGCCGTATTCGTTTCAGGGCCTCGGGGAAGAAGGGCTCAAGTATCTCGCTGAAGCACGCAAGAAGACGGGGCTTCCCGTCGTCACGGAGATCATGGATCCGCGGGACATGGCGATCCTCGTCAAATACGCCGATATCATCCAGATCGGGACGAGGAATATGCAGAATTTCAGGCTCCTCCTCGAAGTCGGCATCGCGAAAAAGCCGGTTCTCCTGAAACGGGGCCTGTCGGCGACGATTAAGGAATGGCTTATGGCCGCGGAGTACATAATGTCGAGGGGGAATGAGATGGTCATCCTCTGCGAACGCGGCATACGGACGTTCGAGACAGCTACCCGCAACACGCTGGATCTGAGCGCGGTGCCGGTCCTGAAAAAACTCACGCACCTCCCGGTATTCGTCGATCCGAGCCATGGCGTCGGCAAGTGGGATCTCGTCGCTCCGATGGCGAAGGCCGCCGTCGCCGCGGGAGCGGACGGGCTCCTCATCGAGGTGCATACGAATCCCGAAGAGGCTCTTTCCGACGGCGAGCAGTCCCTGCGGCCGAACGATTTTTCGAGACTCATGAAGGAATTGAAACCTCTTGCCCGGGCCGTCGGGAGAGAGATTTAACGTATCAGTGCAGAACGATAAAGGATCATGAGGAATTCTCTGCGTGTATTTCCGGAAAGTCACTATCCTTGGAGTCGGGCTCATCGGAGCCTCGCTCGCTCTCGCCCTTAAGAAATATAAGCTCGCCGAAACGATCATCGGCTATGGGAGGACGGAAGCTCATCTTGTAGTGGCGCAGGAGAGATCGATTATCGATGCCTTCGAGCGCGACCCGGCGCGGGCGTGCGACGGCGCCGACCTCATCGTCTTTTCGACCCCCGTAGGTATCTTCCTCGACCTCGCCAAGCGCATATCCGACTGCGTGAGAGAGGGGGCTCTCGTCACGGACGTTGGGAGCGTCAAAGGCGAACTCGTGCGGGAAATGGAGAGGGTGCTTGCCCCGAAGGGTCGGTTCGTCGGCGGGCATCCGATCGCGGGGAGCGATCGCTCGGGAATTTGGACCGCTTCGGCGGATCTCTTCGTTCACGCCCGATGCATTGTGACGCCGACTCCTCTCACGGATAAGGGGGCGCTTGAGCAGATTGCCGAGATGTGGCGGGCCGTGGGTTCGGCGGTCGAGCTTCTCGATCCCGACGAGCATGACCGGATTTACGCCGCTGTCAGCCACCTGCTGCATGTCCTCGTCTATGAACTTGTCAATACGGTCGCCGAAATCAACGACTCGTACCTCGCGTATTCGGGCCAGGGGTTCAAGGATACGACCCGAATCGCCGCAAGCCACCCCGAGCTGTGGCGCGATATCTGCCTTTCGAATCGGGACAATATCGTCATGTTTCTCGATCGTTTTCAAAAAAATCTCGATGTCGTGAAGGAGTATTTGACGACGCGGGACGGGAAGTCGCTGCTCGCCAGATTCGAGCAGGCGAGGAAATTGAGGGAACGCATTGGACGCGATAGAAATTCATAGGGCCGAACGCTTCAGAGGAGATGTCGTGGCGACTCCCGACAAATCCATTTCTCATCGAGCTATTCTCTTCGCCTCCCTCGCGGAAGGGAAGAGCGGCATAAAGAATTTTCTGCGGGCAGCCGACCCCATGAGTACGCTCGATGCGTGCAAGGCGCTCGGAGTCGAAATTGACGACAGGGGCTCGGATATCATTGTCATTGGGAAAGGGATGCACGCCCTTCAGGAGCCGTTCGATGTCGTCGACTGCGGGAACTCAGGCACGACGATCAGGCTCCTCGCGGGGGTGCTCTCCGGTAATCCCTTTTTCACTGTGCTCACGGGCGATGCCTCGCTGCGGAAGAGGCCCATGGCGAGGGTCATCGAACCGCTGACCCGAATGGGTGCGCAGATCACAGCCCGTGCCGGCAACCGGTATCCGCCGATCTGCATAAAGGGCGGGCCCCTCCGCGCGATCTCCTATGCAGTGCCGGTCGCAAGCGCCCAGGTGAAATCGTGCCTCATCCTTGCGGGACTCTACGCGGACGGGACGACGGAGATCGTCGAGCCCGAGAAATCGAGAGATCACACGGAGCGCCTGCTGCCCGCATTCGGGGCTGTCATCAATGTTCACGGACTTCGCGTGACGCTCCACGGTGGCCAAAAGCTGAGAGGAACGGAGGTGTGCGTTCCGGGCGATTTTTCATCGGCAGCTTTCTTCATCGTCGCGGCCCTGCTGTGCCCGCATGCGGACGTAGTGGTGAGAAACGTTGGGATCAACCCGACGAGGACGGGACTCCTCTCGGTCCTTCGGGACATGGGGGCTTCGATAGAGGTATCCAACGTCCGCGAATTGTCAGGGGAGCCCGTCGCCGATATCCACTGCGCCGGGGGCGCGGAACTGAAAGCCGTCTCTCTTTCAGGCGAGCAGATTCCTTCGCTTATCGATGAATTTCCCATTCTCTGCGTGGCGGCTACCCAGGCTGAGGGGGAAACGACGATCCGGGGAGCGGGCGAGCTGAGGGTCAAAGAGTCGGACAGAATCAGTAGTATGGCGGCGGAACTGAGAAAGATGGGAGCGGACGTCATAGAGTACGAGGACGGTTTGACTGTCAGGGGGAGGTGTCGGCTCGTGGGGACGGACGTGGAGAGTCACGGTGACCATCGGATTGCGATGGCGATGGCGGTCGCGGCGCTCGTCGCCGAAGGGAAAACAACCATCCGCGGGGTATCCTCGGTCAACATTTCTTTCCCGGGGTTCTTCGAACTTTTCACGAAACTGACGGCATGAGGAATGTGATCGCGATCGACGGACCTTCCGGTTCCGGCAAAACGACGATAGCGAAATGTATCGCCGGAGCGCTCGGATATCGGTATCTCGACACCGGCGCCCTCTACCGGGCGGTTGCTTTTTTCCTCCGGCGGCAGGGGATATCGCCGGACGACAGCGATGACAGGATAGGCGAGATCCTCAGTGGCGTTACCGTTGCTTTCGGAGATGAGCGGGTTATCATCAATGGCGAAGATGTGACGGGAGCCCTCCGTTCGAAGGAGATCGACCACTTTTCGTCGGTCTTCTCCGCGAAGAAAAGCGTGCGACAATTTCTCCTCTCCGTGCAGAGGGAAGCGGCCCGACATGACGATCTCGTTATCGAGGGAAGAGACACCACGACCGTTATTTTCCCCGACGCCCGGAAGAAGATTTACCTCGACGCGACATTGGAGGAGAGAGCGAGACGGCGATACCATCAGTATCGGGAACGGGGGATCGAGATCTCCCTTGAAGAGGCGATCCGTGCAATCAGGGAGAGAGATGAACGGGACGGTTCCCGCGAGATCGCTCCTCTCGTGAAGGCACCCGATGCGTTTTTCATCGATTCGTCGGGCCTAACGGTGGAGGAAGTGAAAAGGGCAATCCTCACGTTTGTGAGGGAAGATCCCTGATGGGAGAGAACGGCAGGAACAGTGGTCACGGAGCATCGTGAACGATGGAGATCATCACCGCAAAGAGCGCAGGGTTCTGCTTCGGGGTAAGGAGAGCCATCCAGATAGCATTCGCGATCGCGAGGAAGAAACGACAGGGAGTTTACACGCTCGGCCCGATCATTCACAATCCGCAAGTGGTCGAAAAACTCGCGAAGTGCGGGGTCGTTCCGCTCCGTTCCATACGCGGGAAAAAGGACATACGGGCTCTCATTGTGAGAACGCACGGGATCCCGCTCAGCGTGTACCGACAGCTTCAAGAGATGGGGTGCGAGATTATCGACGCGACCTGTCCATTTGTAAAAAAAGCTCAATATTATGCTAAACTCCTTACGGAAGAAGGGTATCAAGTCATCATCCTGGGAGAGAAAAACCATCCGGAGGTCAAAAGTCTCATGAGCTACGCGGGCAAGGGTGCGCTCGTCGTGAACGCGGCGACACCTCTCCCGAAGTTGAGGAGTAAAGTCGGCATCGTGGTGCAGACAACGCAGCCTCTCGACGCGCTCAAGAAAGTCATCTCGGAGGCAGCGGAATATGCCCGGGAGATGAAAGTGTATAATACAATCTGCAGTTCGACCGCCGTGAGACTGAAAGAGACAGCGCACGTCGCCGGACAGGTCGAAGTCATGATCGTTGTCGGGGGGAAAAATAGCGCGAACACGACCCAGCTGACGAGACTGTGCAGGTCGCTGGGCGTGCCGACATACCACATCGAGACCGCGACCGAGATCGAAGAAAAATGGCTGAGCGGTGCGAAGAGAGTGGGTATTACGGCGGGGGCATCCACCCCTGCGTGGATCATCAGAGATGTTGAAGAGAGACTGAGAGATAGAGGAGGACAGTAGTTGCGTGGAACTGAAAAACGACGAAATTGAAAAACTCTATGCCGAAACCTTCCACAGTATTCAGGAGGGAGCGATACTGAAAGGGAAAATCTTGTCCCTTCGGCCCGATGGCGTCATTGTCGACATCGGCTACAAATCCGAAGGGTTCATTCCCATAGAGGAGTTCTCGCCGGAAGAGATGGGAAGCCTGCAGATTGGAGATGACGTAGACGTTTTTGTCGAAAAGATCGAGGACGCGGAGGGGATGCTCGCGCTATCCAAGGAACGCGCCGCGAAGATAAAAGTATGGGAAATGCTCGAGCATGCGTTGCGGCACGGCGACGCGGTGGAGGGCAAAATCATCGGGAGGACGAAGGGGGGATTCTCCGTCGACATTGCAGGGGTGACGGCTTTCCTGCCCGGTTCACAGGTCGATGTCAAACCGCTCAAAGACGTGGAACCTCTCATGGGGAAAAAGCTCCTCTTTCGCGTTCTGAAACTGAATAACAAACTGTCGAACGTCATTGTTTCGAGGAGGGTGTTGCTCGAAGAAGAATTGCGCAAGAAGAAGGCCGAGACACTGACGAGGCTGAGGGAAGGGGAAATTTTGAGTGGCGTCGTGAAAAACATTACCGACTACGGGGTATTCGTCGATCTCGGCGGGATAGACGGCCTCTTGCACATATCGGATATATCGTGGGGAAGAATCAGTCATCCATCGGAGGTCTTTTCCGTCGGCGAGGAAATTAGCGTCGTCGTGCTCAAGTTCGACGAGGTGACGGAAAAGGTTACGCTCGGCTACAAACAGAAGAAACCCGACCCGTGGACCGTCGTCGACGAGAAATATCCTGTCGGGCAGCGGGTGAAAGGAAAAGTGGTCAGTATCACGGACTATGGAGCATTTATCGAGCTCGAAGAAGGACTGGAAGGGCTCGTCCACGTATCGGAGATAGACTGGCTGTCGAGGGCGAAGCACCCGTCCAAGTACCTTTCTGTCGGCGAGATGGTCGAAGCGCTCGTGCTGAAGGTCGATAAGGAAGAGCGACGGCTCTCCCTCAGCATAAAGCAGATAAAACCGAGTCCCTGGACGCTCGTCGCCCAGAGGTATGCCGTCGGTCAGCGGGTCTCCGGGAAAGTCAAGACGCTGACCGATTTCGGTGTCTTCGTCGGGTTGCCGGAGGGGATCGACGCGTTGATCCACATATCCGATCTCTCATGGACGAAGCGTATCAGACATCCGTCCGAGGTCGTGAAAAAGGGTCAGAAGATCGAAGCGGTGGTTCTCAGCATCGATCCGGAGGCGGAGAAGATGGCGCTCGGCCTGAAACAACTCGAACAGGATCCGTGGCTCCACGATATTCCCGAACGGTTCAAGCACGGGTCGGAAGTGACCGGCAAGGTGCTCAGCATCACGGATTTCGGCATATTCGTCGAACTCGAAGGCGGAAGCGAAGGACTCATTTACTCGTCTGAAATCGTGAAGCCCCCCTCGGGGAGGATCGAGGACGTCATCAAGCCAGGCGACATGATTCCGGTCAGAATTATCAAAGTGGACTGCGAAGATCGGAAGATCGGCCTGAGCATGAAGAACCTGAGAAGGTCGGAAAGTTGAAAAAAATTCTCATTTTCTTTCTGGTCCTCGTCGGGTTCGCGTTTATCATTAGCCTCGTTCTTGCTCTCCTCCACAAAAATCTCCCGATCGGCGACAAAGTCGCGCTTGTCCGGATAGAAGGCGCGATTCTGGATTCGAAGCAGGTGATCGAGGAACTCAAGGAGTACGAGAAAGAGCTCTCGGTCAAGGCGATCGTTCTTCGCGTTGACAGCCCGGGAGGAGCGGTTGCGCCCGCCCAGGAAATTTACAAGGAAGTGAGAAAGGTTGCCTCGAAGAAGACGGTCGTCGTATCGATGGGGTCGATCGCCGCGTCGGGCGGATATTACATCTCATCGCCTGCGACGAGGATCGTCGCGAACCCTGGCACGCTCACGGGCTCCATCGGCGTGATCATGGAGATCCCGAACGTCGAGGGCCTCATGAACAAGATAGGAGTGAAGACAGAGGTGATCAAGAGCGGCCGTCACAAGGACATCGCTTCCGTCTTCCGGGGGATCAGCAAGGAACAGCGGGAGATTCTTCAGAACGTCCTCGATAACGTGCATGAACAGTTTATCAACGCGGTTGCCGAGGGGAGGAAACTGCTCCGGGACGACGTGCGGCGAATCGCCGATGGACGCATCTTTACAGGGGAACAGGCGCTCAAGGTGGGTCTCGTCGATGAACTGGGAAACCTCGAAGACGCGGTGAAAACCGCTGCGCGGCTCGCCGGCATCAAAGGGGAACCGTCGGTCGTGACGAAGAAAGAGAAGATTACCCTCATCAGCCTGCTGAGGGGTGCGGTTCCGAGAGAACTTACGGAAGCGGTTCCGAGCGTAAAGCTCAAATACCTCTTCATCCCGTGAAAAGAGATTTTTCTGGTTCTGGGCTCGCACATAGGCACTTTGCTGTCGTTTTTGAACCATTCATAGAGTACAGGAGGGATAGATGACCAAGTCGGTGCTTGTCGAAAAGGTTTCGGAGAGGATTGGCAGCCTCACGAAGAAGCAGACGGAAATCGTCATCGATACGGTTTTTGACAGTATCAAAGAAGCCCTTATCAGGGGAGAAAAGATCGAGATCAGAGGGTTCGGGAATTTCAAGCCGAAAGTGAGAAAACCCCGAAAGGCGCGAAATCCCAAGACCGGTGAGAAGGTCGACGTGCCCGGGAAAAGGGTCCTCCATTTCAAAGTGGGGAAGGCATTGCGGGACGCAATGAATCCGCACTAAATCAGCGCCCTTCCCGTTTTTCAGCGGCGTTCGTTCAAGGGAATCGAGAAATTGCCCATCGCGGCGGAATGCCCGCGCGTGCGTGATAATCTCGCCTGGTGCTACAATACTTCGATGAAGGGGAAAGTATACCTCGTCGGTGCGGGGCCCGGTGACATCGGACTGTTGACGGTCAAAGGCCTGAAATGCCTCCGGAAAGCGGACGTCGTCGTCTACGACTTCCATCTCAACGCGCAGGTTCTCAACTACATCAATCACCACGCGGAATTTATCTATGCGGGAAAACGGGGCGGACACCATACCCTCTCGCAGGATGAAATCAACGAAATCCTCGTCCGGTACGCGAAGGAAGGGAAAATTATATGCAGACTGAAGGGTGGAGACCCGTTCGTTTTCGGCCGGGGCGGGGAAGAGGCGGAGGCGCTCTCGCGGGAAGGCATCGAATTCGAGGTGGTACCCGGGGTCAGTTCGGCTGTCGCAGCGCCGGCGTATGCGGGTATCCCCCTCACCCACAGGATGTATTCATCTTCGTTCGCGGTCGTGGCCGGGTATGAAGACGCGACGAAAAAGGAGAGTTCGCTCGACTGGTCCAAACTTGCAACCGCAACGGGGACCCTCGTCTTTCTGATGGCGGTCAAGAATGTGGATGCGATCGTCGAAAAACTGATCGCGCATGGCCGCTCGCCCGACACGCCGGTTGCGGTCGTGCGGTGGGGAACGAGGGCCGATCAGAGGACAATTGTCGGAACGCTCGTTCAAATTCCCGCGCTGCTCAAGGAAAAGGACATCCAACCTCCGGCGGTGATGGTGGTGGGTGACGTCGTGAAGCTCCGTGATTCCTTGCAGTGGTACGAGAAAAAGCCGTTGTTCGGTTGCAGGGTTCTCGTGACGCGCGAACGCATGGAGGGGTTCGAACGGCTGGAGGAACTCGGAGCGGAAATCCTCGAGTTCCCGACGATCGAAATTGTCCCTCCGTCGAGCTACGATGAGATCGATGCGTGTATCGATCGTCTTTCTTCCTACCACTGGCTCGTCTTCACGAGTCGCAACGGAGTGAAATACTTTTTCAGGCGATTTTTCGAGCGGGAGAGGGATATCAGGGAACTTGCGGGCCTGAAGATCTGTGCGATCGGGACGAAAACGGCACAGGAGGTGAATGGGTACGGGTTGAGAGTCGAGTTGATGCCGGAAGAATTCCGTGCGGAAGGTCTCGTCGAGTCGATCTTGAGGGCATGCGGTCCCGTCGGGGATGAAAACAGTCCTCCTTCGGAAAGATCGCGCGCGGGATTCTTGCGGGGTATGCGGTTTCTCCTCCCGAGGGCCGAAAAAGCGAGGGAGGTACTTCCGGACACGGTCCGTGCTCATGGAGGGGAGATCGACATCCCGCCCGTCTACAAGACTCGCAGGCCCGAATCCCGGGGGAAGCGGCTGCGGCGCTTCCTGCGGGAGGGCAGGATATCGGTCGCCACGTTCACGAGCGCCTCTACCTTCCATAACTTCCGAGAGATCATGGGGGAAGACGCCGATGAATACCTGAAAGGTGTCGCTATCGCGGCGATCGGTCCCGTCACCGCATCGGCCGTCGAGCAGACCGGACTGCGCGTGGATATCATGCCGCGCGAGGCGACCGTCGATTCGTTGGTCGATGAGATTATCGGGTGGATGTGCCGGAAGAAGGAGAAGGAAGCGGGCACGCATTCGCGCGAAGGCATATGAGCGTTTCCGAGGTCGATGCCTTCCTGTTCTCCTTCATAAACCAGTCTCTTCAAAACAGCGTATTCGACGTATTCATGCCCTTTGTCACGAAAAGGGCGTGGGTGCTTTTTTTGCCGGTGTATCTCTGGTCTCTCCGAAGGGACAAGAATCTTGCTCTCCGTGCGCTCCTCCTCGGCATCGCGTCGGTCCTCCTGACTGATTGGGCGGCGAATTCACTGAAAGAGGCCATCGCGCGGATCAGGCCGTGCGCGGCATACGCCGACGCAAGGGTTCTCGTCGGATGCGGCAAATCCTTCTCGCTCCCCTCGAATCACGCCGCGAACGCCTTCGCTTTGGTCGTGCCCTTCGTCGTGCTCTACAGGAAGAGCGTCATCATGGGCGCCTTCCTGGCTATTGCCATTGTTGTAGGATTTTCGAGGGTCTATGTCGGTGTGCACTATCCTGCGGACGTAATCGTCGGCGCTCTGGTCGGGGTATCGGTGTCATTCTGCTGTCTTGTTCTCGCGCGCTTTGCGGAAAAAAAGTTCTCCGGGCGGCCTTTTCCGACCTTTCTCGGCGCATTCCTCCTGTGCGTCGGCCTTTTCCGTATCTATTACATTCTCAACGGACCGTTCGATTTGAGCCCCGATGAGGCGCATTACTGGGAATGGTCCCGCCGGCTTGACCTCAGTTACTATTCGAAGGGGCCCATGATCGCGTACCTGATCCGCATCGGTACGGGGCTCTTCGGGGATACCGTCTTCGGCATCAGGAGCATGGCCGTCGTATTTTTGACCCTCGGCAGTATCGTGCTTTACGCACTGGGGAAAAGGATGTACGATGAAAAAACGGGGGTTCTGGCGGCGGTGCTCCTGCATGTTATCCCCCTCTTCGCGGTATTCGGCATTATTTTTACGATTGATTCCCCGTTCCTCTTCTTCTGGATACTGGCGCTATACCTCTTCTACAGGATCGTCTCTGACCTCAAAGGGGCGCCCGGACGTTCGATCGCGCTCTGGACCGCGCTCGGAGCAGCGATAGGGCTCGGGTTGCTGACCAAGTACACCATGGCTTTTTTTTACCCGTGCGCGTTCCTTTTCCTGTGCCTCGACAGGGAGAAGAGAAGGATTCTCCTGACAAAGGGCCCCTTTCTTGCCGTCATCGTCAGTATCTTGGTCTTCAGCCCCGTCATCATATGGAATGCTCAGCACGACTGGGTGACGCTCAAACACACCGCCGGACAGGCCCACCTGACCGAGGGAATTCGCTTGTCATTGAAGAGTTTTGGCGAATTCGTCGCATCGCAGCTCGGCGTCCTAACCCCCTTGGTCTTCGTTCTCATGCTCGTTGCGCTCTTCGTGGCGCGACGGCGGAAGCACGGTGCGTTTCTCTTCTGGTTTTCGATACCCGTCCTGGCATTTTTCCTCGCAAAAAGCATTCAGGGAAAAGTTCAGGCGAATTGGGCGCTCCCTGCGTATGTAAGCGGCGTCCTCGCGTACGCGGCGTATGTCCTCGAAACGTTTTCCTCGCGGGGCGCTTTTCGAAAGGCGATCGTCGTTGGATCGCTGGTGCTCGCGTTTTCCGTTACCGCGGTAGGACACTATCCCTCTCTGCTCAATCTTCCCCGAAGTCTCGATCCGACCGCCCGACTCACCGGATGGAAAGAGTTGGGGAATGAAGTCTCCACACTGTACGAAGAGATCTCCGCGGGACACCCTGCCTTCATCTTCTCGGATCGGTATCAGGTTTCGAGTCAACTTGCCTTCTACGTGCGTGGGCACCCCGTAACCTTCTGCATGAAGGGCAGCCGGAGAATGAACCAGTACGATCTGTGGCCGTCGTTCGGCGACCTCGTGCACTACCACGCGATTTTCGTGAAAACAGGCGATGTCTCTGCTCCCGACGCGATCGTCGCCGCATTCGAAAAAGTCGAGAAAAAGGTGGTTACCGCTTATACTAAGAATCATGAAAAAATCAGGGATTATACAATTTTTCTCTGCTACGACTTCCGGGGTTTGGTAGAGGAAGCTCCCACGAAATACTGATGACGCTTTCCGTTGTCATCCCTCTCTTTAACGAGGAGGAGAACGTTCGACCGCTCTACCAGAATCTCCGCGAGTCCCTCGACCCGTTGGGGCAAGAATACGAAATCCTGTTCGTTGACGATGGGAGCACCGATCGAACCCTTTCGCTCCTCGAGGAAATTCAGGCCGCCGATAAACGCGTCGTCGTCCTGAGTCTGCGGAGGAACTTCGGTCAGACGGCTGCATTCGCTGCGGGTTTCGATTTCGCCCGCGGCGACGTGATTGTCACGATGGACGGGGATTTGCAAAATGACCCCGCCGACATCCCGAAACTGCTCGCCATGATCGAGGACAACGATCTCGTGAGCGGTTGGCGCAAGAAGCGGAAAGACCCCTTTTTCTCCAGAAGGCTTCCGTCTATCATCGCAAATTGGCTCATCAGCAACGTAACGGGTGTCAAACTGCACGACTACGGCTGTTCCCTGAAGGCGTACAGGAGGGACGTCATCAAGAACCTGAGGCTGTACGGTGAAATGCACCGATTTATCCCTGCCGTTGCGAGTTGGTACGGTGTTCGGGTCGCGGAAGTCGAGACCGTGCATCATCCGAGACGTCACGGCACGTCCAAGTACGGCATCTCGCGCACCGTCCGGGTCGTGCTGGATTTGATTACGGTGAAGTTCCTCCAGAGTTTTTCGACGAAGCCGATCCAGTTTTTCGGCCCCGTCGGCTTGCTGAGTGGGTTCCTCGGATTCCTCATTCTCTTCTATCTCAGTGTCGACAAGCTCCTGTTCGGGCATCCCATCGGCGGGAGGCCCCTCCTTTTGCTCGGGGCGCTCCTTGTGATCGTCGGGATCCAACTCATCGGCATGGGGCTGCTCGGCGAGATGCTCGTGAGGGTGTACCACGAAAGCCAGAGAAAACCGATTTACGTGATGAAGAAGATCCTTGGCCCAGACGGCACATAAAGTCCCTTTCATCGTTCTCAAGATCGCCGTGAGCTCGGCGCTCCTGTATCTCGTTTTCAGGAGAGTAGGCGCGACGGAAATCCTCGGCACACTGAGCAGCATCAACATCTTCTCGCTTGCCGCTGCGACGGCTCTCTACCTTTTTGCACAATTCGTTTCGACGCTGCGCTGGAAGTTGCTCCTCCCCACGGGCCTCGGCCTCCGAAAACTCTTTTCGCTCTACATGATCGGGGCTTTTTTCAACTCGTTCCTCCCGGGAATCGTCGGAGGGGATGCGATCAAAGGGTTCTACCTCTACCGTGCGACCGGGAAGGTCGGCCTGTCGCTCGCGTCGGTATTCATGGACCGCTATATCGGGTTGGTCGTCCTCATCGCCATCTGCGGCCTCGCCTTTCCCTTCGGGTATCCCTATCTGCGCGGCACGCACGTCGAATGGGTCGTGCTGTTCGTCATCGTCGCATTCGTTGTCGGAAGCTTTCTGTTTTTTGGCCTCCGTCTCGGACGGAGCGTCAAGCACCTTGCGGATTTCTATCAGTATTTTTCACTCTATCGCCACGAAACCGGCGTCATCGGAAAAGCCCTCCTCCTCTCCGTGTTGGTCCAGTTTGCCGGATTCTCGGCAGTCTACGTCCTCGCTCACGGTTTAGGACAGCACGTTCCTTACCTCGCGATCGTCGTCTGCCTGCCGTTGATTATTCTGATCTCGATGATTCCGGTTTCGCTGTCGGGCCTCGGGGTGCGGGAAGGTGCTTTCGTCCTTTTCTTCGGCTATATCGGCGTGAAACCCGATGCCGCAGCGGCGATTTCCTTGTCCTGGTTTCTGTCGGCCGCCGTCGGCAGCCTAGTGGGGCTCGTCGAGTATCTCAAGCACAAAAAAGAGTCGGGCGTCATGCCGGCGTGACAGAGAGAGGAGGGAGAAGCGATGTACCTTTACCTTGTCCAACATGCGGTCGCCAAGTCGGAGGAGGAGGATCCGTCGCGGCCGCTCTCCGAGAAGGGGATGAGCGATGTAACCCGCATGGCTTCGTATGTCCAGCGCTTGCGTATTACGGTCGCGCAGATCGTTCACAGCCCCAAGCTGAGGGCAAAACAGACGGCCCGAGTGTTATCCGACTATCTGAAGCCGGCGGAGGGAGTCCTCGAGAGTGCGGGGTTGTCCCCCGTCGATCCGCCCGATATCTGGGCCGCTCGCCTCAGGGAGACGGCAAGCGATACGATGCTCGTCGGCCATCTGCCTCATCTCGGCCGCCTCGCGTCTCTCCTTTTGTGCGGAGACGCCGATAAAAACCCCGTCGCCTTCAAAATGGCGGGGGTGGTCTGTCTCAAGAGAGACGAGGCCGGCGTGTGGAGCATCCAATGGATGTTGACTCCGGAGATGATCGAGGACGATCGCGGAGGCGGATATGCGTGTGATAGTCTGTAGAAATCTCGTCGTGCGGGAGTGCTGACACGGATGCGCACGCGCCTCGCCGTCTGTCATGCACCGCGACGGGCCCCTCTCGATCCCCCGTTCTCTGCTCGGTACGGAAGAACCGGACCGTCAGGATCGAAGATATGCCGACATGCGGGGGGCGCCGAATGAAACTGCGATTCATCGGCGGAGCGCAGGCCGTCACGGGCTCCTGCTTCCTGCTTGAACATGACGGGGGAAAGATTCTTGTCGATTGCGGTCTGCACCAGGGTGAAGATGCGGACGAGATGAACCGATCGGCCTTCGATTTCGATCCGCGGAGCATCGATGCGATCTTCATCACGCACGCCCACCTCGATCACGCGGGGATGCTCCCGAGGATCGTCCGCGAAGGGTTCTTCGGGAAGGTGTTCGCCACGCGGGCGACTCGAGATCTCGCCGAGATCATGCTGTACGATGCAGCGCACATTCAGGAGAATGACGCTGCGTGGAAGACGAAGAGAGCGATCAGGGCTGCTAAGGAGCCGATCCCTCCCCTTTATACCGTCGAGGACGTCGAGAGAACCTTGCCTTTCTTCGAAGCACAACCCTACGACACGGTGTTCCGACTCGAGAGTGGTCTCAGCTATCGTTTCCTCGACGCGGGACATATCCTCGGATCCGGCACGCTCGAACTGTGGTACCGGGTATCCGGGGGGAAGCGGAAGATCGTGTTTTCCGGCGATATCGGAAAAAAGGGGAACCCGATCGTGCGGGATCCTTCGGTGCCTGTCGGCGCGGACTATATCGTGATGGAAGCGACGTACGGGGACAGAGCGCACAAGCCATTGGAGGACAGTATCGAGGAGCTCGCGCAGGCGATCAAGACTACGTTCAAAAAAGGGGGAAATGTGTTCATTCCGGCATTCGCGGTCGGCAGGACGCAGGATCTCCTCTACATATTGAATGCGCTCGTGAGGGAAAAGAGATTGACGGATCTCCACGTTTACCTGGACAGTCCCCTCGCGGAAGAGGCGACGAAGGTCTACCTCTCGCATCCCGAAGTTTTCGATGAGGACGCACTGAGGCGGTTTTCTACCGAGACGTTCGACGATGCCCTCAAACTTCATTTCGTCCGGAGCGTACAGGAATCGATGGCTCTGAACAGGATTCATTCGGGTATCGTCGTCATCGCGGGAAGCGGCATGTGCGACGGAGGCCGGATTCGGCATCATCTCAAGCACAACCTGTGGCGGCAAGAGTGCAGCGTCGTGTTCGTCGGGTATCAAGGGCGGGGAACGCTCGGCAGACAGATCGTCGACCGCGCGACATCGGTCACGATCCTTGGCGAGGAGATTGCGGTGAGGGCATCGATCTACACGATCAACGGGTTTTCGGCCCACGCCGACCGGGAAGGGCTCATCGAATGGCTTTCCGCTTTTCAAGATTCCCCGGAGGTTTTCATCGTCCACGCAGAGGAGAATGTCGCACATTCTTTCGGGAAGACGGTGGAAGAACGGTTCGGTTTTCGGACGCACGTGCCGAAACGCGGAGAACATTTCGATTTGGACGAACGCGGCGGCGAAGCGCCTGGGGGATGAAGGAGTGCATAAATGCCTTTGGATAGCCGGGCTGGCCGGAGGTTCTGCCACCCGCGGAGCAGGAGTGTCATCGGTGAGCGTAGATCCTCTGCGCAGGGGCCGTCGTTGATCGTTACCCGCTGAGAATACGTTATCTCCGAGAAATGTTTTAGAATATCTTTATGAAAGCAGGGAAAAATCTCGTCATCGTGGGCGATAGAGTGCTCATCGATCCGGACGAAGGGATCGACAAGAGGAGTTCCGGCCTCTACCTTCCTCCGACCGTGAAGGAAAGGGAAAAAGTGCTCAGCGGATACGTCGTGAAGACCGGCCCCGGATATCCGGTCCCCGACCCTACCGTGTCCGACGAACCCTGGGCGGCGGCGGGGAAAAAAGTGAAGTACGTTCCTCTGCAGGCGACGACGGGAGATTATGCGCTCTTCCTCAAAGAGGCGGCCGTCGAGATAGAGTTCGAGGAAAAAAGGTATTTAATCGTACCCCATTCGGCGATTCTCGCCCTCGTGCGGATCGACTTGACGGATATGGAACACGAGGGAGAGGCCGATGCGTAGCCTTTTCTTCTGAAAAGGATTTCAAGAGTGCGGATGCGGAGAGATACAGCGCTTTCTGACCCCGCAGCCTTGCTCGCCCATGATGAGTCGATCTTGCCGATAGAGATTCATGATATGCGAGGTGCATGCGCTATGGTTTTTCAGAATGAAGATGTAGAGGCTGTGTCTGTCGAGATTCCGGAAGGGCACGCTCACCTGAGGATGACCTTTGTGCTGCGGGACGGGCAGGAGCTGGTATTTCAGGAGGCGACGATCGCGAACGTCGTCCGTGCATATGTGACGATCAAGACGCACCCGACGATCAGAAAAATGTTCCTGAAGGGCGGGAAGATCGCCAAACGGAAACGTGGATTCGCAGAGTGGCAACTGGTCGAGTCCGCGCAGTCCTGACGGAAGAGGCTTGTCTTATCGCCTGCGCTCTTTCACGGCGCTTTCTTGAGAGGGACGGCGTGTATCCCCAATGACATGAGCCATTCCCGTATTTCTTTCCTGACCTCTTTCGCGTTGAAGCCATGCCACCTTTTCCGTTCCCTCGGAAAGCCGACGAGCGTATCTTTGAACTTTTTGAAAGCGCCTTTCCCATCCGATGCGGCTTCGAGGGCGCGCCGGAGATCGGCATCCCGAACCGTCGCGATGAACTCCCTCATGGTCTGATACGCGCGGCGCGTTTCGCGTTCGGGAATGCGTACGTACCGTCCCTCTTCGTCGAGGACAATTTCGAGCACGTCCTCCATTTCGTCGGCCATCCAGTCGGGAATCGTCGGCTCTTCGTCGAATTCGACGTATTCGATCTGTTCCTCCTCCGACACGCCGTCGGAGAGGCGATCCTTGAGTTCGAGCAGAATTTCTTCTGAAATGACGAGTACCTCTCCGGTCTCGAGGTCCAGGTAGTAATCGAACAGATCCCTCTGCACGTCTTCCATGGCTTTCTGTATCTCGTCGAAGTCGACCTCAAGCCGTCTCATCGCAGAACCCGCTGAAAGAATCATGGCGTTCGCACGCGGATCTCCACTCGCACGCGCCACAGTACGAACGATACCAGGCAGGAAATACCGCAAAGATTTTTCTCTCGATCTCCTCCCAGAGAACGAGGGCCCCGGCTTTCACCGCGAGGAGGTCGAGCGCGTTCTCATCCATTTCGCGTATTTCCGAATCCGAAGTCCCCGTGGAGCGGCAGATCGTCCCGCTGAGGTGGGGGCAGTGGATGCAGACACTGTCACTTCCCTGTACGACCACAATCGGTTCCCCTGCTCGTGCCCGCCGCATGACGTCGTTCAACTGCTCGACGAAGTTTGGAGAATACCCCTCGCCCTGGAAGAAATGGAGGCAGATGAGGTGATGTCCCCTCAGCTTCAGCATAAAGCGACCATCGAGGCGGACAGAGAGCGATTCGCCGCGAGCCATCCCCGCCACGGGGAGACGCCGCCGCGGGCGCGCTGTGCGCCTCGTTCGTTAAACCAAGAACGCATCGAATCTGCCTGGATCGACACCGAGCAGCGGATCGTCGACGCCTGCCTCCCGAAATCCTTTGGTTCGGAACGCACAGCTATCGCATCGACCGCAGGGGATGAGGTGACGCCAATCGTCTTTCGTTTCCCCCTTTTTGACCCTTGTCCGCGGATCATAGCAACTCCACGTGAGTGCGTAATCGAGGCCCAATTTCATCCCCTCGCGGATAATCTCCGATTTCGAGAGAGAGAGGAGCGGCGCACGGATCCTGAAGCGGAGTTTCCCCTCGACCGAAGCCTTCGTCGCGAGATTCGCCAGAGACTCGAACGCCTTGAGGTATTCCGGTCTGCAATCAGGGTATCCGCTGTAGTCGACGGCATTCGCACCGATGAAGATATCGGCGGCTTCGAGGACTTCGGCCCAGCCGAGGGCGAAGGAGAGAAAGATCGTGTTTCTGGCCGGGACATAGGTTACGGGGATACCGGGCGCGCGTGTGCGTTCTCCTTTTCTTTTTGGGACCGCCCTCTCCGATGTCAGAGCGGACCCCCCGATAGCCCGGAGATCGAACGAGACGGCGAGGTGTTCTTTCACGCCGAGAATAGAAGCCACCATGCGTGCCGACTCGAGTTCCCGCTTGTGGCGCTGTCCGTAATCGAAACTGATCGCGTAGGTGTGGTACCCGTCGCGACGGGCAACCGCGAGGGCCGTGGACGAATCGATTCCGCCACTGAGGAGGACGACGGCTTTTTTCTTCGTGGTCTTCGCGGGCGTTCTCATCGGTTCTTTATTGCATGGACATGGCTCGTCGCGGGTGCCACGAAATGCGGTCCCACGTCAATAGATATCGTCGTCGGTGCCCTCGCGCCCGTCCGGCCCCACACTGAAAAGCGAAAAAGAATCGGCGGTCCGTTGGTACCTGTACGGAATGCCCCAGGCATCGACGGCGTTCCCGACGAGTTCGATCGACGCGGGATACGATCCGTGCGCGAATTTGTGCGCGGCGAGGAGGACCTTCATCTCATCGACCGCCTTCGCGGTGCGGAACGTTTTGATACTGTCGCGGGACTGATACAGCACGACCGCGACGGAGAGGAGTAACCCCAGAACAATCGCGGCGGCCGGAAGCACTCGAAGCACGAGAGGGATCTTCCTCGCTTCGACGGCAGACATGCCCGTGGCGACGGGTGCAAACTCTCTCGCTCTGATGATACCCCTCTCCGCCAGAGAGACGAGGGTCTTCGAAACCTCGAAGTCATCTCTCCCGCTCATATCGATGACGGTGCTCACATCATTGTCACCATCGACGAGGAGAAGGATCTCTCTCTCCGTGTCCGAGAGACCGGACGTTTCGTCGCTCTCCCGGACGAACACCGTATCGAGCGTGATCTTGCCTTCGATGAGCGTCCATTCATCGACGATCCTCAATGCTTCCATGAGAAGGTGTTGCGTGTCGATCGAGATGGGAAGTTCTTTGTCCACGGGGATCGCTTGAGGGACAAATTCGTAGGAGCCCTCCTTCCAGCCGAAAAGCTGGATAACGGTCTCTTTTATCTGGCCTTCGAGAACCTCTGCGATATCTTCTCTTCTCGCGTACCCATTCCGCACGAGAAAACTGCCGAGCCGGAGATTCGATTTCTGTTGGTCTTCGAGGAGGCTCTCGAGATCCCCTTCTCTGATCAAACCTTTTTTGATGAGGATCTTTCCGAGACGGATTGCCTCCGTCCTCCGCTTCGAATCCGCTCCGACGATATGCCCGTCGATGAAGAGAATGCGGATCTTGTCGAGTCTGCTTTCGAGCGTGAGAACGCCGGTCTTCCGCTGGAAAAAGATCAATTGGAGAATGTCAGCGAGGCCGAAGTCTCTGAGAGATCCTTCTAAAGCCATCCTTTCGCGAGCCTCCTTCTCGTCACGACGTTGGATATGACGTAGAGGACAATCGCGAGTGCGACCGCGCCCACATTCAGCCACACGTGCGTGAAGTGGTACATGCCGACAGAGAAGAACGAGTTGAGGAGAGGCAGGAGACACGCAAAAAGGAAAATCCAGAGGAACGAGAATCCGTAGAGGAGATCGCCGCCGTAGATGAGACCGCCACCGGGGAGGAGGAGGGCGATGAGTTTCATCCTCCAGCGCCTCCTCCGCTGGTGCTCGTAGACGGCGAGGAGTCGGGCGATCCGCTCCTTCGCGTCGAATTCATCGAGTTTGACGAGGGAACCGTAGCACTGGCCGCACATTTGCCCCCAGAGGAGACGTTTTTCGCACTTCGAACAAAGGATCTTGCCGCAACGGCTGCAACGGTACGCCCACGGCGTGAAATACTTGGACAGGAAAAAAACGGCTGCCGCCAGGACAAGTCCGATAAAAGGAGCGGTAACCGGCGGGACGAAAAAGAATCCCGCGGTGAGGAATTTCTTCGTTCGCGAGCGGGCGTACGCAGACAATTCCCCTTGCGAGAGGGTTTCGTCGATAACGAAGCGGTTCGGGTGCCTGCTATAGACGGATCGGTACCGCGATACCGCGGAAGGATCCATCTTTTGCGCCGCCAGAAACCACTCTTCCCCTTTTTCGAAATCGAGCGTCTCCCGGTAAACCTGGCTGAGATTGTAGAGTGTCGAGGGGAGAGGCCCGTAGTCGCGCGATTTCAGGTACAACTCTTTGGCCCGATCGAAATCGTTGAGCGCCACGTAAATGTTCGCGAGGTTGTTGTATGTCCGCGCGTCCGGAGCCATGCGGATGAGCCTCTCATAGACACCACGCGCTTCGCCGTATTCCCCTTCGCGTTTGAGGGCGAGGCCGTAGGAGAACTGCTCGGCGGTGGTCTGGCCGGTGCGCAGGGAGAGTGCGGCGCTGTTGTCGCGGGACTCGTTCACCGCGACAATCGCTTTGAGTGGTCCCGAAACGGGAGCGTACAGGAACGTCGAGGCGGTTTTACAGACCCACGGCGAGACGAGGAGGAGCGCGATGTACGTCGCGAGGAGGAGCCGGTCGCGTTTCTTCTGGTAGAAACTGATGAGGGTAAGGATGCCGGCAAAGAGAAAGAGCGGGCCGAAGAAGCCGATCACCAGGATGAGCAGCAGGATCGCTTTCGCGCGCTTTTCCGCCATGTCGTGGGCGAGCAAAGGGAGATCCTGGGGCAGCCTGAGTCCGAAGAGGACGATCAGGGACGCGAAGAAGGACAGGATCGCGGCCACAAAAACGGATGCCGCCATCATGAAGGACCACCAGAAGTTCCTTCCGTAAGCGGCAATGCCCTGAATTGTGTAGTCGACCGCTTCGAACAGAGAAGCGGGGGAGAGCGATAAGGTCCTCTTCGCGATCTCGAAATACGTCGCGGGGAGGTCGGGGGCGTATTTTCGGGCTTCATGGAGCAGAGAGTCAGCGCGTTCTTTTTCGCTCCGCGAGGAGCTGATGAGGAGAAACGCATACGGGTCCGTATTTCGTATTCCGCGGTTCAACCGTTCTTCGTAGAGGTCGCCGGCGACGGATCCCCGGGGCATGAAACACAACATGGCCAGAAGAATGACAAGGGATCGGTTCATCCGCGCTGCCCGATTTTCCGCTCAGTTCCCTGCACGAGGCGCTTGATGTTATCGATGTGCCGGATGATGATAAAAAAGGAAATGAGGGCAGAAACGAGCAATTTTGTTCGATCCTGGGCCTCGAGGAGGAAAACCCACACAGGGAGGAGAGCGAACGAGACGATCGCACCAAGGGACGAGTACCGCGTCAGGAGAACGATGATAAGCCAGATGGCAAGACTCAACAGGGCCCCGGAGGGCAGGTATATGAGGAGGACGCCAAAACTTGCTGCAACCCCCTTGCCACCGCGAAATCCGAGAAATACGGAATAGTTGTGACCTAAAATCGCCGCGATACCGATGAACCCTTCATAGACAGGTTCGACGCCGGCGACCCTCGCCAGCGCGACGGCCGCCGTCCCCTTGAGCATATCGCCCGCGAGGGTTATCACGGCCGGCCATCTCCCGAGTGAACGGAGCACATTCGTTGCCCCGATATTTCCGCTCCCGACTTTCTTGAGATCGATGCCCTTCGCTCGTGCCGTTATTATACCAAAGGGGATCGACCCGAGAACGAAAGCGACGATGACAAGGAGGAGCAATGTTCCCATAAACCGCTATTTCATCTGTTTGCCGAACGATGCCGTATACTGGATACCCGAGACGACGGAGACGACGAGCGCGATCCAGATGAGAACGATGCCAATGTCGTAAAAATCGATGCCCCACAGGCTGAAATTGAGTATCAGGCACAGTATCGCCGTTATCTGTGTCGCCGTTTTGATCTTGCCCCCCAGCTCAGCGGCGATGACGATGTCCTTCGAGAGGGCGACGACCCTCAGCCCGGTGACGAGGAATTCTCTCGCGATAATGGCGATGGCTATCCAGGCCGGCAGCCGCGCCATGTCGACGAGCACGATGAGCGCGGATATCACGAGGAATTTATCAGCGATCGGATCGAGGATGACGCCGAATTTCGTGATCTCTCCGGAGCGCCGCGCAAGGTAGCCATCGAGGAAATCGGTGAGGGAGGCGACCCCGAAGATGAGCGCCCCCCAAAACGGGTGCATATAGACCGTCAGGATGAAGATGGGGATGAGGACGATTCTGCTCAAGGTCAGGATGGTCGGAACATTCAGTTTAAGCGTCGCCATGGACGGCATCCTCCCACAGTCCTTTTGCCTTCAAGAGAAAATCGCAGAATTCTCTCACCGCCCCCTTTCCCCCGCCTTTTTTCGTGACGAAAAGGGCAAAGCGCTTCGTGGTCTCGTCCGCGTCGGCCACAGCGACGGGAAACCCGGATTTTCTGAGGACCGGGATATCGATGACGTCATCGCCGATGTACGCGATTTCGGCGTCCTCGAGAGCGTATTTTTTCGCGAGCCGGTCGTACGCCTGTTTCTTGTCGAGGCATTTCTGAAAAACGTCGGTGATGCCGAGTTCGAGCGCTCTTCTCCGCACAACCTCGGATTTTCTCCCGGTAATGAGGGCGACCTGAATGCCCGCTCTCATGACCATTTTTATCCCGTGCCCGTCACGGACGTGAAACGCCTTCAGTTCGTTCCCCTGATCGTCGAGAATGATACTGCCGTCCGTGAGGACACCATCGACGTCGAGGACGAGGAGCTTTATTTTTTCCGCCGCGGCAAGAAGCTGTCTCTTCCGTATAGATTTCTTGTCAACGCGTCGCATACTACGTCTCGTTACCGTCGGCGATATGCGCATTAAAAAGTATAGCAGTATAGCAGAGATATGGGGAAAAATCATGGTGACGATCCGCACAGCGCCCGATGAGCGGCACCACTCTGTCGGCGTTCTTCCGTAAGAGTGAGCGAGATATCGTGCTATAATGTGCAAAAAAAAGAAGGAGTTGAAGATGGGGGAGTCAATTTCTGCGGAAAAGTACGCTGTGCCCGTCGAAAGATTGCGGTGGACATGCCCGGATGATCTCTTCCAGTTCGAGTGCACGTCCGATATCGAGCCGTTAAAAGGATTCATCGGTCAGGGGAGAGCGATCGATGCCATCACGTTCGGTCTCGCGGTGGGCAGGGGCGGCTACAACCTTTTCCTGACGGGACTTACCGGGACTGGAAAAGCATCGACCATACAAGCGTGCCTGAGGAAGTTCATCGAGGAGAGGAAGGCGCAAGGCTTTTCGTATGACGTTCATGACTGGTGTTACGTCTTTAACTTTGCGGCTCCCGACCAGCCGAAGATTCTCAGATTACCGCAGGGGATGGGGAAGGAGTTTGTGTCCAGGATCGAAACCCTCCTCAAAACACTGAGAGAGGTGATTCCTCGGACATTTGGCAGCGAGGAGTATAGCAAGAAAAAACAGGAAATCATGGAGGAACACCAGCGCAAATATCAGCGCGCGATCGATGCACTGGAGAAGGAAGCCGCGGCGAAAGGGCTCCTCGTCGAGCCTTCGCCGATGGGCGCTGCCGTTGTCCCCCTGCGTGAGGGGAGTCCGCTTTCGAGGGAAGAGTTCCTGAAGCTGCCGGAAGAAGAGAGGGCCGAG
This sequence comes from uncultured Nitrospiraceae bacterium, assembly GCA_937138415.1. GTDB lineage: Bacteria > Nitrospirota > Thermodesulfovibrionia > Thermodesulfovibrionales > SM23-35 > JALHSV01. The sequence continues at coordinate 72,385 of CAKZPA010000034.1, read as the reverse complement.
ATCGAATCGAGACGCCTCGGAATCATGAAGCGGGTCGACGAGACATTCACGTACCTCAAGGAGCTCGAAGGAGAAATCGCCGAAAAGATGAGGGAGATCGAACTGAAAGCGGGACGGTTCGCGATCGAGCGTCCGTTTTCCGAAGTGTTCTCGATCTACGCGGCGTACCCCGATATCGTCGGGTTCCTTTCCGAAATGAAGGAGTACACGCTCACGAAATTGGATAGCTTCCTGCAGGGGCTTCCGTCTGCCCAGGGCCTCGGTGCGCCTCCATTCCAGGGCGACGCGTTCCTGGCATACAGAGTGAACCTCTTTGTCGACAATAGCGCGGTCAGCGGCCCGCCGATCATTTTTGAACCGAACCCGAACTGGTTTAACATGTTCGGGAAGATCGAGCGCCGGGCCTTGATGGGTACCTATGTGAGCGATCACACCATGATCAAGGCAGGGGCCGTGCAGGCGGCCAACGGCGGGTATCTCGTCCTCAACATTCGCGACGTGCTCATGCATGGCGGGGTCTGGGAGGGACTGAAGCGGGTCATCAAGACGAAAGAGGTCCGGGTCGAGGACCCGTGGGATCAGTTCGGATTTCTCGCTCCACAGGGTATGCGGCCTCAACCCATGCCCGTCGATTTCAAGGTGATCGTGATGGGCGAAGACGAGATTTACCAACTCCTGACCGTTTACGACGAAGATTTTTGGGAGATGTTCAAGGTCAAAGCGGACTTCGATTCCCAGATGGAGCGGACCGAAGAAAATCTGCGGTCCTTCGCCTGCTATGTCCGCTCGTGCTGTGATGACGAAAAACTCCTACCGTTCGCGCGGAGCGGCGTCTGCAAGGTAATCGAGTATGCGGCGAGGGCCGCGGGGGATCAGGAAAGACTGTCGGCGAGGTTCGGTCCCCTCAAGGATCTCCTCATCGAGGCCGATTACTGGGCCAGACAATCGGGCACGGCCATGATTTATGGGGAACACGTCGAGAGAGCGGTTCGAGAGAAGATTCATCGTCTCGATTTGATCGCCGAACGCATTCGCCGCATGATTCTCGACGGCACCATTATGGTCGATGTGGAAGGATCCGTGGTCGGGCAGGTGAACGGCCTCTCCGTGTACAATCTCGGCACGTTCAGTTTTGGACGTCCGAACCGAATCACCGCGCGAACCTTTGTCGGACGGCGCGGTGTCATCAATATCGAGCGAGAGGCCCAGTTGAGCGGCCGCATCCACGATAAAGGGGTGCTCATCCTCTCGGGATACCTGGGATGGAAGTACGCGCAGGATTCCCCGCTTTCGCTCTCGGCGAGCCTCTGCTTCGAACAGTCCTATTCCGGTGTCGAGGGTGACAGCGCTTCCTCGACCGAACTCTATGCGATCCTCTCGAGCCTTTCCGAGGTTCCCATCCGCCAGGATATCGCCGTCACGGGGTCAGTCAATCAGAAGGGAGAGGTTCAGCCGATCGGAGGGGTGAACCAGAAGATCGAAGGGTTCTACGATGTCTGCGCCGCGAAAGGACTCACCGGCCGACAGGGCGTCATGATCCCGCATCAGAACGTGAGGAACCTCATGCTGCGGGAGGACGTGGTGGAGGCGGTCAGGAACGGCATATTCCACATATATGCAGTGAAGACGATTGACGAGGGGATCGAAATTCTGACGGGAATGCCGGCGGGACAGCGCCGGAGTGACGGTTCTTATCCGGAAGGCACGGTGAACTACCTGGTCGACGAGCGTCTCCGTGCGTACGCCCGCAAGATGAAGGATTATGGAGCGACGGCGACAGAAGGATCATAGAGGCGACCTCAAGCGATATAACGCCTTCAGCTCTTATGTGAAGGAACGGTTCGGCGAGCCGGTCCGCACGATCAGCGTCGATGCGGGGTTCCCCTGTCCCAACAGGGACGGCACGGTCGGCACCGGAGGATGCATATTCTGCAATGCCGACAGTTACAGGCCCCGCTCCTGCGAGCCGTCTCGACCGATGAGCGATCAGATACGAATCGGCATCGAGCGGGCGCGGAAGAAGTACAAGGCCAACGCGTTCATCGTCTATTTTCAGCCTTCCACGAATACCCACGCTCCCGTCGCCGTCCTCGAAAAGCTCTACCGTGAAGCGCTGTCCTTCCCCGGGGTCGTGGGGCTCGCGATCGGAACCCGACCCGATGCCGTCGACGAGGAGAAGATACGACTCCTCGAGACACTCGCTCGAAACGCTTTCATCCTCGTCGAATACGGCGTGCAATCGATTCACGATAAGACGCTCGCATTCTTGAACCGCGGGCACGACTACGCTTCTTTTTTAAAGGCGCTGGAATTGACGCGCGACAGGGGTATCGCTATCGGTGCCCACGTCATCGCAGGCTGTCCGACGGAGACGCGCGAAGAGATGCTCGCCATGGCGGATGCGCTATCGGATCTTCCCGTCACGTTCCTCAAAATTCACCATCTCCAGGTCATCCGCGGCACACCGCTCGCTCTCATCTACCGGGAACGCCCGTTTCACGTGTTCGATTACGACGAATATTGCCGCTTCATCGTCGACTTTCTCGAGCGGCTCTCGCCGCGCATCGCTGTGCAGAGGCTCTTCGCGGAAGCTCCCGAAGACCTGTTGATCGCCCCCGTCTGGAATCGGACCAAGCAGCAGATTCTCCTCGACATCGAGCGGGCACTCGCCGCACGGGATGGCTGGCAGGGGAAGACGGCACGAGCAGAGGTCACCACGGGCTGCGCCGCACGTCCCTTTGCGCGTAGCCGATCCTTTTGAGCCCTTCCTCGATCTCCGCGAGAATCGAAGGATCGTCGATCGTCGACGGGATTGCGTATTCCTGCCCGTCGGCGATTTTCCTGATCGTGCTCCGCAGGATTTTGCCCGAGCGGGTTTTCGGCAGTCTCGTCACGATGATCGCTTCCTTGAAGCACGCGATCGGACCGATTTCATTCCGTATCATCTGCACGAGCTCACGTTTCAGCTCTTCTTCTTCCCTGATGACGCCTGCTTTCAAGACGACGAGGCCGACGGGGAGTTGCCCCTTGAGCGAATCTTTCGCGCCGATGACCGCGCATTCGGCGACGTCTTTGTGCTGTGCGATGACTTCCTCCATGGCGCCCGTTGAGAGGCGATGGCCCGCGACATTGATCACATCGTCGACCCTGCCCATGATGTGCACGTAGCCGTCCTCATCGAAGAAACCGCCGTCGCTCGTGAAGTAGTATCCAGGGAAGATCTTCATGTAGGACTCGACGAACCGTTCGTCGGCTTTCCAGAGGGACGGCAGGGTGCCGGGCGGGAGAGGGAGTTTGACGACGACCAATCCCTCCTCTCTCGCTTTGACAGGATTCCCGAGGTTGTCGATGACGCGCACATCGTACCCGGGCACCGGCTTCGTGCACGAGCCGGGTTTCACCGGAAAGTGCTCGATCCCGAGGCAATTCGCCGCGATCGGCCAGCCCGTCTCGGTCTGCCACCAGTGGTCGATCACCGGTTTTTTCAGCAGGTTGTGCGCCCAGTGGTAGGTATCGGGATCCAGCCGCTCGCCGGCGAGGAAGAGGTACCGGAACTGCGAGAGATCGTATTTTTTTATATGCTCGCCCGACGGGTCTTCCTTCTTGATGGCCCGGAATGCTGTGGGCGCGGTGAAGAGGGTTTTCACACCGTGCTGGGAGATGACCCTCCAGAAAGCGCCCGGATCCGGCGTTCCGACGGATTTGCCTTCGTAGAGAACGGTCGTGCAGCCGGTGAGGAGCGGCCCGTAAACGATGTATGAGTGGCCGACGACCCAGCCCACATCCGATGCCGCCCAGTAAACCTCGCCGGGTTTCGTGTCGTAGATGTACTCGAGGCTCCACCTGAGCGCGACCGCGTGGCCCCCGTTGTCCCGAACCACGCCCTTCGGTTTCCCTGTCGTCCCCGACGTATAGAGGATGTAGAGGGGATCGGTCGCGTTCACGGGAACGCACGGAACGGGCGAGGCGTTCGACATGAGTTCTTCCCAGTCGAGATCCCGATTCTGGATCATCCCCGCCTTCAGGAAAGGCCGCTGAAAAATGACGCACTTCTCCGGTTTGTGGGTCGCGAGCTCGATCGCCCTGTTCAAGAGAGGCTTGTACTCGATGAGGCGGGTCACTTCCACCGCGCCGGAGGCCGAGATGACGACGTTCGGTTTCGCATCGTTGATCCGAAGGGCGAGTTCGTGCGGCGCGAATCCGCCGAAGACGACGGAGTGAACCGCGCCGAGGCGCGCGCAGGCGAGCATCGCGATGACCGCTTCAGGGATCATCGGCATATAGATGACGACCGTGTCGCCCTTGGCAACGCCGAGATTCCTGAGAACTCCCGCAAAGCGCGAGACACCGTCGAGCACCTCGCGATAGGTGAATTTCCGGATGGTTTTCGTGACGGGGCTATCGTAGGTGAGGGCGATCTGGTCGCCCCTCCCGTTTTCGACGTGCCGGTCGAGGGCGTTGTAACACGTATTGAGTTCTCCTCCGACGAACCAACGATAGAAGGGCGGGTTCGAGGAGTCGAGAACCGCATCCCATTTTTTGTGCCACGTGATCGCGTGCGCCGCCTCGCCCCAGAATCCCTCGGGGTCTTCTATGCTTCTCCGGAACATCTCGTCATAGGTGCCCATCCGATGCCTCCTTGCCGGAATGAAATGTTGACTATCTTATCATAAGGAGCGCACGCGCGGCACCGCTCGTCCCCAAGAATACCGGACCGCGTGCCGGCCGTCGCGGCGTCGCCTACGCCGCTGGTCAGGGGGAAGCGGCCGCTCCCGCCGTTCGGGCGTTGCCGGGCACAGGATCCGTCCCCCGGAACATGTGTCACAGAAAATTCACAGTCATGTAAATGTCATTTCGCCTTCCTGTCATACGGACGTAACATCCGTTTTTTACACTCTCCGTGGGCGGATAGGAGGTGATGCGGAGAGGAGCCTTTTTGTGTGGAGTGAACGAGGAACATTTTCTTTAAAAAAACGCAAAGGAGGAATCAATGATGTGGTCGAAGGTGCGAACGTTAGCGAAGGCGTTCAACAGAGGATTGAGCGCGATCGTTATTGCAGGAAGCACGGTCTTCGCCTGTTCATCGGTCTCCGTCGCCGACATGGAAAAACCGTACTGGAAGAACGGGAGGTGGATGGCCGGCGATTTTCACCAGCACACCACGTACACCGACGGGTCGAACCCGATCAAAACGGTCATGCACAAGAATTACGAATTCGGTCTCGACTGGTGGGCGAATTCCGAGCACGGAGGGGGGTTCACCCGTGACGGGTTCGGCCCGATCCTCTCCGACAACTTCGATACCGGCGAATATGCCCGGTTCTGGGACGATACATCGGTCTACCCCGCCGGAACCATCATCGGTGATGCTTCGATGAGCGGGGGACATCAGAAGATGTGGCGCTGGCAATCGATCCGCGACTATTCCTTCGCGGATGTTCTCGAAGCCCGGGCGACGTATCCCGAAAAAGTGATTATCCAGGGCCTCGAATGGAATATGCCGGGGCACGAGCACTGCAGTACGGCGATCATTGCGGGTCAGTTCGATGCGATGCCGAACGCGAACGCGATGGCCGAATTCGAGTACGCGTTTGACAATTCGGACACCGATAAGACCGGCGGAGCCGCGCAGGGATGGACGAAGAGCATCCTCTCGGGCCATAAAAAAGCGGTCGAAGCCGCCGCGTGGATGCAGGCGCGTTATCCGCGCTCGAGTTGGATGATTCCGGCTCACCCGGAACGCCGCGCAACGTACAAGATCGAACACTTCCGCGATCTCAATAATGCCGCCCCCGATGTCGCCTTCGGTTTCGAGAGCATCCCCGGCCATCAGAGAGAGCATGACAGAGGAAGCTACGGCACCGGCGCTGTCGGGAAGGGGACGTACGGCGGAGCCGGTATTTTCGTGGCAAAGGTGGGTGGCCTCTGGGACGCTCTGCTTGGGGAGGGCCGTCGCTGGTGGGTCTTCGCGAATTCGGACTTTCACGATCTCGATGGCGATTTCTGGCCCGGAGAATACCAGAAGACGTACACGTTCGTCGTCGATGGGGACAGAAACGGCGACATCTCCGCGCAGGAGATCGTCGACGCGCTTCGCTCGGGCAATTCGTTCGTCGTCCATGGCGATCTGATCAACGCCCTCGACTTCCACGCGCAGTACAGGGCTGATTTTGCGACGATGGGTCAGGAGCTTGTAATGGAGAAGGGGCAGAAACTGAAAATCAAGATCCAGTTCAAGAGCCCTTCCGTCAACAACAACGGCGACCCGGTTCAGATCGATCACATCGATCTCATCGCCGGTGAGGTGACCGGCATCGTCGCCCCCGATTCCCCGGACTACACCAAGGCGGTCAATGAAACCGCCAGAGTCATCGCGACGTTCACCGCGAAAGATTGGAAACTGAATGAAGACGGATGGTACACCGTGGTGTACCATATCAAGAACGTGGACAAGAGCATGTATTTCAGACTGCGCGGTACCAATCTGCCGCCCGGCACACCGTGCGAGACCGATGGGCAGGGTAACCCGTTGCTCGATCGCGCCGATGCGGATCTGAATCCGGGCTGCGACGATTTCTTTCTCACGTACGATAAATCCGACGAGGCCTGGAGAGACCTCTGGTTTTACTCCAATCCGATTTTCGTGACCGTTCGTTAGCTCGTCAGCTCGAGCGCGAGTGGGCGGGGAGGATCCACCGGATCCCTTTCGCCCACTCGCACCCCGCAAAGCGGGAACCTCGTCCGTGTCTTGCATCGCACGCCTCTCGTGATCGTTGAGACGCGTGCGTCCGGTAACGAAATCTTCACCGTCATGTAACGTTCCTGTAACACACCCATTGTACTATATGGTTGTCGACAAGGAGGATAGCGTGTATTGTGATAGAGTATTTACGATATGCCCTTTTTTGACCGGGAGCGCCGACGGAGGCGTCTGCGGCGCGAAAACAATGCTGCTGAGGAATCTCGAAGACATCGATCCCGACATGTGCATGAGCCGGCACTTCGAAGTCTGCCCTATCTACATCGAAACATTGCAGGAACTGGACGTCCTCGGCGTCAAAGCCCGCGGGAAACCGAACGCCTCTTGTAACAATATTGTAACAATGTTTTCATGAAGCTTTAACAAATGTTCTGTATCATGTACCTGTGGCATCTGTTGGCGATGAGGAGGAGAATGAGATTCAGTGCCCGTATTGTGGGGCTCGAGCGCTGTACAGATATGGACGGATCAAAAGCGGAAAACAACGGTATTACTGCATCCTCTGCGGGCGACAATTTACCCCGAGTGCGAGTCGGGTTCGCCTGGCCGACAAGCCGGTCTGTCCGGAGTGCGGCAGAATGATGCACGTGTACAAGAAGGAAACCGGTTCGATGAGATTCCGCTGCGCCGGCTATCCCGCCTGCAGGATGTACGTCAAAATCCCGATGACCGATCAAGGAGTCGAGAGATGAGCTATTACCTGCATGATGTGCCGGGGAGATTGCGCGTGAGGACGCCCTTCATAAAGGGCAGTGAAAGCCTCGCGAAGCACGTCGAAAAGTTTCTCGAGCAGATAAACGGTATCAAATCGGTCGCGACGAATCCGGTGACCGGGAGCATCATCATGACGTACGACGAGAAGAAAGTGACGTCGAAAATGCTGCTCGATACCCTGAAGACGAGGGGCATTTTCGATCCGTCCAGAGCCGTTACGAACGACCAGTACATTCATGCCGGCGCTTCGAGAGCGAGTCAGCTCGTGTACAAAGCAGTGGTGGGCGCTTTCGTCGAAAAGGCATTCGAGGGATCCGCGCTCTCTCTCCTTGCCGCCCTCCTATAAGAACAACCCTTTTCTCCGTCAACGTCGGTATTCGTTGATACGATTCCCTTACTATCCGTTTCCCATCGCATCTCGCCACAGACGGCACACTATCCCCGACGCGCGAGTTCGTCGCTCGACGCGGAGTCCTCAGTGCGCTCTCCGGAGCGTTCGTCTAGTCGATCACAGGATTGAGCATTCTTGATCACTTGCGGTCACGACGCGCATCGGGCACTCGCCGGTGCTTTGCCCCGTGCAGCACGCGTGTCGTCTTGGCGTTTCTTCGGCATCCCTTTATACTTTGAACTCTCATGGACAGCGACGAAGGCATTTCTATCGTGAGCAGTAAACCAACGTGGAGGCGCTCCAACATTTATTGGACAGCGGTGACGAAGTATCTTATTGCCGGCAATATGGGACCGATCGGAGAGGGCGTCCTGTCACTATCCCGTAAATCGGGCGATAACGAGTCTAAGACGGCGTCAGAAGTTTTTCGAGGATCAACTGAACCAGACGGAAGAGCATTCACAGGAAAGAGAAGAAAAAACCGATTACGCCTCCGCCGACGACGATCAGCGCGAAATCGCGCAGGGAAAAGGGAGCCGTCAACGAGGTGAGCACCTGCACGACGAAATCCGTCGTCACGAGCAGCATTCCCGACAGGAGGGTAAGAGCGGGGACGAGGATCCATTTCATTCCGCCCCGATAATATTTCTCTATCATGAGCGAGGTTCCGAAGGTCGCGACGGCAAAAAGGAGGATATTGAGGAGGATTCCCAACGCACGTGTCATGATGCAGCCCCCACGCCCGGCACCCGATGCGGCAGGGAACATCGGGTCCTCCCGGCAAAGCAATGGGAAAGGTCCACGGTGATCGCCATAGGGGTAGTATAGCCTGAAGGTGCGCCTGCGCCAAGGGTCGCTCGGCCGCCACGACCACGGGTGTCCCAACTTGGTATAATGGTCCGGATGCTTGGAGGGATCGCGACATGGAAATTCTGAAAGTCTTGCAGAAATTGGGCTCGGTTCCGGGTCAGGGCAGCACGCTCGAACAGATCGACAAACTCCTCCGCAAACAGCAGAGGATCATCCTGTTCGAGATGCTGGAAAGCCTCGAGGAGGAAACGGTCGAGAAGTTCCCGGTCATCCTCTACAAGAGCTTCCCGCAAAACGGGAAGCTGAAACCTGCCGTGCTCAGATTCTTCCTGCCCAAATGGCAGGGGTACGACGAGGTTTTTTGGCAGGCGCTCGGGGATTACATCGTTCTCGCGGTTCACCGGGTGACCGACGTCGAATACGACCGGTTGCGGGGGAAAATCAAGGTCCTCTACTTTGCGAAGTCGAAAGGACGCGTGAAATCGCCGGAGCACATACGGAGCATCATCCAGAGACTCGCGTATCTGGTCGATACCGAAGATTTACCGACAGACTTCACCCGCTTCCGTCGGATGGCCGAACGGCGCGGTCAGATCGGAGAGCTGAGCAAAGAGCAGGCGGCGTTCATAGGGGCGGCCCTCAAATTTCTCCCGGAACTCTGAGAGCCGTCCATCGAAAGAGGCGGCACTGAAATGAAGTGCCGCGCGAACGGAACATTGTTTTCCTTCGCCGGACGTGGGTCGGGGGATACAGGAGAGGTGCCTCGCCCCGATCGCGGAGATGCGCAGCAGGCGAGGGGAGGGGCAAAAACAGTTTCGACCGTCCGCGCTTTCCTATGATGTCTACGATCAGAGCTTGTCCAGAAGCCATTGCGCGACCCGACGGTAGTCGTACGCTCCGTTCGAATTCGGAGCGTAGAGGATAACCGGCAATCCACTCTGCGGCGCCTCGGCGAGTGAGACGTTCTCGCGCACCGTGGGAGTGACCCCACCGGGGAGAAGTTCCTCGATCTTTTCGAGGAACGCCTCGTGGATGCGCCGGCGGGTCCGGGCCCTGCAGGGGATGATCCCACGGATCGTGAGCGCCGGATTCCGGGACGTGAATTGTTGCACTGCATCGATCATCTGGCGCAGGCCGCTGAAGGAGAGGAAGTTCGCTTCGACGGGGATGAGCACGTGGGCGCACGCCGTGAGGGCATTTATCGTGAATATGCCCAAGCTCGGCGGGCAGTCGATGATGACGTACGCCCAATCGCCGTCCGTATAGGTGAAGCACCTCCTCAGGAGTTCGTTCCCGATGCTCCCTGAAAATCTCTGCCGTGCCTCGGCGAGTTTCGGCCCTGCGGGCACGATGTCGACGCGCGGAGCTTTTGTTGGGAGAACGGGCAACGCGGTCGTCTTCTGGAGAGACTGGAGGAGGGCGTTTCTATCATCAGCCACGCCGTACGACAAACTGGCGCTCCCCTGCGGATCGAGGTCGATGACGAGGACCTTTTCCCCGAGTTCACCCAGGCAGGCGGCGATGTTGACGACCGACGTTGTCTTCCCGACGCCGCCTTTGTGATTTACGATCGAGACAACCTGCCGCACGCAACCTCCTCTGAGTGTCCCCGCATCGGGCGGTGAACCTACCGCACGGAGGGAATCCGTCGCGACGCCCCAACGATTATAGCCCAGATTATTCTTGTGTTCAAGTGACAGGACATACTGTTCTCGCTCGTTCCCGGTCTTTGGCCTGAGATGCGGACGTGCCTCATTATCATCGAATGCACAGTGTCTGACTGTCTGCGCGCTTAACCTGCTCGAATACGGTGTCCCATCGCTATCGCCCGGAATTTATTTAATGGCATGGGCGATTCCGGTGATTCTTCCCCGGAGAGGGACAGATGCGAGGCCGATATCCTGGTGGGCGCTGTCTGATCGTTCGGCTCTGAGGGGGCACGAACGGACAGGCAATCCTTAACAGGGCGGGGCTGTCGCCGCGAATGACGAGTGGATGGACTGCTTCTGCGCAGCGAGGCGCAGACCGATGTTTCCGTCTTCGAGCAGGAGCATCAGCAGTTCGCTGTGCATCTGCCTGAGGCCGATCTTGCAAATGACGCACTGCTGGTCTTTCTGGTAGGTGAGTATCCCGCACTCCATGCATCGAGTCATGCGCATCATTGCCTCCTCACTGCTGAACGCCGTATTTTCCGCTGTTTCCATGCCGAGCCCGCTTCTCTTCGGATCGAACGACCGTGGGGAAGCATTGCCCAATTCGCCGATTCATTGTATGGAGTGAATATTACGGGGTGATGAATGCAATGTTACGTACCGATGAATTTCTCGTATCGCATGATTCCCGGCGGACTGATGTACCTGCAGGCAGTCGCCCGAAAAATTTAATCTCTCTGTCATGATCCTGTAACGCATTCTTAACATCTTTATGGTCTAAATAACGGAGCGGTGGCAGGACGCGCGTTCTAACGCAAAGCTCACCCACCGCTCGCGGAGGGCGGTCGCCGGCATCGGTGCCGATGGAAAGCGAAGCATCGTTAGTGGCGCTGCGGTAGCCCCCGTTTCGGAACGTCGACCACTTGTCCATATGTCCCAGGATTGTGCGAAACAGATTCTCGTCATCGACGACGAGCCCGATATCGTCGAACTCGTCTCTTATCATCTGATGAAAGAGGGGTTCGCGGTCGACGCCGCACCGGACGCCGAATCCGCCCTCGTGATGCTGAGGAGCAAGCACTACGATCTCGTTTCGCTCGATCTGATGCTCCCCGGGATTCAGGGGATCGAATTCTGCCGCATGCTGCGGGAAGACCCGAGGACGGCAACGGTGCCGATCATCATGCTGACGGCCAAAGGAGAAGAGATCGATCGGGTGATCGGACTCGAAATGGGAGCAGACGATTACGTCACGAAACCGTTCAGCCCCCGCGAACTCATTGCGAGGATCAAGGCCCTCCTCAGGCGGTCGAACAGGAAACCGCCCAGCACGACCCTCACGTTCGGGGAACTCGAGATAGACACGGAACGGTACAAGGTCATGTTGAGGGGACGGCCGGTCCAGTTGACGTCGACGGAGTTCAAAATCCTCCTCTACCTCGCCGAGCGGAAGGGGAAGGTGATCACGAGGAGTCAGCTCCTCGACGCCGTCTGGAACGACGATGACGCCGTCGAACAACGTAAAGTCGATGTCCACATCCGGAGGCTGCGAACCGCTCTGGAGAGCAATCCTGCCCGACCGAAGTACATCAAAACACTGAGGGGCATCGGTTACTACTTCGAGCAGAACATCTCCACGGGCTGAGGCGCGGCGCAAATTTAATCGTTTCGTAACATTCCTGTCATGCGGATGTAATACTGAATTTTTATACTTTATTCTATCCGTTCGGTTGCAGCGGCCGGCACGCATTGTTCTCACTGCACCCATGCGCGAGCAAAAGAGAGAAGAAAAGGCATACACATCCGGCAGGAAAGCCGAACGGCGGATCGTTGAGAAATCGGCATCGGCGATTCGGATGATCAAGGAGCTGTCCGGCAGGAAATTCACCGGGTTCATCAAGATCAACTTCCGGCACGGGGAGATCGGGAAGATCGAGAAATTCGAGGAGATTCTGAAGAAGTAGGCGCATCTCGCTACGCCTACTCAAAGGAGAGATCGGGGGGACGATGAAAAAGATATCGATGGCCATCGCGATCGCACTTATGGCGTTGTCTGCTGACACCGCACTGGCCTCTCTCGCAAACGAGGGACCGCAGGACACCATGAACCCGGAGTATTTCTCTGTTCGTTACCACTCCTTCGGCAACCCTTCGGGACAGAAGGAGATATGGCTCGGTTACGGCGATCTTCTCAGGGGAAGAGACCGTTCCGCCGGGCACGTAAAACAGTGGAGCTATGGCGAGAGTGCGAACACCTTTTTCTTCACCTACCTTCCCGGGGAAGACCGGCTGACGACGACAGTCGTGAGCCCGGTATCGGGATCCCGCACCGTCACATTCGACGGTGTCTCTTCACGGTTTGCGAACCCTGATCTGCTGAATAACCTGAATACGATCAAGATTATGATCGAGACCCAGGCCGCCGGCATATCGGTCGCTCTCGAAGATGTCGTTTTGAACGGCGAATCTCTCGGCAGTTTCCGGTCACTGCCAGCGAGTTCGGGCACGCTCACCTGGTATCTCGGGGGATACGATTTGAGCGGCGGCTTCGAGATGAGCGGAAAGATCGTACTGAACGAAGCCGGCGGGCGGTTTCGGCCTGAGGATAGGAGCAAGGTCCAGATATCGGCCGGCGTTGTGCCGATCCCCATTCCGGGCGCGGCGTGGCTCTTCGGCTCAGGGCTCGCCGCGTCGATCGCGCTCAGATACCGGAGGCGGCAGAGTGGCCGCGCGCCTCGGGGATAAAGTCTCAATCCGCGATCGTCGATTGGAAGAATTTTTTCGGCACGAAAAATTTCATCGATTTGTAATTCTGCTTTCATAAAAATGTAGCATTCAGTTGGTAGAGTAACGGGGAAGCAACGAACACCCCTTCTAACGCGATGAACAGATGTGGAAAGTGCGGACGGATGTCCGCGCTTTTCGGGTGAACGTAAGGGTACTTTGCTGACCGGCGGCGGACGCCGCTGAGGCACCAGAAAGCCCGAACCGAGTCGATCTCGGTTCGGGCTATTTCTTTACACAGGGATTTGGCTGACCCATTCGCGCGGCACCAGCGAACCTGCCCATGGGCGTGCTGATCATCCGGAGAAACCGAAGCGGGAAGGAATCGGCAGGCTCGAAGAAAACTTTTCGGGGCGAGGGAGGTGATGCGGAGGGAAACGCATAGAAGAGGATGAGGAGGGTGCGGCGCGAGCCCGCATCCGGCCTTCAGAAGAAAGCCAAAGCCCGGGAAACCGGGCGACGGAAAGCCGACGTATCCCGGAAAAACAGGGGATGGACGGGTTGCCTGAGGGAATGGGGAACACATCAGGTGAGAAAGGTGGCAGGCAATGAGGAGAAAGGGGAAAATGCCTGCCCCCGTAAAAGGAGATGCGCATGAAGAAAATGTTCTGCCTCGCCCTCTTGTCGGTGCTCTTCCTGCCGGCGGGCACCGCGCACGCCGGATTCATTTCCCTGCTGGGCGAAGACGGGAGCGTATTCACCCTCGATACCGCCACCGGAGAGGCGCGCCTCGCCGTGAAGTTCCCGGACCCGGGCGGATCGAGGCAGGAGCAGTATTCCCCGAACGGGCTGGGGGTGAGCGGGGGGGTGTATTTCTTCACCAATTTCAACGTTCGGGGACCCGACACGCTCTACCGGAACGGAACGGCCCTCACGACGATCCCCGCGGCCGATCCGTACAACATCGCGAACGGCGACGCGGCGGGCGACACATTCTATTTCGTCGACCGGCACACGGGCGACCTCGTCACGGTCGGCACTATCTTCGGGGCGCCGGGAACCCAGACGGTTTCGTGTGTCCCGTTCCTGAGCGCGATGAGCGCGATGGGGGACCTCGCGGTGAGCGGCGGTATGGGATATCTCTCCTACGATAACGCCCTCCTAAAGTTCGACATGGCGACGCTCAGCTACACGCAAGCGGCGCTGAACCGTTACGTCGGGCTCGGGTTCGACGGCGGAACCCTCTACGGCGTCCGCAGGGCGGGGAACAACCACTTCGAGCTCTACCGCATCGACACGGCGTCCTTAACGCAAACGAAGGTCGCAAACATTACCGGCATCCCCACCTCCGGCGGAGCGATAGCCGGGCGGTATGAAATCACCGACGCCGCTTCCGCCGTCCCCCTCCCGGCGACGGCATGGCTCCTCGGTTCGGGGCTGATCGGCCTGCTCGGCCTGAGGAGGAAGGGGTCGTAGCCATGGATGCGCGTTTTCACAGGGATTTGGCTGACCCGTTTCGGGTACCAGGGAACCTGCAGTGCGAGCTTTCCGGACGAGAGAGGGTTGTGCGCAGAGTGCCGGGAACGCTCAAAAAAATCCGAAGGGAAAAGGGGGTGATAGGGAAACAGGGTATCCGTTACGCGACAATGGGATGAAGCCGGTAGCAACGGCAATCTGCCTTCAGCATACATCCGGCGCTTTTGGGTGTGCACCGCGCGGCCGGACTGACTGAGGGAGGGAAAAGAAACTAATGAACAATGAAAGGAGAGAAAGAAGATGAAGAGAGTCGTGATGCTTCTCATGGCCGCCCTGCTCCTGTTCGGTATGAGCGGGCAGGCGATGGCCTACTTCGAGGAAGGCCACCTCATCCAGGTGGTCTACGAGAGGGGCGGGACGAAGGAGATCGTGACCGACCTCGGCAACAGGTTGGGGATTGACCCCGTTGGGGGTCTCGTAACACCGAGATTTTGGCCGGTCGTGACGAGACCGACGGACATCAATCTGGCGGACCTCGGCGCGACGAGCTGGGAGAACGTCTACGTCGCCTACTTCATGCGGTACATTGTCGGAGGCAACGTCTACGTGTGGGTGAGCGGCGATACGACGGGTATTCAGGTCGGCAAAGGGAGTGGCGGCAACGCCCTCATCTCCAAGATCGGCGACCTGGCCGGAGCGAACATGCAGACCGGCTCCGCCCGGAACGTCAACCTCCAGAGCAGCCCCACGTCCTTCGCGAGCCTCTTCGGCCGCGGCACGCCCGGCACCTTCGAGGGCTTCCTCACGACGCCGACCGGCGAGGCGAACCTCGCGGCACTCGCCACTCCGGGCGCATCGGTGAAACAGTACCTCTACTACTATAATGCGCCGACCAACGCGCGGCTCACTTACAACGGGGTGGCAGTTCTGACGGCTGAAACGTTCACGAACAAGGCGGTAGTGAGCCCGGTGCCGATACCGGCGACCGCGTACCTCCTCGGGGCGGGGCTCCTCGGGCTCGTTGGGATCCGCCGCAGGACGGTAAAGAACGCTCACTAACAATCACGGAAAGGAGACTATCGAGATGAAATTCAAGAACATTATCATGGTGGCCGTCGCCGCCCTCGCCCTCTTCGCCGTCGCCGGGACGTCGTCGGCGCAGATCACCTCGGACATCAACGTCTACGGCGCGTCGGCCCAGTTCATCGTGTGGAGGGACAACGCCGCCGCATTCATGGCATCACAGGGCTGCACGGACATCGCGTCGGCGCAGCTCTATGTCGGCGGCGCGCCGGACGGGAGGAACGCGATCACCAGGGGCACCTGCGGCGGCACGGTCAGGTATTTCCGCACCTCTGCAAAGGCCTCCTACGACGGCATCCTCGCCATCCAGGGCAACACCACGAACCCCTTCCGCGTCACCGAGTGTACGTCGCCCTTCCAGCGGAGGATGATCGACGAGGCGACGTGCAACTGGGCCACCGGGCAGTGCTCGGCGACAAGGTGCATGAACGTGACGGTCGGCGCCTCCGACGTGCCGGTCCAGTGCTTCACGCAGGAATCCCACGGCAACCTGAGAGGGCCCCTCGGCGGCAGCTGGACGGACAGGAACTTCAAGACGAACCCGATCAGTTGGACCGGCGCCGAGCCCTGTAAGCCGATGGCGGTGCCGTTCGCCTTCTTCGTGAACAAATCCGTCACAAAGCTCGGCAACACCATCACGAACATCACCAAGGACAACGCGGAACTCATCTTCTCGGGGCAGATCCAGGACTGGTCCGACATGGTCGACAGCGACGGCACGTCGTATGACGCAAAGCCCATCGCCGTCTGCATGAGGCACGCCGGATCCGGCACCCAGGCGGCGATCGACGGCTATCTGGAGAGCCCGATGATCACCGTTCAAGACTCGGCCAGCACCTACAAGTACTACTTCAATGACGGATCTACCGACATGATGAGGTGCGTGAACGGCTCAGGCTCATGGAGCGGCGCGGGCGCGATCGGCTACGCCGACGCCGACCAGATCCTGACGTCGTATCCGAACACCACCCAAATAGCCCTCAACGGCGTCGTGGCGAGCGCCGGCGCCATCGCGGGCGGGAACTACAACTTCTACAGTCTCCAGCATCTCTACGGCATCACGGACGGAAGCCCGCTCTGCGCGTTCGCGAAGAACCCCGCGAACATCGCGAACCCCCTCTGGGTCGCGAAGTGCAAGATGGTCTACGAGAGGGCGAGGCCGTGCGACGCGTTCCCCCTTCAGTGGACGGGAGTCGCCTGTCCGTAGCCGTTTGACCTGACGTATCCACTATTAAGGGCCCCTCCGGGGGCCCTTTTTTTTGGGGGAAAATCAAACCTGTTTAAAAGAATTCCTTGGACGGCGTATACGACCGGAGAGACGCTACTCTCCGCGGTGTCATTCCGGGCGTGACCCGGTCTCCTCGGTGACTCGCCTGAGACGAGAATCCAGGAGTTCATTGTGCCGTCATTCCGGCGCAGGCCGGAATCCAGGAAGGCTTTGAAAGTCACTGGATACCGGCTTTCGCCGGTATGACAGACAGGGTCACCGGACACCGACGGGAGTTCATCCCGTACACGATACGGGACCGGTATGACGAAAAAAGAAAACGGCAAGACAAAAGAAAAAGACGGCAAGACAAAAAAGAGCATGGATAAGACCAGCAGGAGCTTGGTATTCATAGGCCGTCATTCCGGCGCAGGCCGGAATCCAGGAAGGCTTTGAAAGTCACTGGATACCGGCTTTCGCCGGTATGACAGACAGGGTCACCGGACGCCGACGGGAGTTCACGCCATACACAAGACAGGACCGGTATGACCTCCGTTTGAGATATCGTGTCATTGCGATCGACCGGAGGGAGCGCGGCAATCCCATCCCCACGGCGGATAGTGCTTCGTCGCCCGCGGAATGCGGGACACCTCGCACTGACAACACGGCGCAAAAAACTGCCGTCGCTACGTCCTTGGATGCCGGATCGCGTCCCGGCATGACAGAGGGGAGACATCGCAAAGAGTTGATCGGAGTGACAATGCCGTCGAATTCACTTCCCCGCGCACGGAGATGACGTCATCATTTCATCCATTCGAAACATTCGTGTAATACTCCTGTAATAAATCTGCTCTAACATATCCCAGCAACGCTCACGCGACACTCTTTTTCCAAAACCAAAAAAAACAGCGAGGGGTGGGGCATGGACAGGATGAAAAGACTCGCCGAGACCATCCGGTCTCTCGCCGACGGGCAGTTCAGCGGGTACATCAAGATCAACTTCAGCCAGGGGAGCATCGGGAGGGTCGAGAAGTTCGAGGAGATCGAAGAGCCGTCTTTCGTGCACCCCGACGACGGAGACGAAAGGATGGCTTTCGAAAAGAATGCGTAGTTTCCGCGCACGAGCGAAGTGCTCGGGCCTCTTCGCGTTCCTGGCAATCCTCGTCGTCTCGACGAATCTTTCCCTCGGCGCTGTCGAAAAGGCTCCTTCCGCCGGCGACGTTCGAACCCGGGACGCGCGGATGGTGGAGCCGGGGGACGTCGCGACGCTCGATTACCTGTGCCGCCTGAAAACCGGCGAGGTGGTCGCATCGACAGGCGCGGTCGCGGATGCAGAGCGGAAATCTCCGGTTTTCGCGCCGGGGAAGCGGTCGGGCGCTGTGTCACTTGGTGCGGTGGCTCCGGACGATCCATACCCGGAACAGCTCTATCCCGGCCCCTTCGAGCTGGAAATTGAGCACCGGCTGGCGCGCCAGGTCACCGGCATGAAGGAAGGAGAAACGCAGCGCGTGAACCTCTCGGCCTCGATGGTGATGCCGAAGAACGAACAGGAGGGCTTCGCGTACCTCTCGCGGGTCCGGACGCGTCCGAAGGAGATGACGATGCCGAAGGGCGACTACGAGTTCCGCGCCCGGAAGGCACCGGAGGTTGGGCAGGAGTACTCCTACGATCCGGCATTCCCCGGACGGGTGACCTCCGTGACCGAAACGGACGTGACCATCGCCTTCTCGAAGCGCGGGGATACGATCGAGACGCCTTTCGGCACGGGCCGCGTCCGCGAAGAAGCGGACAGGTACAAGGTGGACATAGACGCGAAAGAAGGGACGCTCGTCCGCACGGGCAACAAGATCGGCCGCATCACGAAGGTGGACGACAGGGTCATCGTCATCGACTACCGACACCCCTTCGGCTACGAGGAACTGATCTGCGACATCCAGGTCATTGCCGTCAGCGAGTCGGAAGAAGCAGGGACCGAGGTGCCTGCGGAGGAGGAGCAGTAACCCATGAAGGCGATTCGTTGTGTGTCGGTCCTCGTCCTGTTGATGCTCTCTGCCCCTGTAGGGGTATCTTTCGGCGGCGACGGCTCCGCGGACGTCGGCTTCGATATCCGCGGGTTCGAGATAACGGGCAACACGCTCTTCAGTACGGAAAGGCTCCAGCACGTCGTCATGCCGTTCACGGGTTCTGGCAAGACGGCCACCGACGTCGAACAGGCGCGGGACGCCCTCGAAAAGCTCTACCATGAAGCGGGGTACCCCACCGTGATGGTGAACATACCGGAACAGACCCTCACGGACAACATCATCAAACTCCAAGTGATCGAGAGCAGGATCGGGAATGTGAAGATCACCGGCAACCGCTACTTCACGATGGAAAAGGTGATGGCGAAATTGCCATCCTTCACGCCGGGAGGCATGCTCTACCTCCCGAAGGTGCAGGAGGAGATCGGACGCCTGAACCGGAGCCAGGACATCAAGGTCGAGCCGGTCATCTCGCCCGGGAAAGAGGTGGGAACGATCGACGTGGAACTGAAGGTCGAGGATAGGTTGCCCCTCCACGGGTACGTGGAGCTGAACAACAGGTCCAGCCACGATACGACCGAGCTGAGGCTGAACTCGATGATCCGCTACGACAACCTCTGGCAGAAAGAACATTCCATCGCGCTCCAGTACCAGACGTCTCCGCAGGCTTTCTCGGAGGTGCAGGTGATCGGCCTCTCCTACGTCCTCCCATCGCCCTGGTCGGACGACCACCTCGTGGCTCTCTACGGTATATGGACGGACAGCGACACGGCGTTTGGCGAGGGGTTCACCGTTGTCGGGAGCGGCGAGATATTCGGTCTGCGCTATGTCGTCCCTCTGCCGCCGCACCGACTCTACAATCACACCTTAACGGTGGGAGTCGACTACAAGCATTTCCGGGAAGACGTCGGTTTCGCGGGGGAAGGCGGCGAGACAACGAGGACGCCCGTCTCGTATCTCCCTTTCAGCCTCTCGTACAACGCGTCGCTCCCCGACATGTGGGGCGGCGTCACCCAGTTCAACGGCGGACTCAACCTTTCGATACGCGGGCTCGTCTCGAGACAGTCCGAGTTCGAACTCAAGCGGTACAAGGCGGACGCGAACTATCTGTTCGCTACGCTCGGCGTCCAGCGCACGCAGAAACTGCCTCTCGATATGGGCCTGCTCGTGAAGGCGTCCGCGCAGATCGCGGACGGCCCACTCGTCAACAACGAGCAGTACCCGGCCGGAGGAATGGAGAGCGTTCGGGGTTACAAGGAGAGCGAGGCTCTCGGCGACAACGCCGCTCACCTGACCGTCGAGATATCGTTCCCGGACCCGGTGGAGGCATCCGGCCTCGTCGCGTGGCTCCACCTCACGCCGTACGTCTTCTACGATGTCGCGAAACTCACGATTTACGAGC
Organism: uncultured Nitrospiraceae bacterium; assembly: GCA_937138415.1. Lineage (GTDB taxonomy): Bacteria > Nitrospirota > Thermodesulfovibrionia > Thermodesulfovibrionales > SM23-35 > JALHSV01. The sequence continues at coordinate 52,145 of CAKZPA010000034.1, read as the reverse complement.
CTCTGCCGGAGCAGGACCGGAGTGTCACGCTCCAGGGCGCGGGGTTCGGACTGAGGGGTTCGATGTTCAAGAATATCGAGTACGAACTCGCCGTCGCGGTAGCCCTCGCCTCGACGGGCAGGATCAAGGGAGGCGACTGGAGGACCCATTTCAAACTGCAGACGGTGTTCTAAATGAGCAGTAGGAACTCATATTCATCGAAAGGATCGTCATTGCGAGCAAAGCAATCTCATCTTTTCAGGGGGGTTGCCGCATGTTTCCGGTGCTCGCAATATCGCACATGAGAAAGTGATCATTTTCAAGTACCGCTGGCGTCGAGCAATAAGCCACTGAGCAGATCAACGAGGTGTATATGCACTATACAATTTGCTCCGTTCTTTTCCGGCTGATTGCCTGTGCGCTCGTTCTTTTTCCTTTTTATTCGAACGCCGGGCAGGCGAACATCCCCGGTTTTTACGGGACGTCCGCCATCAGGCCTCCCGCGCCGCTTCAGCTCCCCCAACTGAAACAACCTTCGGTCGCCATCCCCGGTATCTCAGGCATCGAGACGAATCCGGCGAAAAACCACCTCGTCATCCGGCAGAACCAGCCGAAGGCGATCATCGACTGGTCCTCGTTCGACATCGGGGCGGACGCGTGGACGCAGTTCGACCAGCAGGGCAACGCGACGTGGGTCGCGCTCAATCGGATCTGGGACAGCAAGCCGAGCCTTATCTACGGCAAGCTGACCGCCGACGGCAAGATCTATCTCATTAATCAGAACGGCATCCTCTTCGGCCCCGGTTCGAAGGTAAACGTGCACAGCCTCATCGCGTCCGCCCTCACCATAACCGACGAAAACTTCCTGAAAGACATTTTCAGGAACAAGAACAGAATCCTCGTATTCAAACAGACGGAGGATGCCGACAGACTGGCGGCGGTTTCGAACGAGGGCGAGATCGTCGCGCTCCGGGGCGGATCTATCTTCTTCATCGCACCCCGTGTCGAAAACGCCGGCGTGATCGATGCCCCGGCCGGTCAAATAGGTCTCGCGGCGGGCACCGAAGTGACGCTCGCGCAACCTGACGCCAATGACCTGTCCCGATCGGGATATTACGTTCTGATCGCGGACGAGTTCCCGAATTCTTCCGGAGCGGACGCGACGTTCGGGCAGTCGGTGAACCGCCAGTCCGGCAGGATGTCTGCCGACGGCGGCATGGTCGGCATGTACGGGAACAACGTCGATCAGTGGGGCGTCATCCGTTCGACGACCGCCTTCAAGAATAAGAAAGGCGTCGTCGAGCTCAGGGCCGCCAACAGGGTAGCGACCGGAGAGGAGAGCGTCATCTCTCTTCCTGTCGATGTCTCTCTCGATCCGGAGACGGGAAAAATCAGGACGATCAGCGACACGTTCGATATCCAGCCCGAAGTGACAATGAGAGGGCTGCACGCATGGTCCTCGACGGACTCGATCGTCGACACCGCATACGCGAGATGGATCGAGCACCGGGGGACGATCGTGGCGCCGACCGGGTACGTTACGCTTCACGCTGCAGATCGGGTCTTTCTGGAAACAGGAAGCAGGATAGACGTCAAGGGAGTCGTGGCGGATCTCCCGGCGCCGGTCATAGCGGACTTCAAGCTGAACACGGTCGAGCTGAGGGACGCGTACGGGCAGAAGGGCGGCGTTCTGCAGGGCCAGAAGATTACGACGCCGCTCATCGCGGGCTCGACGATCGGCGATCTCTCGCAGGCGATCCTCACACAGGACAGGACCGCCGTCGAGCGGTGCGTCGGCGGGGCGACGAGAACGCGCGTCGACGAGACGACCGGCGTCATCACCTACAACAACCCGCAAATCGGTCAGATAAACATTCTTGCCGCGGACGGCGACGTCATCGTCAAGCAGGGGGCTATACTCGATTTTTCCGGTGGAGCGATTCACTACCGGAGCGGCTTCGTCGATAGCACGATGCTCCTGGCGGGCACGAAGATCTACGACATCAGCAGCGCTCCCCTGTCGATCCGGTACGACAAGCTCATGGGTCAGTACAAGAGGACGTTCGAGAAGTTCGGCATCCGCGAGGAATACAACGGTCTCTACTATGGCGGGTCTTCCCCGCTCAAGACATACGTGGACAGCTACGTGAAGGGCGGGGACGCGGGCAAGCTGTCGCTCTCGGCCTCGACGATCGTTTTGGACGGCACCATTGTGGGCGGCGTCGAGAGGGGCGTTTTCCAGAAGTCGTGGACCATGAGGGGATCCTTCTCGGGCAAAAACGCCGGGAGCGACTTCGACCTCGCGATGGCCCTCTCGGAGCGTCGCGGCCTCGAGGTGCCCCGGACGGGAACGCTCGAGATCGTGCCGTTCGATCGAAACGAAGTCACACACTATCCGCGGGAAATCGCCATTGTCTCCGAGAGGAGGCCGAGGAGCGAACTCTTACCCGACAGCCCTACACTCGATGAGCCGACGAGGATCTCCGCAGAGATCCTGAACTCGGCCGGTCTCGGCACGCTGAATCTCGCCGCGAACCTGACGATTTCGATCGAAGAAGATGCGGCGATCGGTCTCGAACCGGGCGGCTCGTTCTCTGCGAAGGCGCGCCGCGTCGAGCACCTGGGAGAGATCACGGTCCCCGGCGGCTCCGTCCGATTGATCGCGAACCAGAACCTCACGACCGAAAAGGACAGTAGGGGGCACGAGAATCCTCCGGAACAGGTCATCCAGCTCGAGGAGAAGATCGTCCTCGGACCGAAGAGTCGTCTCGATGTGTCCGGCGAGAGGATCGACAATAGGAATGCCGCGATCAAGGGACTCGACACGTTGGGTTTCGCGCACACCACCGGCGGGAGCATCGCCATAAAGGATCAGACCGACCACGGGAAGGGCGTCTTCATCCAATCCGGCGCAGTCGTCGACGTGAGCGGCGGCTACGTTATCAATCCGAACGGAACGGTCGCGGGCGGGAGCGCCGGTCTCCTCGATATTCAGGGTGCGAACATTCTCCTCGACGGCGACCTCCGGGGCTACGCCCTGAGCGACGAAAACGGCTCGATACTCGGTGGTTCGGTCTCCATACGGTCGGTGAACATCAGGGTAGCCCCGACATCATACGCACTCAAGGACGCCTTCGTGCTCGCGGGAGACCGTTTCAGAAATACCGGCTTCACGCAGATCAAACTCTTGAGCTTCAACGATACCGTCATAGAGCCGAAGACGATCCTCGCACCGTCGCTCGTCAGGCTGAAGAGCCCCGTCAATCTCGTCCGCGCGGGGGATAAGGTCACGCGCTCGGCTGATGAGTCGGTCGCGCCGGATCTCGTGAGGCTCGACGATGCGCTTGCCTACATGGCCGGTCCATCGTCGCTCGTTGCGGTCGCGGGGGAAAAATTCGATGGTTCTGTCCCCGGCTTTACGGGCAATCTGAAGGAACCGGACGTCGATACGAAGGCGAAAGTTGTCGTTTCTCAGGGCGCCACGCTGAGAACGTTTCCCGGCGGTTCCTCCGCGACGAGGATCGCCAATGACGTCGTGAGCACCCTCGGTCCTGTCCGGACAGGTATTGTCCTCGAAGGACCGTCGGTCGACGTTCAGGGAATTCTCGAGTCCCCGGCCGGTACCGTTCGCGTCGAGGCGACGCACACCCACGTGAAGACAGGTCCGGATACCAGAATCTTCGCAGGGGGGTATAACCGGCCCGATCCCGCATCGACGCCGAAGGGGTTCCCGGTAAACTACCAGCCGGTCGCTGCCGGTTCCGTCAGTCTGTCCGCGCACACGGATCTCATCCTCGCATCCAAGGCGGTCATCGACATTTCCGGATCCGAAGAAGTCCAGGTGAACATGCGCTCTACAGACGGCTCCCTCTTTACTTTCTTCGACGCGGGGGACCCGGGAAGCCTTTCTTTATCGTACGGCGGCAACCTTTCGTGGTCTGGCACCGTGAAGGTCGAGAGGGCATCTTCTCAACGCGACCGGTTACGGGGTGGGACGCTTTCCATAACCAAGACAGAACTCGGGCAGGAGGAGGCCGTGCTGCACATCGGCCAGAAGGAGATGAAGATGTACCAGAGCGCCGGGTTCGATGATATTACTCTCAGAAGCTTGGATACGATTCGCTTCACCGGTTCGATAGACGCCGCGACCGGGCGGATCGGGCGCAAGCTGACCTTGGACGCTCCGGTGATCGACGGTGCCTCGAACACGGTGGAATTGCACGCGCCCTGGGTGGTCCTCACCAACAGAACGCAGCCGGTGACGACATCGGGCAGCGCATCGAAGGGATCCCTCTCGATTTCCGGGGAGTGGATCGACGTGATCGGCTCCACTCGTTTCACCGGGTTCGAGAGTGTCACCCTCAAGGCGGGGAAGGACATCAGACTGAGCGAAGCACTCTATAACGATAATATACGGGGCGGCACCCTGTTCACGTCTCGCAATCTGACGCTCGATGCCGACCGGATCTACCCCTCCAGCTTTTACACGTACAAAGGGGGCCGTACGGCTATATCGACCGGCGTCTATTCCGACTTCACCATGTTCGCCGGCGGGAAACTGACCGTCCGTAACTCCTCGGAGAGCGCCGCGGAAGGGCCCATCTACTCGGCGGGCGGCAGCCTCACCGTTCAGGCGGGCGAAGGGATAGAACTCATGAGAGGCGTCTGCCTCGCCGCTCCGATGGGAACGATCAGCCTCGATGCTCCTGGAAAACGCATCCTCCTCGCCGGCGGAAGTACGATCACGACGACGGGGAATCCCCACGTTCCCATCACGTACGGCATCATCGATAATAGCAATCTGTGGATAACCGACGACAAGATAAGCATTCAGAACGCGGTGCTCATCGGTCAGGAACAGATGCCCCGGAAGAGTGTCACGGTGAATGCGGATACGGCAATTGTCATGGACGGAGCGGTCGTCGATGTGTCAGGAGGCGGCTCCGTCTTCGCGTTCAAGTTCCTCCCCGGCATCGAGGGCTCGAACGACCCGCTCTCGAAGGCCGGCCGATACGTCGTTTTGAAAGAGACGTCGTTTCCGTTGCCGGGATCGGCCATTTACCTCAGGGAAGGCGGCGGTCTCCGCGAAGGGCTGTACACCATCCTCCCCCTTGACGCGAGCAACCCGCAGAACGCGAGGTATGCGTTCCTGCCCGGCGCGTGCATCCTCGAGGCGCAGAAGGGGACTCTAATCCCGACATCCGGGCAGCAGGCGTATGGCACGTTGGGATACCCTCTCACCGTCGGATATTCCGCGGTGGCGGACACGGACATCATCGGGACGCGCCCGCGTGTCTTCGCGGTGCGAACGGCGGCCGACGTTCTGTCCGAAGGGTACTTCGTCCTGCCGGAACCGCTGCAATCCGGCGACGGCGGGAGTGTCACCGTAAAAGGCGGTTCCGCGATCATAAATGGCATAGTGCGCGCATCGCCCCTGACGGGATACGAAGGCGGTGTGCTCCACCTGAGCGGCAGAACGATCTCTATTCAGGCGGCGCCAGAGTCATTGGCGGGGGGATTCGGCTTCGCGACGCCGCTGCCGGACAAGATGAGAGGCGTCTTCAGAGTGACCGCATCGGGGGTCGCGGGTCAGGGGTTCCACGAAATAAAGATTGGAGATGCGAATACGACCGAAACGATTACCGTCGGCAGCAAGGCCGTCCTCGAAGCTCCTCTTGTCACCTGTGCCGCCAGCCGGATGATCATGATCGAGACGGGGGCTGAAATACACGGTGTTTCGCAGAGCGGGAACGGGTCGGTCACCCTCTCCTCGCCTTCGGGGAGCGCTGTGCTGCAGCAGGGCGCCCTCGTTCACGCGTCCCACGCGTTCAATCTGAACGTCGGCAGGCCCAACCTCGAGGGAGATCTCGAGGTTGACAGTAGCGCCCTCATGCTGCAGGCGAGAGAAATCGTTTTCGTGAAGGATAAGGAACGCTACACGGGCGGGGGTCTCGCCATCACCGAGGGCCTCTGGAGCAGGTTCAGCGGGTGCGAAGACATATCACTCGTGAGCGGTTCGGACGTCTCCTTCATGGACGACTTCGACGTGACGGCAGCCTCGAGCATTTCGATAGATGCGGCGCGGATCGTCGGCCTCAAGGAGAACGGGACCGTCGTGGGGGTGAACGCCCCCTCGATCCGTCTTTCGAATTCAGGATCAGCCTCCGCGACACTCCCTGCCCGGAATGGAGGATCCATTACGTTCGCGGGAGACACCATCTCTGTCGGTGAAGGCAGCGTGCTCATCGGAGGATTCGCGGATGTGCACCTGAACACCGCGGGCGAGGTGATCCTGCGGGGTGCGGGAAGCCTCTGCACGGGGAATGCGGATCTCACGATAACGACGGCGCGGGTGAAGACGGCTCATGCACCTGTCGAGAATGCGGGCACGGGCGGCATCTTGACGACGCCTGTGCGCGCACCCCACTTCCATATCGAAGCGGGTTCGGGTGTTCTCAAACTCGAAAAGAGCGTCGGTACCGCGGGCGTTTCTCCGGCTGCCGGCGGCATCCTCGAACTCTCCGGACGGAGTATCGAGGTATCGACGATTCTGCAGATGGATTCGGGAACCCTGACCTTGAGGACGGTGGGATCGCCGGACAGCACTGACGACGGCATCGTCCTCAGGAGCGGAGCGGCGATTTATGCACGGGGAACCGACCGCACCCCGGGCGGGAAGGTGATACTCTCAACCGGGTACGCCGACGCGTCGGGCGGCTGGAAGAGCGGCAACATTCTCCTCGAAGAGGGTTCGCTCGTCGATGTATCCGCCGGCGGTCAGGGCGACGCGGGGATGGTGAGCTTGACAGCTCCTGAGCGGGTCGTGACGATAGGCGGTATTCTCAAAGGTTCCTCCCATGGATCGGGAACCGGGGGCTCGTTCATCCTCGACGCTAAGGAGATCGGCGACGTGACCGAGCTGAACAAAAAGCTGACGGCGCGGTTCGACGATCAGGGCGAACTCGTCTCCGGCGGATTTACTGGCGCCATCGATCTGAGGGCGCGGAGGGGTGCTATCAGCGTACCCGACACGCTTACGATGACCGCCAATCATATTAAGCTTCAGGCGGACGATCAGGGCGAGGGGCGGATTACCGTTGCGGGAACGCTCGACACCGCATCCGGTTCTCGCAGCGGGAGGGTCGAACTTTACGCAGCCAACGATCTCGTCATCGAACAGAGCGGCAAGATTCTGACGGGGGTAGCGTCCGCCTCTGCCGACGGAGGATCCGTCATTCTGGGTTCTTCCCGGGGCTGGGTCGACCTCAAAGCCGGCGGCATCATGGACGTTCCGGGCGGTACGGTCTACCTGCGGGCGGAGCGCGATGATCAGGATGTGAAAATCAGATTGAATGGAGCGGTGAGAGGGGCTTCCGCGGTGACGGCAGAAGCGGTGAAGTACTATACCTTTCGTCTGAGGGATGGTCTCGATTTCGAACTCGTGGACACCGTCCTCACGGCATCGACCGGGATCTCCAGCTTTTCGATCAGCGAGGGGAACCGGGTATCGTTCGTTTACGATGGCCGTCTCTACACGGCGACCCTGGAGGCGCGCGCGCATGCGAGCGGGGACGAACTCGCGTCGGCGCTCGAGACGGCGCTGAATACGGCATCGTACACCGACTTCGAGAACGATGGCTCGCTCGTGCCGCTCGCCGGGGCGCTGTTCGCCGTCGATTACGGGAAGACAGTCCCCGGGCGATTGTCCATCAGGAACGTTTCTCCGAACGATTCAGATATCCTGAATTTTTCGGCGCCGGCGCAGTTTGGATTTGCCAGCGGAAGCACAATCCGCGGCGTCGCCTCGGAATACCTGAGCGAGGCGTCTTCGTACTATGCGACCACGAGCGCCCTTTCGCGCCTGAAGGCCGAGGCGCCCGCCGTGGCATCCGTCATGCGCCTCCTGCCGGGAATCGAAGTCGTCAACGAAACCGGAGATATTTCGGTGGGTAAAACGGATTTCCTCACGACACGTTTCGACGGTGACGGCGTTCGGGAGCCCGGCGCTCTCACCCTTCGGGCGGCGGGGAATCTGAATATCGGCCGCAGCATGTCGGACAATCCGACACCTCGGGAAGTTCTGAATACGGCGACGGCCCGTCCCACCTGGTCATACGCGCTCGTCGCGGGAGCGGATATCGGCGCCGCCGATCCCCTTTCCGTCGTGCGAGGCAGGGGAACTCTTTCGGTACCGAACACGGTCGTCGTTTATTCGGAGAACGCGCCTATCCGATTCGCTTCGGGCAGCGACACGATCATCGGGTCCGGTCTGGACGCCGGGCACATGATCAATCGCGATATGAGGTACTCTCTTGCGTCGTACGCCGGCTCGGTGCGCGGGCAGGTGGGCAGGGATCTCGTGATTACCGGCGGCGCGATCCAGACTGCGACAGGAGATATCGCTCTGACGGTCGGGAGGGATCTACAGCTCAACCTGTTCAGGGACAGGCTCAGTTACGTGGGCTCCGTGCGCACGACGGGACAGACCGCGGCGACGATCACGAACGAAGTGGGCGCGCAGGTGCAGGACCTCGGGCAGTACTGGACCTATCGGGACGGAGGCGACATCTCCATCGATGTGGGTCGGTACGTGGGCTGGTACCAACAGGGGCGGTGGGTGACAGCCCTGGATGGATATGCGTGGGATGCTTTCGCGAAGAAGACCGTCGTTCTCCCGCTGCAGCCGGGGCAGACGAGGCCGACCGAGATCAGCTACGGCCTCTTCTCGGCAAGCTACGAGCAGTCTTTCAGTACATCGATGACGCCGACGTCGGGACTGGCGACGATGGGTGGCGGGAGCCTCTCGGTCAGGTCCGGCGGGCATTTCCTCGCGCAGGCGGGTACCTTCGGCGCGGGTGACCTTTCCATCGTCGCAGGAGGAGATATACGAGGGAGGTTCCTCGTCCGGTCGGGGTCGGGAGAACTCCATGCAGCGGGGAACATCGGCAGCGCCGCGGAACGCCAGCAGATCGAACTCTTCGGCAGCCGCATGGATATGACCGCGGCGGGAGAAGTCCAACTCGCCGCCGTGCTGAATCCGACGCTGGCGAGCGACAAGAACCGGCAGTACCGCGATAATTTCATCGACTGTTCCTATTCGTTGAATACGGCGGTATCCATGAGAGCCGGCACGGACGCGGTTCTCACAGGGAAATCCCCGTTCTATCGGCAGCAGGAAGCGATCGAGGAGACCATTCTCCCGCCGACGGTGGATATCGAAGCGGGCGGTAGTATCAACCTCCTGAGCTACCATACGCTCACCTCTTCCCCGACAGGGAATTTGCGGCTCGTCGCAGGCAGGGATATTCGGGGTGTCGCACCAGACGGCTCCGACCAGTATCACATGCTCCTCGTATCCGACATCGCGCCGGAGTACTGGTACGGACTCTTCCAGATTTACGGCACCCCTGAAACGGGGCGGACGTGGATTGCGGAGAGGACCGTCAATGACACAATCGCGAACAACAAGCACGGCTTTTACAAGGATGCAGAAAAGCAGGCGAGCACGAGGCCGATTCACGCTGTCCAGGAGAGGGACAGCGAGGAGGTGAAAGCGCTCAAAACGAGACCGATCGAAATCAGCGCCGGCGGGGATATCAAGACTCTGAAACTCTACCTGCCGAAGAGGGCGGAAATAACCGCCCGCGGGCGCATCGAGAACGTCATGTACGAAGGGCAGAACAACAACGCGACTGACATATCGAAGATACAGGCCGGACGCGACATCTCGATGGCGTACGTGAGGTCCGATGAAGCCGCCGCCATCCTGAACAACCAACTCGAGGGCATCGTCCAGGGCGGGCCAGGAATCTTCTTCGTCCAGTCGGGTGGTTCGATCGACCTCGGAACCCTCCGGGATGGCATTCAGACCATTGGCAACGGCCGCTATGCTCAGCTCGGAACGGAACGGAGCGCCTTGTTCATCGTCTCCGGCTACACGTTCGATGAGACACATGAAGTGATCTCATCGTTCTTTACGAAGATCAGATCCGCCGGGGACAAGTACGCGGAACTCCTCGCCGAGGGGAAGGTGGACGAGGGAGAAGCTCTTCTCAAGGAGACACGCGATGAGGTGATCAAGCCGTTCCTCAGGAATCCATCGGGCGACGGGGACATCAATATGACCTCTTCGCAGATCGCGACGTCGATCGGTCGGTCCGACATCTTCATCATCGCCGCCGGCAACATGAACCTCGGCCAGACCGCCCTGCCGGTATCGGGCACGGTGAACAAGAAGACGGGTATCACGACAGGGGGCGGGGGCGCGATCAACATCTTTGCCCGGAAGGATGTCAATGTGAACGAATCAAGGGTGATGACTTTCCTGGGCGGGGACATCACCATCTGGAGCGACGACGGCAATATCAACGCCGGGAGAGGCTCGCGGACCGCGGTGAGCGCGTCTCCTCCGAAGGTGTTGGACGACGGGACGAAAGTGTTCAGCCCGCCCGCGATCGGAAGCGGAATCCGAGCCGTCACCTATGGCGACAACGCACCTGAACCCGGCAACATCCACCTCTTTGCCCCGAGCGGCATCATCGATGCCGGCGAAGCCGAAATATCGGGCAGCAAGATCGTGCTGGCAGCCTTGCAGGTTCTGAACGTCCAGAACATCATCTTCTCCGCCGGATCCATCGGCGTCCCGCAGCCGTCCACCGGTGCAGTGGGAATCGGAACGATCTCGGGTTCGGGAGCGCTGGCACAAGCGAGCCAGCTCACGAGCGAGGCATCGAGTCTCGCTGTCTCGCGCGCTGCCGAGGCATCCAAGGTTATCGAAGATATCATGGCCCGGTGGCTGGACGTAAAGGTCATAGATTTCGTACTAGACGAGAAGGACAAGGAGGAATAACAGAACGCGGTGAGAGTACGCAGATCGATTTCAAAAAGAAAATCCGTATGCGCCGGAACGACACAGTTCGAAGGGAGCGCTCGACTATCCATGAGAACAGCTGTTTGTGTTGCGGTGGCACTTGTTCTTTTTCTTGGCATCCTCTGCCTCCCGGATGCCGACGCGTGGTGGGACGGCAAATGGAAGTACAGGATGAAGGTACAGTTCGACGCGTCCCCCGCGGGGGCTGACGTAAAGGATACCCTCTCCGATGTGCCCGTTCTCGTGCGCCTACACGGAGGAAACTTTAGCTTCGCGGACGCAAAGGAGGATGGGTCCGATATCCGGTTCGTGAGCTTGGATGATAAGTCGCCGCTGAAGTTCCATATCGAGAAATTCGATCCGGCGGAGGATATCGCGCTCATCTGGGTGAAAGTTCCGCGGATTGGCGGAGGCTCCGCGCAGGACGCCGTGTGGATGTACTATGGCAACCCCACTGCGCCGGATGGCCAGGATCCAGGGGGGACGTACGACGTGAGCCAGGTGGCCGTCTTCCATTTCTCGGAAAAAGATGGGAGTCCCAGGGACTCGACATCCTACGCGAATCACGGAATTGTGTTTACCGGCAAGCTCGGTCTTCCGAGCGTCTCGGGATCAGGGGTCCAGTTCAATGGAGCGTCCTATATGAAGGTCGGCAGATCTTCGTCGTTGAACTTTGCGAAGGGGTTCACCTTTGCGTCGTGGATTCGCCTGACCCAACCGTCGGGTACGTCCTGCATTTTCTCGTGGGATGACGGGACCCAGTCCGTCATTGTCGGATTGGCTGATTCCCGTCCCTATGGCAGCGTATACTCCGGCAAGGGCCGGACGGTGATGGCAAAAGGAGCCGATGGGCTCGTGCCGAACATATGGTATCACCTCGCTGTTACGGTTGATCCTCAGAGTCAGATTTCCCTTTTCGTCAATGGGACCGAGGTCGCGTCAAGCCCTCTGACGGGCCCCGCGCCGTCGCCCTCATCGGACATATTCATCGGTTCGGCTGCCGGCGGGGCGGACGGCTTTGTGGGGGATCTTGACGAGCTGCATCTGTCCACGATCGTCCGGCCATTAGGATGGATTCGAGCCTTGTACCGGGGCCAGGGGCCAGATGGTCTGCTGACATCGCTCGGAGAGCCCGAGGCTGGTTCGGGAGGCGAATCGCTCACGATCGAACTCTTGAAAGTCGTTATCCGCACGATCACGCTCGACGCCTGGATCATCATCGGTGTCCTCTTCATCATGGGGGCATCCGCGGTGTACATCTTCGGGAGGAAGATCACCCTGATCCGAGAGTCGAAGAAGGCCAACAGCACGTTTGCCCAGTCATTCCGCTCCAGCGAACACCTCTTCTCCATGATCGAGCAGAACGAAGAATTTCCGATGTCTCCTCTCTACCGCGTTTACCGTGCCGGATGCGAGGAGCTTGCGCTCCTCATGGAGCGGAAGGGCGACGCGTTCGGGGCGAGCAAGAAGGTCTCGGACGCCATCGTGAACGGGGTGCGGTCAGCCATCGAAAAGGCTGCCATCGTCGAGAGCCGCAAGTTATCCGCGGGACTCGTGATCATGAATGTGAGCATTTCGGGTGGCCCGTTCCTCGGTCTCTTGGGAACGGTGTGGGGCGTCATGAATACATTCGCGAGTTTGGCCGAGAGCGGCGAGGCGAGCCTCACGGCGATCGCGCCCGGTGTCGCGTCCGCCCTCTCGTGCACGCTGGGCGGCCTCCTCGTGGCGATCCCGTCACTGTTCGGCAGTTCGTACCTTACGAGCCAGATCAAGGACGTAAACGCAGACATGAATCTATTCCTCGATGATTTCATCCGACGGTTCGAAGAAGAGGCGGGGGGTACACCATGAGGAAAAAGAACCCTTACGAGGAGTACGAAGAGCACGATGAACTCAACGTGATCCCGATGCTGGATCTCGCGTGGAACCTCCTCCTCGTCTTCATGATCGTCGTCACGGCTTCCGTGCAGGGAATAAGCGTGAACCTCCCGAAGGCGAGCGCCGCGGCGAGCAATGTGAAACCGACGACGAAAGCGATCACTATCACGGCGGACGGGACCATTTATCTCGACAGTTTCCCGATGACCCTCGGCGAACTGGAAGACAGGCTCCGCCAGTACAAGGCGGTCGATCCGAACTTTCCGGTCGTCGTGAGGGGGGATGAAACAATCCAGTACAGGAACGTGATCGAAGTTCTCGACATCCTTCAGAGGCTCGAGATCACCCAGCTTGGACTCGTCACTCAAAAACTCGTGAAGTGACCCAATGTCTTCATGCAGGCGGTGAAAATACCATTGAGGAATCATTTCCCCCCTCTAGCGGTGGTATCAGGATGTCCGCGAGGCAGGTGAAAAAGATGTCCGCCCTCACGTGGGCGCTGATGGCGCTGCTGGTCGTGGCGCTGGGTGCGATCGCGTCCTTCGTGAAAATGGTCCTCTCCGATGAGGGTGCCCGCAAAAAGAAACCGATCGCGATCGTGACGCTGATGAAGACGCCTCCGCCTCCGCAGGTCAGGGAAAAACCGCCCGAACCGCCGAAGGAGATCCAGCAGAAGGAAGAGATTGTCAGTCCCGTGGAGCGGAACGATCCAACACCGCAGGCTGACAATCAGGACAATACACCGGCAGGTGACCGTTTAGGGTTGGATGCCGAAGGCGGCGCCGGTAGCGACGCATTCGGGCTGATCGGCAAAAAGGGCGGGAGGAGCATCCTTGCCGGAGAGGGAGGCGGCATGGAGAAACTCTCCCTCCTCAGCAAATACGCCGGATACACGCAGGTCATGCAAGCTGAGGTAAGAAAGCAGGTGATGAGGCACCTCGAGGAGCAGACAGGGATACCGAGAGGAAAGCTTCAGGCGATCGCACGGGTCAGCGTGGATAAGAACGGCGTGATCCTCGAGTGCAGGATCATCGGTTCCTCGGGCAATCACGCCATGGACAACACGATCCGGAGAGCCCTCGATCAGTTCAAAATCAGCCTCCCCCCTCCGGACGGTATGCCAAAGACTATGGACATACGGCTCACTTATCAGAGCTGAAATTCGACAGAAAAAGGAGGATTGCACACATGAGGAACGTGATACTTTTTCTCGCCGTCGCCCTCCTCGTGCTCATCACGGGGAGAGAGGGCGCCGCGTACTTCGAGGAAGGCCATTTGATCAGAGTCGTCTACGAGAGGGGCGGAACGAAGGAGATCGTGACCGATCTCGGTGCGTTCGACATGACGAGCCCTTACAGCGGTCCCGTGGTACGGGTACCCGTGACCTTCACCCTGGCCGACCTGGACGCGACGAGCTGGGACGACGTGTACGTCGCCTATGTCATGAGGTACGTCCAGGGGGGGAGCGTTTTCGTATGGGTGAGCGGCGATACGTCGGGAGCACAGAGTGCTAAGGGGAGTGGCGGCAATGCTCTCATCAGTAAGATTGGTGACCTGGCGGGAGCGAATATGCAAACGGGCTTCTCCCAGAATGTCAACCTCCAGAGTAGCTCCACTTCATTCGCAGGCCTTTTCGGTTCTGGCGTTGCCGGCACCTTCATGGGGTTTCTGACGACACCGACCGGTGAGGCAAACCTCGCAGCACTCGTCACCGGAGGTTCGGTCACACAGTATCTTTACTTCTTTGACACTCCTACGAATTCAAGAAACACATATGACGGCCTACCGGTCTTTGCCATCAGGACATACGCAGACGGGGCGACGGAAATCGGTGAGCCACAGGCTCCTCCCGACCCGGCTCAGCCTTGTCTGCTCGCGGTCTCGACGGTGGGAAACGGAACGGTAACGAGCAGTGACGGGCTGATAGACTGTAGTTCCAACTGTTCGCGCGAGTACCCGAAAGGGGCGGCGGTGTACCTTACCGCGCTCGCGGGTGCGGGTTCCCTCTTCACGGGGTGGTCGGGCGACTGCACCGGAACGGGAAATTGCGCACTCGACATGAACGAAGATAGGTCGGTGATCGCGACCTTCTCGCCACGGAACGACGTCGTTTTGCTCTTATCCCCCGCTGACGGGGCGACGGTCGATGCCGCGTCGCTTTACAGACCCATACTGTTTTCGTGGAGTTCTGCCGAAACATTTGCGAAGGTGGAGCTCCAGTTCTGGGCGGACAATGGCGCCAGGTCTCCCGTGAAGGTCGGAATGAAGGGGGGTGCCACCGAAGCGTCTATTTCGCCCGGGATTTGGAAGAAGATCCTGAAACTGCCGGGGAGCGAGGGCGGAACCGTTTCGTGGCGTGTTGTCGGCATTCGCAAAGACGGGAGCACGGTGCAGAGCGCCGTTCATGCTTTTACGGTCACGGCTGCAGAGGGCGTCGGGGAACCTCGGATCGACCATGCGAGCAGAACGCTCCAGCCCCCTCCGGCGCTCTCCTGGGCAAATCGGAACAATATCAAGTTCAGGGCGTGGTTCGGGAACGGTCCGGATTTCACCGTTCCCGGGGTGAAGAAAAAAGCGCTGACATTTACCATCAAAGATCCCCTCCGGAACGAAGGGGTATTTTCGAAGACGCTCACGATGGGGCAGTGGAGGGCGATACGGCGGCTCGTGGGAGATGAACCCGGCGCGACGGTTTACTGGTACGTTGAATCCTGGGACGGGGTGAAACGGCACAGCAGGACCGAGCTAAAGAGTTTTGTCCTCTCGGAATAGATCGATGATATGCTCCGGGCAATTTCGACACTCCTCTGACCAGGCCATAACGTGCTTCCGCGGTTCCACCGGCACGCCGGGTATTCGGTCGCCTCGGTTTCGATTCACGCTTCGGGAAAACGCGGGCGACGCGCGCAAGCGCCGATCATTTTTTCATCGAATTGCAATGGAACTGTAATACTGCTGTAATAGTGCCCCCGTACTATAGAACGTCAGGTATCTCTTCGGTGAGCAAAAAATCGTGAATAGACTTCAGAGCGCGGAATCGTCTGCTCGTTTACGGGCAATGAGGTACGGATGCGCCGTCATCGTTGTCGTTACGGTCTCTTTTTTCCTCGGGTGTGCGAGCGCGCCTCGCCAGCCCGTGACCATCAAGCACGCGCCGATACCGTCGATGGGTCAGGCTGTTTCCCTGAAACAGAAGGGAAAGCAGGAAACGAAGGAAACGAAGGAAACGAAGATGCCGCCGGATGAAGGGATCGCTGCACTCGTCTCCCTTCTCGAGGCGAAGAATCTGATCAGTCCCGACGAGGGCAAACGCATCATAGAGACATCGGAGAAGCAGGCGGGGTTGGAGAAAAAGCAGGTCGTGGAAACGGTGAGAAAGGAGATGGGAGAAGAGGTTCCGAAGGCGATCGAGAAGGCTGCGGCGCCGGAGTGGACGAAGAGAATCACGCTCCGCGGGGATATTCGCCTCAGATACGAGAAAGACCTCTTCGACAAGAATAACGCCGATTTTCTCAAACCGGAGAAGCCGACGGAACTCATGAACACGAAGATCGATCAGGATCGGCTGAAATACAGGCTCCGCTTCGGTGCCCAGATTCAGGTCAACGAACAGTTAGATGCCGTCATCCTCCTCTCCTCCGGCAACATCAATACGCCCATCTCGACGAACACACTCCTCGGCGACTATCTGAACAAGGACAACGTCGTGATCGATTTGGCTTACCTCGCATGGCATCGGGACATCTTTACCCTGTCGGCCGGACGGATCCCGAACCCGTGGTTCTCGCCGACCACGCTCGTCTGGGACGACGATCTCAATTTCGAGGGGATCGCCCTGGACGTGAGGAAACGCATTTGGAGATCGTGGACGCCTTTCTTCATCGCTGGCGCGTTCCCGCTCGACAGCTATGAATTCTCGAAGCGCGACAAGTGGATGGTCGGGATGCAGGCGGGGATCGACCGGGCGGAGGACAAGGGTCTCTCGTTCGGCGTGGGCGCGGCGTATTACCATTTCAGCAACATCACGGGCAGACTCAACGATCCCCTGAGGCCGGGCGAAACCGACTGGACGGCTCCCCAGTACCAGCAGAAAGGGAACACCCTCTTCAACATCAGCGCGACCCCGGGTGACATCAAGACGGCGCTCGCCGCGGAATTCCGGGAAGTCGCTCTGTCCGCGAGCCTCGACGTCGGATTCTGGGACCCCTACCACATCGTCATCTTCGGCGACTACGTGAAGAACATCGGCTTCGACAGGGCAGACGTCGCGGAGAGGACGGGTAATCCCGAGCAGCCGGAGGATACGATCGGGTACCAGATGGGCCTGTCCGTCGGGCACGCGAAAGTGGACAGGTGGGGAGCGTGGAGGGCGTACCTCCAGTACAGGTACATCGAGGCAGACGCCGTCGTCGATGCGTTTACCGACTCGGACTTTCACCTCGGCGGGACGAACGCGAAGGGCTGGATCATCGGGTCGGAAATCGGTCTCTTAAAGAACTGTTGGCTCTCGTTGCGGTGGTTGACGGCCGATGAAATCGGCGGACCGCCGCTCGCCATCGACGTGTTCTTCCTCGATCTGAACGCGCGTTTTTGAGATGCCCGCTCGCGGATGTGAAGAACGCCCATGACGAAGAACATGCTCCCGCGTGTTGTCCTCCTCGCGATCGGCCTGCTCGTCGGGCTCGGGATCGGTCAACTGCGAGTATCTGAGGAACAGAAACAGTTCGAAGCGAAAATGAAGGAGGCGAACAGGAAAATCGTCTTTCTCCAGAAAAAGGCCGATGCGTCGGCCGAGGAGACGCGGACCGCTCTGCAGCAGTGTCAGTTGGATGCGGAAAAGCTCGCGAAACTCGAGGATGAGAAGGATGCCCTCGTGATCCAGCTCGGGAAACTCAAAGATCAGGCCCGTGCATGCGAGCTACAGGTACGCGAGTGTGCGGAGGCGGCAGCGCAGGCGAAAAAGTTCGAGACGCAGCTTCGGGAAGCGGACCAGGCGAAAGAGAAGGCCAGGAAAGATCTCCAAGACGCGGAGCAGCGGAATAAAGTTCTCGATCAGGAAATGAAACAGGTCGCGGGCGAGAAGCAGGGGGTCCTCGCGGATCTGAAGAAGAAGCAGCAGGAACTGGAGCAGTGCAAATCGTATAACGCGGATTTATGCCTGATCGCCGAGGAACTGGTCGAGAAATACAAGAGCAAGGGATTGGGATCCGTCATCCTGCAGAAGGAGCCCCTCACGCAGATAAACAGGGTCAAGCTGGAACAGGCGGCCCAGAAGTATCTGGATCAGATCAGGCAGAAGAAAGTGACCACCAAGTGATGGGAGGATGAAATGATGCGGAAGATCAAGATATACGTTCTTGTCCTGCTCACTGTGATCGGATGTGCGGGCGTTGCCGGTCCCGCGTACGGACAGAGCAAGAAGGCGGAAACGGCGGACAAGGTTGCGCTCGTGAATGGCGCACCGATCGACAAGGCGGAGTTCGACGGCGAAGTGTTGCGTATCCAGAAGGCTCTTCTCGGCTTCGGCAAGCCGCTCACGTGTAACCAGATATCAGCGGTCCACACGGACGTTCTCGAGAGCCTGATCCGGCGGGAACTCATCTACCAGGAGAGCAAGAAGGCGGGGATTAAACCCGACGAAGAAGCGGTCGACAGAGAGATCAAGGCGCTCAGAAATCAGTTCTCGAACGAGAATGACTACAGGAACGAATTGAGCCGGAGGAATATTACCGAGGATATGCTCCGGCAACGGCTGCAGAAGAACAGCGCGATCCAACAGTATATCGAACGGCAGTATGCCTCGACGGTGACCGTGACCGACAGTGAAATGGTCTCGTACTACGAGAACCAGCTCGACGTGTTCAAGCAGCCGCTCCAGGTGCGGGTCAGCCACATCCTCGTCCAGTCGGATCCCTCGTGGGACGCCTCCCGCAAACGGGACGCACGGAAAAAGGTCGAGGAGATCCTGAACGACCTCAAGAAGAATCGCGACTTCGCGGCGCTCGCGCGGGAGCATTCGGATGGCCCGACGAGGACGAACGGCGGTGACCTCGGGTACATCAGGCCGGGGCAGCTCGACAAGCAGTTCGAGAGCAAGGTGTTCGCGCTGAAGGTGGGAGAGGTGTCGGACATAATCGAAACGGACAACGGCTTCCACCTCTTCAAGGTCGTGGAGAAGAAACCGGAGACGATCCTGGCGTACGAAGACGTAAAAGAGAAGATACGGCAATTCCTCTTCGAAGAAAAGGCGAAGCAAGAGGCCGACCGGCAGGCGAAGGTACTCCGGGAGAAAGCGGATGTGCGGATCCTTCTGAGCGAGGAGGTCACGTCGGCAAAGCCGTAGCGAGCCGTTCGTGACGAGAGTCGTATGTCGAGTGCACAGTGGTTTGCCCTCTACGTGAAACCGCGGCATGAATTCGTCGTATCCGCAGAGCTGCGGCGGAAAGGGATCGACACGTTTTTGCCGTCCGTGATGAAGCTGCGCCAGTGGAAAGACAGGAAGAAGGAGGTTTCGTTTCCGCTCTTCCCGGGCTACGTCTTCACCTCTGTGCGGCCTCACCCGGATGAATTCGCGCGTGTCATAAAAACGAGGGGAACGGTTTCATTCGTCTCGCTGAATCCCGGAATCCCGACGCCGGTCGATCCGGCAGAGATTCAGTCTCTCAGAATCATGCTCGAAAGCGGGCAACCGCTTGACATTTATCCAGGGTTGAGAGAAGGGCTCCGTGTCCGAGTGAAACGAGGCGTCTTCGAAGGTGCCGAGGGCGTGCTCGTGAAGAGGAAGGATGTGTGCCTCTTCATCGTCGGCATTACGCTCCTCGGCAAGAGTGTGGGCGTACCGATTCACGCCGACGACCTGGAAGCGGCGTAAGCGGAGTCCGCGGGGCATCCCCCCGCGCGTGAGGCGCGGACGTTATTGCACCTTCTCGGTTGCGGTTTTCAAGAGATGTAACCGAGAGGGCGGAGCATTGCCGGAAGCACGGCAAATCGGGAACGGTTGGATCCACCTCTCGGTGCGCAGAAACGGCTTATTGAACGTGAAAGCGGCTTCATGTGCCGACAGTCAAACGCAGTGTATTCACTGATAACGAGGGAAAATCGCCCCGCGGGCCCCCCGATCTCCATCAGGGCAAGAATGAGCGAGAATGCCGTGTCCTGTCATCGCAGATGCGAATAATCTGGGATAGATCGTCACTACCGTTTCCCGGATAATTCGATGATACGCTGTATCGCTCTCAGGCTACGTCAACAGGTGGCATGACAGTCGACGAAACCCGCGCAAAAATTCTCCGGTCTACCTTCTGGACCACGAAATGCAAGATTGTCTCGCAGGCGCTCGGCCTCGTGACGACCCTGATTTTGGCGCGCCTTCTCGCGCGAGAAGATTTCGGATTAATGGCGATGGCTATCGCTTTCGTCGGATTGATCGACACGTTCATCGACATCGGATTCCTTTCTGCGATCATCCAAGCGAAAGACATTCGTCGCACTCAGCTTTCGAGCTGCTTCTGGGTTTTGATGGCTTTCTCCGGGATACTCACACTTCTGACGCTGCTTTCCGCATCGCTCATTGCGGATGCTTTTGGCGCACGGCGTATCGAATCGTTCATCCCGTGGTTAGCTCCTCTGTTTCTCTTGTCGCCCTTTCAAATCGTGGGCAAAGGGATTCTGTCCCGAGAGCTTCGCATCGATGCGCTCGCAAAAATCGAGCTCATTGCAAGTTTGTCGAAGATGGCGGTTTCGATCTTCCTGGCAATGCTCGGGTTCGGGGTTCTCAGTTTGGTCATCAGTTTTATTTTCGAGAGGATGCTGCTGACAGCCGGTTGCGTTTTAAGAACCCGATGGACGCCTCGTTTCGAGTTCGAGGGGTCGACGTTGAGGCATCTTTTCTCGTTCGGATCGCAGGTTACCGTGAGTAGCATGCTCTGGTATATCTATACCAAGGCGGACGTCTTTGTCATCGGCAGGATACTCGGAACCGAGCTGCTGGGGGCTTACACGATCGCTGCTCAGTTCCCTCAGACGATCGCTCGTTTCGTGCCTTCCACGTGGCATCGCATTCTCTATCCTCTCTTTGCGCGCTATCAAGACTCTCAGGAACTCGGGCGCATCGTGACACACGCAAGCTCTTTTCTCTCGCTTGTGAGTCTCCCGCTCTTTCTCGGTATGGCGGCGGTCGCACCGGATATCATTGACATGTTGTTCGGTCCCGGCTGGCAGGCTGCGGTTTTCCCGCTCCAAATGCTCTCGATCGCGGCGGCGATCGAGACCGTCACATGGGTTCTGACCGCCTCGTTGAACGCCGTCGGCCGCCCGGGCGTCAACACCCTCATCAATCTCGTCGCGGTCACCTTTTTCCCGGCCGCGTACTACATCGGGGCATTGCAGTGGGGCATGGCCGGTGTCCTCTGGGCATATCTGGCCGCATTTTCCTATCGTTTTCTCGCATTCTTGTGGTCCGCGAAGCGTTCGTTCCGTTTGTCGTTGTCACTCTATGTGAAGAATCATCGTGGCAGTCTGGTGGCCTCTTGCGCTATGATGATCGTCGTCATAGTGCTCCAGAGCGAAGTTCAGCAATGGAATATCATCCCTCGAATCGCCACGTGCATTTCTTTCGGCGCCGTTACCTACGTCAGCGTTCTTCTCCTTCTGAGCCGTGATCAAATAGCCCAATTTCTCTCCTATGTGCGCGCTTCATAGTGTGCGTGAATGATGTCCTCTAAAAAGTCTCTCCCGTTGAACGCGAACACACGACCTGAATCTGGCATCTCAGCGGTCATGGCGTTCGTTGCTGTTCTTTCCGTACCGCTGGTGTTCTTTACTGTCGTTATTCTCTGGCCTGAATCGATGGCTCGCCAGCTCGCCGCGGTCGGCGCGGCGATTGCCCTCGCCGTTCTCTTCTTCCAGCGGAAAAAGTACGAAGCCCTCCTCATCGCTACCGTCGTTCTCTCTCAGTTCTATCTTTCGCTGCATTCTATCGATTTGAATCCGCCCGTGAAATTGCAGATCTTTTTTAGTGACGTCCTGCTCATCGCATTGGTTCTTATGGCGATCGAAGAGGGGGTTCGTTTTCGTCTTGATTCGCTCGGCTGGCTGTTTCTGGCGCTCTTGCTCTGGTCCGCTCTTGCGACGCTCACGTCGGCTCATTACCACCGCAGCCTGATTTTTCTTCTGGGACAGTTCAAGTTTCTCGTTCTCTACGGCCTTGCTGTCAATACTCAGATAAACGATGCCCTCGTGCGCCGCCTGTTTCATGGGGTCGTGATCATCGTCGTGGTCCAATCGATCCTCGCCCTCGCCCAGCTTGTCAAGGGCAGTCCGATCGGTCTCGACATAATCGGGGAAGTGTCGCAGGACGTGAGCAGGGGGTATCTGGTAAAGGGAAACGTCCGGGTCTCCGGTACCATCACCGGAACGAACAGTTTTGCGGGGTATATCACGCTCATGTTGGTATTTCTGCTGCCTTTTTTATTCGTTTACCGCAAGCCGCTTCTCTTCTTCGGATACGGTCTCGGTTGCATAGCGTTGATGCTGTCATTGTCTCGGGCTGGCTGGCTCAGTTTCTCGATCGGAAGTCTTCTCGCCGTCGTGATGATGATGCGCGCCGGCATGCTGAAGTTCACGCGGTGGCTCATGGTTTCATTCTTCTGCTGTCTGGTGTTCTTCGTGGGCGTCGTGGCCTATCATGACCAAATAGTGGATCGTTTCCAAAGCCGAGAAGCGATTCAATCCGCGACTGGGCGGTTGACGCAAGTGGAGAAGGCATGGGACGTGGTGAAGAACTATCCGTTGACCGGCATAGGCCCCGGCATAACAGAGTTTTTCGGACGGTGGAATGACCACCGAAAATATGTCAAAAAAGCTCTCCCCGACGTGAATCTCGAAAATCAGGTGCACAATAGTCAGCTCCAGATCGCCATCGAGTCGGGTATCCCCGCCTTATTTCTATTTCTTCTCATCACGATTTCCTTGGTACGCTCCGCATGCCGCAGAATCAAACCGTCAGCCCCCATCGACAATATGGCGCTTTTGCGTATCGGCGGCACCTGCGCTGCGATAGCGGTTCTCATACATGCGAGTTTCGGCACCGAGTTGAATAACCCCCAGATATTCCTCGCGTTCTGGGCTATTCTGGGGCTGTCGCGCAGCGAGCGTATCGTCCGCAACGAGTCATCCCAAGGGAGCAGCGCCGTTCGCTTCGCACCGACCCCCGCATACGACTGAATGACCGCTGTGTACTGCTATATAACGTCGGCGACTGACGGATCGAAGGTCCACATTGACAGCTTCATGAGAGCGTTCACGGCTCTCGGCGAATCCTTGATCGATGCCGGCATTGTCACACCTGAATTTACCGGGAATAAGTCCGAATGGACGCTTGCCCGAAGGGTCTGGGCGCATCTGCCATGGCTGAAACTGAACCTGACGATGTTTTTTCATGTCCTTCGCAAGGCCTGGCGGGCTCGAGCCGATGTGCTGATATTTCGCTTCATGCCGAATCACCAGCTTTTTTTCCCTATTTTTGTTCTCTCGTCGGTGTACCCGGTGCTGCTCGAGATCAATGCGGTGCGCGCCATGGATCATCCCGGTCGATCGAGTTGGGTGATCGCTCTCTTGGATCGCCTCACCCTGTTGAAAGTGAGGAAATGTTTTGTCGTTTCGAACGCCATGCGAGATTACCTCCTCGCCCGTTTTCGGTTGGAGCCTGACCGAGTGGCGGTTGTAGAAAATGGGGTGGACACAGATCTGTTTGCACCGACGCGACCCTGCCGCCAGTTACGAAAGAACCTCGGACTCGATGGGCGATTTGTGATAGGGTTTGTGGGCAGCTTCAAACCCTGGCACGGCATTCACACTCTTTCCGAAGTCGCGGAGAGGCTCGTTGCACGTTGTCCGAGCGTTGCCTTTCTGATTGTGGGCGACGGGAAAGAAAGAAGCAACTTCGAAGCCGTGCTCGAAAAAAAAGGTCTCTCAGGTCTGTTTTTTTTCACCGGATTTGTGCAGCACGTGCGCATCAGAGAGTATCTTGCCCTCATGGATGTCGTACTCGCTCCTTATCCGAAAGAGTGGTACGAAACAGCGGGCGGTTTCTTCTTTTCGCCGCTCAAGATATTCGAATACATGGCCATGGCGAAGGCGATTATAGCGCCGCCTTTGGGCCAGATATCTGAACTCATCGCAGACGGGGAATCCGGGCGGCTGATCTATTCAGAGGATGTCACCGCGATAGTCCAAGAAATCGCCCGCATGCATGCGGATGAAGACTACCGATGCACCTTAGGGGCGAATGCGCGGAGAAGAGCAGAGTCACGTTACACATGGAAGGCGAACGCAGAAAAAGTCCGGGCACTCTGTGCGCAACTTCTTAAAACGAGTGCCTAAGCTGCGTCGATGAATGGGCCAATAAAAATCGCAGTCCTGCTTCCGTCACTCAATGTCGGGGGCGCGGAGCGCCTCGTCATCGAAGAGCTTGCATGGCTCAAGAATGATCCTCAATTCTCGTTCGCAGTGCATCTCGTTTTCGAGAAAGGGCTGATGTTCGAAACACTTCGTTCGCTCGGATTGCCGTTTTTTGTTTGGGACGCTCCGCATAAATCTGTGCGAATGCTCGGGCAGTATGCGGCGATCATCCGTCACATCCGGGCGAACAAATATCATATTCTCCACAGTCATCTGCTGGATGGGATAGGTCCTCTCGTTGGGAAATTGGCCGGCGTACGGGTCCTGGCGACTGCACATTCTGATAAACAGTATAGCGCGGTCGAAAGGGTTGTCCTCGCCTTGAGCGATTTGGTGCTGGCCTGTGGCCAGCGGGTTTCGGAAAACGTCGGTCGATTCATCCCCCCGGGGAAAATTGCGAGGCTTGATAACGCGATTCGGATGCCGGAAAAAAGAGATCTGCGGCGTGCGGATATCGTGCGCAAATTCGGCATCAGACCGGGGAGCCGGATACTCCTGACGCTCGGACGTCTCACGCGGCAGAAGGGAATCGACGTCTTGCTCCGTGCTTTTTCTGAGGTGGCACATAGTGTACCTGATGCGTTTTTGCTCATCGGTGGAGACGGTGAAGAACGTGCAACTCTTGAGAGAATGGCAAGGTCCTCGCACTGCGGTGATCGCATCCGTTTCGCCGGCATGATCCGTGACGTCCATGAGGTGCTGGCAGTGTGCGATTTATACGTCAATTCTTCTCGTTGTGAGGGGTTGCCCATGACATTGCTCGAGGCGATGTCCCACGGTGTGCCGATCATCGCCACACGGGTCGGCTGCAATCATGAAGTCATTCATGACGGTGAAACGGGTATCTTGGTGCCACCCGACGATCCCAAACGTCTCTCGGAGGCGATTGTGCGCATGCTGCGGGACGATCTCTTTCGAAAAAAAGTCGGCGGCGGTGCCCATGATCTTTTTTGCCGACGCTACACGATCGATCAGCACTGCACGAAGCTGAAAGAATTCTATCTGCGCGTGTTCTCGCGGTCGTCGAATTGAAACGCCTGCGCGTGCTCATCTCCTCCCATGAATTTTCACCGTATCAGGGATCGGAATGCGCGGTCGGATGGAATATCGCGACGCGGCTCGCGGCCTATCATGACGTGACCGTTTTATGCGCCGACGGACCTGCAGGCCATCGCGACGCCTATCGGAATGCCGTGTCGCATTATTTGGAGACACACGGAAGGATTCCCGGATTGAACGTCGTTTTCGTTGCGCAGCCGGAGACAACTGTTCGCCTCGCCCGTGCGAACCGGCTCGCGATGCAGATGACCGGAGGGATCGGCTGGCAGGTGCTCTATTACATCGGTCTTGACGCATGGCACAAGGCGGCTTTTGATGTCGCCAGACGGTTAGGATTATCCTCCTTCGATGTTGTCCACCAACTTACGCCAATCAGCTTTCGACGTCCGGGATTCTTTTTCAGGAGTGGCCGCCCCTTTTTCTGGGGCCCCGTGGGCGGAATGAGTCACGTGCCTGTCGCACTTGCTCGTGTGGGCGGGTGGAAATCGCACGTCTTTGAAAAACTCCGATCGCTGAGCATAGTGAAGGACATTCGGTCGCCGCGCTTGAGGGAGGTGGTTTCATCTGCAGCCCGCATCTGGGCCGTCACGGGCGAGGAATGTCGTATCATGAACGAGATTTCTCCGGGCAAGGCCGTAACGATGATAGACGCGGCACCGCCTTCCCACCTCAAAGGGTACGTCCGCACGTTTGTCGGCGACAAGCCTCTTCGACTGTGTTTTTCCGGAGAACACATGGTTCACAAAGCTCTTCCGCTCTTGTTGCACGCACTCGCTCAGCTCCCAAAGAGAGAGGCCGTGCATCTCACGGTTCTTGGGGACGGCCCGGAACGCAGAAAATGGATGACGCTGGCGAGCGTTTTGGGGCTGAGAAATATCTCCTGGGAAGGCCGATTGTCATACGAGGACGCACTGCAGGCGATGGGGAAGTGCGACGTCCTCGTGCACCCCAGTTTTCGCGAGGCGACGTCGATGGTCATTCTCGAGGCGCTCGGCTTGGGCATGCCCGTGATCTGTCACGATGCGTACGGCATGAAGATAGCAGTCAATGAAACGTGCGGCATTACAGTTCCTTTCGAGAATGCATCGCGCAGCATCATTGGATTCCGTGATGCGATAGTGAGTCTTCTGGATAAACCGGAGCGCGTCGGGCAGTTATCGGAGGGCGCCCTTCGGCGAGCCGTCGCCTTGAGTTGGGACGTGAAGGCGCAAGAGATCGCCACGGCCTATCACACGGCATCGGTTGCTCCACCCCCTTCACAAGAGCGAGCATCGTGATAGAAGTCATCAGAACATTGTTGACAAAATCTTCCGGTCGGATTCTTTCGGTCCTTGCTCTCGCTGGTGCATTCCTTGTGGTCATTTTTCTTCCGAGGAATGACATGCCACCGTCCGTCGGTACGACATATGTCCCGCCACGCGCTGACCGCACGAACGATGCGCTTCATCTCGAGCTGCGCGTCGATAGTCGGAATCGGGGGCGTGCCCATTTCAATGGTCTCGAGGTTCTGGTGGGCATCGCTGACTACGTCGAGTTCTTCCGTCGGGATCTCCTGGGCAACAGGAATCGTATTTTCGACGGCCCCTGGAACAGCCGAGTCATCGAAAACTCACCCGGAGACTATACACTGACCGGAAATGACCCCATTTCGGGCGCAGCGTACAGTATTGGGTTGACCCAAGTCGATGCAAGCACGATTGCGGTACTGTTTCGTTTTACGTTACCCTCCGAGCCGTGCGAGCTCGGGTTCGATGTCGTAAAGGTATCGGGCGATTTATTCCTCGGCGCACATCTCGAATCCGCACCAGCATCAATGTCAGACGCTTCGGTGGTTACCATGGAGCCTCTCCCTCATCCGAATACGACGTTGGTGAGAAATAAAAACTGGATTCGTGTCAGGGGCACGTTCTGTGATATCGAAATCACGGACTCGATGAACCGAAAAACGCTCTATGCCGCAGATGGTCGCGACCTCCCCTGGGACAAAAGAAAAAGTATTATTATCGCTGCGCAGCCGGGGATGCTCCGAGCTGGCACAGAGTACACGTTCAAATATGTGATCAAATGCCTCGAACCGACCAGCGCGAAGAAAATCTATTCGGTCACGTCCCGAGAGTGTGTGAATCATACCGACCCGTGGCAGTTCTATAACCCTCCCGCAAAAAAAGAGGTGGAGGAATTCGGTGTATTTCCGCTGACGACTGACACTTTCATAGCAGGGGTACCTGGCCGTACCGCAGAAGCAATACTCGCCCGCGAAATACATGCGATGACTTCTTTAAGCGTTCCTGTGAGAACAAAGAACCTATCTGAGAAACCGGGTGCCATCGTAATCGAGAGGATTTCGGATGGACGTCTTCCGGCGGAAGCCTTTGAACTCGATGTATCCCCGACTCGAATCGTCATCCGCGGACCGGATGAAAGAGGATGCCTCTACGGCGCGTACGCTCTCATGGGACGCCTCCGCCGAGACAACGGACAATGGCAGTTCGGGTGCGTGCGGATGGGCGATTGGCCGGATCTCTCCCTTCGCGGAGCCTGCATCGAACTGCTGAGGCCCGCTGTCCGTGACGTTCAACTCATGAAGCGATATCTCGATGTACTGTCGAAGGCACGCGCCAACACGGTTCTCTTTCTCCACGACCCGGTTCACGTTCGCTCGTGGTTGCACAAAAAAGATGACGGAGGATGGACAAAAGAACAGGTAAGAGAGATCGTCGAGTACGCGCGGTGGCTTCATATGGACGTCTGGGGCGGTATGGGTTCTGCGTTCGATCCGCAAAAATTCCCCGAAATGACAATACGGAACGGATCGAATATCTACGACCCATCCGACGAAAAAAACTACCGTGCGCTTTTCGCCCTCTACGGCGAGATTCTGTCGACCTACGAGCCTACGATTTTCCTGATCGGCCGTGACGAAATACAGGGCTTGTCTGTCTATGCCGCGTTATCGGGGGACCGGACGGCGGAGATATTGGCCAGTGACGTAAAGAAGATCTATACGTGGCTGGGCGCGCGCGGGATACGAACGGCTCTCTGGGGAGATATGCTCCTCGACAGCGAAACATGGGAGAGGAAAGTCGGCTCTGCGCATGGGGGAAGTCCTCGTTTCGACTCCGGCGAGACACATCGTGCATTGCCTTTGTTGCCCAGGGATATATTCATCTTGGATTGGCATTATCGTTACGCGGCGAGCTATGACAGCATAGCGTACTTCCGTAAACAGGGGTTTCGTGTTGCAGGCACTTCGTGGCATGACCCCAAGGCAGCACAATCATTCGCTCGCAGCGTGAAACAATACGGAGGTTACGGGATGTTTTTGTCGGATTGGGGTTTCTGGTCGACTCTTTCGCCGGCTGCGACGACACTGTACACTCTTTTGTGCGCATGGTCTCTCCAGTGTGGCATCGATAGCACGGATAACGATACACGGGTATTCGCAGAGTCCCTGCGTGCACCGATGTATGCGAGAACGTTCGGGCATCATACCCCGATCGAGCTTCGTCGCGCGACAGGCCGGGTAACGGAATTCGATAGAGGACGACCGTCTCGAACGACGTTTGGCATCGGTACTTTTCTCGACGCGCAACAATTTCAAAAGGGGAAGCAGAGAATAGGGGGCATTCTCTTCGACCTTTCTGGAGGAGAGGGAGAAAACCCGAGCGGCGCCGTCATCGTATCGAATGCGGGTGACAGAGGGGGCGACATGCAGAGATCTCTCAAAGTCCACGTCGGAGGCGCAAAGGCCTCGGCACTGGCGTTTCTCCACACAGCATTTATCGAGGAGCCGTCCATGACACCGATGAGGCTGGGTACGTATGTGGTCACTTACGTCGATGGCCGATCGGAAACGATTGACATTGTTACTAACTGGAATATTACCGATATCCGGAGCGGACAGGGCGTGCGAAAGAACGCGTGGGCATTTACGCGGCGTCCGGATGTTTTGATCGGAGCGAAGACCGCGTGGTGTGGGTACTCCCTGGCCGGCGTACCGCTCAATATGCAGCTTTTCTTGTGGAGCAATCCCCATCCTGACAGGGCGATTGAGCGCATCACTCTTTCCATAGGTGATGAAGTGAAGGGGGCACAGATTGCTCTCGTCGGCATCACACTGCTGGAATGATAGAGAAGCGAACGCGAGAGCACAATGAAAACCCTTAACGTGCTCTTCCTCAACAATTTTTTCTATCTCCGCGGCGGCTCCGAGCGGGTGATGTTCGAGGAGATGCGGCTGCTGAAGGAAGCCGGCCACCGCGTTGCCGTTTTCACGAGGGCGTATCCCCTCAACCAATCTTCTCCATATGAAAGATTCTTTCCGCCCGAGATGCAGAGGGATCGATACACACTTTCCATCGACGGGCTAAAGACCGTCAGGGAGATATTCTACTCTTCGACGGCTCGTGAAGGATTGAGGCGAATGGTCGAGGTCTTCACGCCCGATGTCGTGCACGCGCACAATATTTACGGAGGGTTGAGCACCGCGGTGCTCGACGCAGTGAAAGAGGCGAAGGTGCCCGTCCTCATGACGCTCCACGACCATAAACTGATCTGTCCGAGCTACCTTATGGTGAATCGAGGAAACGTCTGCGAGCGCTGTAAAGGCCGGCGGTTCCATCAGGCTATTCTGGCGAGATGCCATAAAGACAGTATCCTCGCCTCCGCTGTGTACGCAGCCGAATCTTACTTCAGCCATTCTTTAAAAAAATATGAGGTCGTGAAGTTCTTCATCTGTCCGAGCAGGTTCCTGCTCGATAAGCACGTCGAGTTCGGGTTCGATGCGGAAAGAATGGTTCACATCCCAAATCCGGTGCGGCTCATGAACGGCGGCGCTGAGGACCGTCCCGGGGAACACTTGCTCTATTTCGGGCGAATCTCGCGAGAAAAGGGGATCATGACGCTCATCGAGGCCTATCGAAGGGCTGGTCTTGACGTGCCTCTCCTCATAGCGGGCGATGGACCGGAACGGCGAAACCTCGAAGGTGTCGTTCGGCGGGCGAACCTTTCTCGCATAACGTTCACCGGTTATCTCGATTCGAACACTCTCGCCGAAGCGCTGAAATCGGCACGTGCTGTCATCGTTCCTTCCGAATGCTACGAGAATGCGCCCATGGCCATCCTCGAATCGTTCAGCAGCGGTAGACCCGTGATCGGTGCGAATATTGGCGGCATTCCGGAGATGGTCGAACATGGGGTGAACGGTTATCTCTTCGAACCGAGTAACGTGGATGACCTTCGGGAAAAGCTGAGAGCTCTCGTATCGCTTCCCGATGGACGACTCAAGGAGATGGGTCGGTCGGCCAGGCTCACTGTCGAGCGGTCCTATAGCGCAGAGCGCCACTACGAGGCGCTTATGAAGACGTACAGGCGTGTTCTCGAGGGATCACCAAGATGACGCGAGGGAGCGGAGGAGACGATAGGTGAGGATTGCTTTTGTAGCGGTCAAAGGCATGCCGATCGGCGGCGGTATCGAAAAAGTAACGGAGGAAGTGGGCTCGCGGCTCGTTGCAAAGGGGCATGAGGTCGTCGTCTATTCAAGCCGTGACTACGGAACGTCGGACGGCATCTATAAGGGGATGCATATCCAAACCGTCCCATCGATCAATACGAAGGCGCTCCATAAGTTATCCATCTGCTACCATGCCACACGGGACATCCTCGAGAAGAAGCACGTCGACCTCGTGCACTATCACGCGGTGGGTCCGTCTCTGTTTTCGATTGTACCGCGCGCGAGAGGTATCCCGACCGTTGTCCAGACCCACGGCATCGAGTGGAAGCGAGACAAATGGGGAGTCGTCGGCAAGGCTTTTTTCCTCATAGCGGACGTGAGCGTCGCCTATTTCCCGAATAAAGCCACGGCTGTCTCCAAAGTCCAGAAGCGGTACTACGAAAAACGGTTCGGGAAAGAGATCGTGTTCGTTCCGAACGGTATCGGCCCTGTCGAGTCGTGCGCTCCGCAGTGGATTCTCGAACAGGGTCTCGAGCCGAATCGTTACATCCTGTTTGCCGCGCGTCTCGTCGAAGAGAAGGGCGCCCACTTTTTGATCGAGGCGTTCAGGGAGTTGAAGACGGACATGACGCTGGTCATCGCGGGGGACGCCGCGCATGCCGACGCATATAAAGGGCGTTTGAAGAGCCTCGCGGGAGGAGATCCGAGGATCCGCTTTCTCGGATTCGTGACAGGCCGACCGCTCGGGGAGCTTTACAGCAACGCGTACGTGTTCTGTTTGCCGTCGACGGTGGAAGGATTGCCCGTTGCCCTCCTCGAGGCGATGAATTACGGGAACTGTTGCCTATCGAGCGACATACCGGAGAACCTCGAAGTGCTCGACCGCTTTGGTTTTACATTTCGAAACAGGGACACGCACGATCTCAAACGGGTATTGGAGCATCTTCTTCGGCATTCTGATGAGGTGTTCGCGATGAAAGGTCTCGCACGGTCGCACGTGCGGCGCCATTACTCATGGGATAGGGTGACGGATGAGATGGAAGCACTATACTTGACGCTCGTGCAGAAGGCCTCGTGAGCGACCTTCTATCATCCCGCGTTTTGAGGTGACGGATGGACGGCATAGTGGCAGTAACCTACCGCTGTAACAGCCGCTGCATCATGTGCCATACGTGGCAATTCCCGAGCGATCGCCGACGCGAGATAAAACCTGCGGATCTGGTGAACCTCCCTCCGATGGTAAGGCTCAATATCACCGGCGGCGAGCCATTCCTCAGACAGGACCTGACCGATATTCTCGCTGTCGTCAAAAAGAGAGCGAAGCGCGTCGTCATCAGTACGAATGGGTTCCTGACGCGGACAATCGTCGATGTGATGAAGCAGCACCGCGACGTCGGAGTCCGCATAAGCTTCGACGGCATCGGCGAGACCCACGACCGAATACGAGGGGTGACACGAGCCCACCAGCGCGCGCTGGGTACCCTTCGCGAGCTGAAGGGGCTCGGCGTGAAGGACCTCGGCATCGCAGTGACCATTTCGGATCAGAATGCCCAGGACCTCGTTCCCCTCTACAGGTTAGCTTGCGAGCACGGCGTCGAGCTCGCGACGTCGATCCTCCACAATGCCTACTACTTTCACAAGGAAGACAATGAGATCATCCATAAAAGAAACGTCGAACGGGAGGTCGGGAATCTTGTCCGGGAATACCTGCGCTCTTCCCACCCGAAGGACTGGTTTCGCGCATATTTCACCAAAGGCATCGTAGACCACATGTTCGGGAAACCACGCGAACTGAAATGCACGATGGCGACCGACTCGTTCTTCATCGACCCGTACGGCACGGTCCGCCCGTGCAACGTCATGGACATGCCTTTCGGGAACATCAGGAATGCGTCTTTCGAGGATGTTTGGAACAGTCCCGAGGCGGAACGTGCCCGACGGTGCGTCGACGCCTGCACCCGCAACTGCTGGATGATCGGGAGCGTGGGGCACCTCATGAGGCAGCGGGTGTGGGTGCCGCTCCTCTGGATCGCGCGGAGCAAGTGGAGACACAGAAAGTGAGGACCGCATGAACACGCTGACACGTTCGATGGGAAATGTGCGGGTACAGGTAATCGTCTTGTCAATACTCTTTTTCGCCGCTTATTTCGTGCCACTCAAATCTATGGTGAACATATGGCTCGATAACGACGACTACTCTTACGGCTTCTTGATCCCCCTCGCCTCGGCATACCTTCTGTGGGAAAAGCGGAAGCATCTGAGCGGCGTTCCGGTGCGGAGTTTCTGGCCGGTTCTGCCTGCCGTGCTCTTCTTCCTCCTCCTTTCTCTTTACGGAATTCTCGGATCGAGCGGCAACATCTCGATGCCGTCCGTCCCCTTGCTGCTCGTGCTCATCACCTTGTTCTGTTTCGGCGTAGAGGCGTTGAAGCTGCTCATCGTCCCTCTCGGGTTTCTCTTCTTCATGGTGCCCGTCCCCGCTTTCATCGAGAGGCACGTCAGCCTTCACCTGAAGGCGGTTTCGACCAGACTTGGGGGCTCTTTTATCAGCATGTTCGACATCCCTGTTCACATCAGTGGCAACGTCCTCGACCTCGGCGTAACCCAACTCCAGGTCATCGATGCCTGTAGCGGTCTCCGGTATATCTTCCCCCTCCTTGCCCTCGGTGTCCTCTATGCGTACTACTTTCAACGGGACCTCTGGAGGCGGCTCCTCTGCGTGTTCATCACGATACCAATAGGGGTTGTCATCAACGCCGTGCGGATTGGGGTCACGGGGGTCCTGACCGATAAGGTCGGGCGCGACGTCGCCGAAGGGTTCTTCCACGGATTTTCAGGATGGCTGCTCTTCCTCGTGGCTTTCGTGATCCTCTTCCTGTTCGGTCGTCTGCTTTCCATCGTCGTCCCCGTGCGAGCAAGCGGTGCAGCCCGTGCGCACGAGGAGGTTCGTGCGCACGGCGAGCAGAGCAGGCGGCATGGCCGGACAACCGCAGCATTCCTCGTCTCGGCCTCGGCGCTCTCTCTCATTGCGGCGCTCAGTTTCAGTACGGGCGCCCTCCCCGCCGTAAAACTCGATGGCGGTATCCAGAGTTTCCCCCTGTCGTTCGGGCAGTGGACGGGGAGACAGGAGACCATAGACCCGGAAATCATAAGGGCGTCCGGCGCGGAGGAGGCGTTCAGCGGAGTCTTCCGAGACGGCACAGGGGGCGAAGTGTCGCTCTACATCGGCTACAGGAGCACGGCTTTCCTCTCGAACGAGAATTTTTTCCATAGCCCGACCGTGTGCATACCGTCTGCAGGCTGGGTCGTAGAGGAAGAAACGAGGAAGACGATACAGGGCGTCGAGCGTTTCGGCTCTCTGATGGTCACGAGGATGGTCATCGAACGGATGGGAAGCCGCCAGATCGTGTACTTCTGGTTCCAGACGAAAGACATGACGACGCACGATAAAAACATCAACCGGTTCCACTTATCTCTCCATGCCCTTCGGAGGGATAACACGTACGATCTGTTCGTCCGCCCCATCGCACCGGTCGCGCCGACGGAAACCATCGACAGCACAGAACGGCGTATGGACGGATTCGTCCGCGATATGATGCCCGTTTTGCTGCAGTTTCTGAAAGAGAAGCAACTGCAGGCGTAGGCAATTCACGCGTTGCCCATGCTCTACATCTCGACGGTTCTCCTCTCCGTGTTCCTCACCGTCAGCCTCATCCCGATGATGACGAAGCTGGCGGAACGTTTCCAGTTCGTCGATGTCCCGAACCCGAGGAAGGTCCACACGCGTCCGGTGCCGAGGATCGGCGGGTTCGCCATGGCACTCGGCGCATTCGTCCCGATCGTCCTCTGGACATCGGTCGACGATTTCGTGCGGTCATATCTAATCGCGGCGGCCGTTCTGGTCATCTTCGGCCTGCTTGACGACCTGAGAGGGCTGGGGTACAAGGCGAAGTTTGCCGGGCAGATCGCGGCGGCCGTGATCGTCGTCGTGCCCGGCGGGGTGAGGATCGATTCTCTCGGGGGATTGCTCCCTTGTTGCCTTGAGATACCGGAGGGGTTCGCCATCGCACTTTCGATTGTGGCGATCGTCGGGGTCACGAACGCGATCAACTTGTCCGATGGCCTGGACGGCCTCGCGGGAGGAATATCTCTCCTCGGTTTCTGCTGTATCTGCTATCTCGCGTATCTTACGGGAGACACGTCGGCTCTCTTCCTCTCGCTGGCGCTCGCCGGTGCGATTTTCGGATTTCTCCGGTATAACACCTATCCCGCCACCCTGTTCATGGGCGATACGGGAAGCCAGCTCCTCGGTTTTTCTGCTATCGTCCTTGCGATCCGCGTTACCCAGGCCAGTACGCCACTTAGCCCAGTCTTGCCGCTCCTCATCCTCGGTTTCCCGGTGCTCGATACGCTCACCGTTATGGTCGAGCGGATCCGTTCCGGGAGATCGCCTTTTTCTCCTGACACGAATCACTTCCACCACCGCCTCGTCCGTTTCGGCCTCTATCACACCGAGGCGGTCTTCATTATCTATGCCATCCAGGCGGCCATGATCATCGCCGCCATTTTGTTCAAGTATCACAGCGACTGGATGCTCGTCATGGCGTATGTCCTCTTCGCCGGCGCCGTTATCGGGTCATTTGCCGTTGCGGACCGGACGGGCTTTACCGTCAAACGATCTTCTCTCATCGATACGAACGTGAAGGGAACGTTGAGGAAGATCAAAGATCGAAACGTGATCATTCGTCTCTCGTTCGCGTTATCGAAGATCGCGGTGCCCGCGGTGCTCGTGTGGTCCTCGCTGCAGCTTTCGCACGTTCCGGGATACGCGGCCGTCATCTCCCTCCTCTTCGTCGCGGCGCTGCTCATCGTGCGCCTCTTCGCGAGGGCCCATCTGGGGCTGTGCCTTCGGTGCATCCTCTTTCTCACCATCCCGTTGCTCCTCTACCTCGTCGAACAAGGCAGGGCTGCTTGGATGCGTAACGAGCTCGTATCGGCGTACCACGCTTCTTACGGCGTGATTGCGTTCCTCGTGTTTCTCGTCGTGAAGTACTCGCGCAGGAAGACGGGATTCAAAGCGACGCCGATGGACTTTCTCATCGTGTTCATCGCCGTCGTCGTGCCAAATCTGCCGGATCGCTCGATTCAGAGCTTTCAACTCGGCAGGCTGGCGGTCGAGATCGTGGTTCTGCTGTTCGGTTGCGAAGTACTCATCAAGGAACTGCGGGAGAAGCTGGACCTCGTGGTCGCTGTCACCTTCGTCACACTCATCGTGTCCGGGGTGAGGGGATTAATCCCGTCATAAGGGTTCCCGTATCAGACTGCATCCAGGCGAGCGAGAACGCCGAGTCGGTTTTCATCAAAAGTTCACACAATTGTAACGTCGGCGTAACACGGCCTTATTAGACTATCACGGTAGGTTTAACCCTATCCCTGATACGTTATACGCAAAACCCCTCGCAGGGTCATTTTTCATTCGTGTGCGGAGGCTGAACGGAGCGCATGAAGCGCAGGATCTCTGGACTATGCATTCTCTGGATCGTTCTTGCCGTTTTCTCTTGTAGCGGTCCGGAAGAAAAGAAGGTCACCTTCTTCAACAGAGGCAAGGCTCTCTACGGCAAGGGCGACTACGTAAAAGCGAAGCTCGAGATCAAGAACGCGCTGCAGATTGACCCGAAATATGCCGACGCCCTCTTTATGCTCGGCATGATCGCGCTCAAGACGGGCAGCCCCCAGGCTGCATACGAGAACTTCTCGAAAGTCGTCGAGCTGAATCCCCGATATTGGGACGCCCACGTTCAGATAGGGAAGTTCCTGCTCGCGGCCGGTCGAGCGAACGAGGCGATGGAAAAGGCTGAACTCGTCCTTCGGGAGGACGCGAAGAATGAGGATGCGCTCGTGCTCAAGGGGGCCGTTCTCCTCGCGAAGAAGGATAACGACGGCGCTCGTCGCTTCCTCGAATCTGTCGTGGGGGGAGAAGTGCGGGGAGCGGACGGCTACCTGCTCCTGGCGTCCATCTACGCGGAAAACGGGGAAGTGGCGATGGCCGAGAAAATGTTGCGGGAGGGCATAAAGCGGAACGAACAGTCCCCCCAACTCTACCTGATGCTTGCCGACCTCTATCTCCGGCAGAAACGGGCGGGCGATGCAACTGCCGTTCTGAGGGAGATTATCGAGATCGACCCGGATGCCGGTCAGTATCGCATGGTCCTCGCCGGGATTTACTGGAACGCGGGACGCGAGAAGGAGGCGGGCGACACGCTCCGGGAATTCTTGTCGCGCGATCCGAAGAAGGAAGAACGGTGGGTAGATGCCTCCGACTTTTACCTCGTCAGGAACCGGCCGGCTGAGGCGGAGCAGAAGCTGAAGGAAGGCCTTCGCGAGAACGCCAAGAGCTTCAAGATCCGGTTTGCACTGAGCGCGCTCTATATGACGACAGGCCGTACGGATCAAGCTCGCTCCGTGCTCGAAGAGTGTCTCACGCTGAAGAAGGATCCCGCCGATCCGAACATCCTCCACGCGAAGAACTCTCTCGCGCAGTTCTACCTGTCCCGCCAGGAGATCGACAAAGCAAGGCAGTACGTCGATGAAGTGATTAAAGAGAGCCCGAAGAATATCGACGCCAACTATACCAAGGGTTTGATCCACCTGAGAAAACAGGAAGGCGGAGAGGCCGTCTCCGCCTTCAGGACGGTCGTGAACGAGAGTCCGCACTTCATTCAGGGCCACATCAGCCTTGCCGAGGCACACGCGGTGAATAATGAACCGCACCTCGCTTTCGATACGCTCCAGAACGCCTTGAAAGCGCATCCGGAATCGAGGGAGATCATCCGTTCGATGGCCCGCCTTGCGGTGAGACAGAAAGATTTTCGGAGCGCCGAACTCCAGTACAGGAAGCTCCTCGAGAGAGATCCGCATGACCGAGAAATTCGGGCAGACCTCGGGGATCTCAGAGTTGCCGAAGGCGACCTCGGACGGGCCGAGGCCGAATTCCGTGAGATCAAGAGACTGGCCCCGAATCACCCACTCGGCTTTGTCAAGCTCAGCGGGCTCTATATGTCTCAGAAGCGGTGGGACAGGGCAATCGCCGAGCTGGAGAGCGCCTTGAAAAATCTGCCTCAGGAGTGGTCAGTCATGAATGATTTAGCCGTCCTTCTCGGCGAATTCGGCTCGGGTCCGAAAGACCTCGAACGGGCTGTCACCCTCGCCGAACGGGCACTGTCCCTTAACCCGGAAAACCCGAACATCATGGATACAATAGGCTGGATTTATTACCGAAAGGGTGATATGCATCGGGCTATTCACTGGCTCGAAAAGGCACGAGCAAAGGCCGTGGGCAACCCTATCTTTAACTATCACCTTGGGATGGCGCTGTATCGTGCCGGCAACCAGGAAAAGGCGAAGGAGTATCTCCGCGTCGCCGTTTCTTCCCCTCTCCGGTTCCCGGGAAAAGATGAGGCGGAAAGGATTCTTTCCGGCAACCGGAGCTGACGGATGGGCGGCGAAACGGTTTCCATCCCGTCTGTCAGAAAAAGGGTGCCGATGCTGCTCGATGAACGCTTCGTCAAAAGGCGTAACGTCATGTCTTTCCAGGATGAGGGAACCGGTGCGGCTGGATACCTCATAAACACCATGGATCGACGGGATAATGTCATGGCAAGCCTCATCCCGCACGCGGGTGTGGAGGAATGTCACAAGGTGTCGGCATGGTGTTTCGTCGTCACGAACGACATGTCGAAGTATCCCTAACAGCAAGGAGGAATGTGATTTCGATGGCGCGAAACGCGGATAGCGCGCGACGAAGACAAGGACTGCGCATCCTCGCTGGGATGATCGGATGTTTAAGTGC
The DNA here is from genome assembly GCA_937138415.1 of uncultured Nitrospiraceae bacterium. Classification (GTDB taxonomy): domain Bacteria; phylum Nitrospirota; class Thermodesulfovibrionia; order Thermodesulfovibrionales; family SM23-35; genus JALHSV01. Next base: position 13,601 of record CAKZPA010000034.1, on the reverse strand, counting down.
CCTCCTCTTCGTTATTCAGATCGGCTGTGCCGAAGCCGAGACGGGAGAAGATCTCTATCTCATCGGACCGGGAGACGTGCTCGATATTTCCGTATGGAAGGACGAGTCCCTGACTCGAACGTGCGTCGTCAGGCCTGACGGCTCCATCTCGTTCCCGCTCATCGGCACGGTTCGGGCAGCCGACAGAACGGCATCCGAACTGAAGGCTGACATAGAGAACAAGCTCCGCCGGTACGTGCCGGAGCTCACGCTCTCCGTGGAGATACGGGAGATCAGGAGCCTTGTGGTGTATGTCATCGGCAGGGTGAACAATCCCGGCCGATTTCTCCTCGCGACAGACATCAATGTCTTGCAGGCCCTTGCGGCCGCTGGTGGATTGAATCCCTTCGCGAACAGGAACGATATCAAGGTTTTCCGGCAGGGGGTTGAAGAGACGACGATATTCCCGTTCCAGTACGACGATGTCATCGAGGGAAAGCGGCTCGAACAGAATATCTATCTGAAACGTGGAGACGTTGTCGTCGTGCCGTGATGCGCGCGATGCTTTTTTCCATTCTCATCGTCGTTGTCGTTCTGTCGCTGGGCCCGCCGGGACTCGAGGCGAACGAGTTCTGCGTCACGCCGTCGGCGTGGATTCAGGGTCAGTACAACAGCAACATTCTGCTCAATACCGACGAGGTACTCACGACGGGATTCTCGGAGAGCGATTTTATCACCATCGCCTCGGCCGGCGTCGAGATGAACAACCGGACCGAGCGATTCGAAGCGAATGTCGTCGCGCGGATAGATCGTCTCGAGTACTTCGACAACAGGGATCTGAGCGACACCGACTTGTCGTATCGCGGCAGATTCCGTTACCGCGTGACCCCGCTCCTATCCGTCTCCGGCAGGGCGGGGTATCAAAAGAGGACCAATCCGGCGATCGATTACGGTATGCCGTTCCAGGTGCCACCGGGCACGATCATATTCCCTCCGCCGACGCCCCCTCCCGGAACTCCGGGAGGACCGGGAACCCCCGGCGGCGGGCAGCCGACCCCGCCGGGTGCGGAGGCCCCGCTCCCCGTGATCGCGGTTCCCCGCAACACGATGAGCGGTGCACTCACGGCGGATCTGCAGCTCACGGAAAAGGCGTCGACGAACGTCGCCTACACGTACGACAAGAACTATTACTCTGAGGAGCGGTACGCGGATGACGAGGCGCACGACGTGAGAGCCGGCTTCGAATACGATCTCAGCCAGTACCTGCCCCTCGCGAAGGGGAGGATTCACGCCGGGTTCAGCGCATACGATTTCGAGTCTTCCCAGGATACGACGGTCTACGGCGGCGTCGGTCTCACGCGCGCCTTAAACGAACTCTGGACGGTATCCGTCGATGCGGGTATCCGTCACACGTCCACGGAGGCATGGGCGACGGCGTGCATTCCGCTCAATCCCCCCGATCCCCTGCCGTGCCAAGTGGTGAGAAGAAACCTGTCCGACGACGCGTGGGACTGGCTTGGGGGGATCTCGATGAGCTATACGGGGGAGTACTTCACGTCGACCGTTTCCTATAGCCGGAGTTTTGCGGCGGCATCGGGTCTCAACGGTTCATCGGTGCGCGATGCGCTCGCCGTGAGTGGGCGATACCGGGTTACCCGTCAATTCTCGGCGATTGTGACGACCGGTTACTATGCGTATCGGTCCGCGGACATCGACGAGTCCTTGTACCGCATCGATCAAAAGAACGTGTTCATCAACCCCGGCGTCCGATACGATTTCACGAGGGACACGTCACTCGAGGCCTCGTACGGATACGCGTGGGTGACGAGCTGTTCGTCCGCGCGATCCGGCACCTCGAGTGCGTGTGCCGGTGCGGACGCGGACAGGCACCTGTTCTCGGTTCGTTTTTCGGTCCAGCACGCCTTCTGCAAATAAATGCGGAGTCGATAGGGAAAAGAACGCGGGAGAACCATAATGGGAGAGGAAATAAGGATGAGCGTCAAAGATCTCGTCGCCGTAGCAAAACGGCGCGCGCTCGCAATCGCCATTCCGGCGGTGACGGTATTCCTCCTCTCCGTCATCGTCGTGATCGTTTGGAAACCCGTCTACCGTTCGACGTGCACGATCCTCATCGAGGATCAGGAGATGCCGAGGGAGTACGTCACGCCAACGTTGACAAGCTACGCCGAACAGCGGCTGCAGACGATCCACCAGCGGATCATGAGCGCGTCACGACTCATGGAACTGATCAACCGATTCGACCTCTACGCCGATGAACGAAAACGGCTCACGACCGAGGAGATTATCGAGGAGATGCGGACGAAAGACATCACGTTCGAGACGGTCACGGCAGACGTCGTCGACCCCCGGACGGGGAAGCCGACCGAGGCAACGATTGCCTTCACCGTTTCCTATGAGGGGAGAAATCCGGTGATCGTGCAGCAGGTGGCGAACGCTCTCGCGTCACTCTATCTCGAGGAGAACATCAAAGTCGTCGGCCAACAGACGGAGAGCGCGACGAAATTTCTCGAGGAGGAGATGAGGGCTGTCCAGGCAACCCTCGCTGAACTCGAGAAACGGATAGCTGCGTATAAAGAGCGAAATACGCGCGCTCTCCCGGAACTCTTGCAGTTCAATCTGCAAACGCTCGACTGGAGCGAGAGGAATTACGACCAGTTGAAGGACGAACTGAGGGCCCTTCAGGAGCGGGAAAGTTACCTGCAGACTCAGCTCGCGACGGTCGCACCCGACACGATCAATCAGGACAAAGAACGGTTGAAGGAACTGAGGGTTTTGTTGGTGAGCCTGAAGGCTCGTTATTCGGACGAGTATCCCGACGTCAGAAAAACGAAAGCGGAGATCGCCGAACTCGAGAAGAAACTTCGGACACAGGCGAATGAACAGTCGGAGGTCCCCGCAAAACCGGACAACCCTGCCTACATTGCGCTCGCTTCCGAGTTGGCCAGCGTGCAGTCCAAAATCTCATCGGCAAAGCAGCAGATCGAGGAAATCGATCGGAAGCGAAACGAGTATCGGAGACGCCTCGAGATGTATCCGCGGGTGGCGGAGGGATACATGAACCTCATGGTCGAGCGGAACAACACCCAGGCAAAATACGATGATCTCATGAAGAAAGTCATGGAGGCGAAGGTAGCTCGGGGACTCGAACGGGAGCAGATGGGTACCCGTTTTACTCTCATAGACCCCGCGAGGCTTCCGGAAAAGCCGGTCAGGCCGAATAGACCGCTCATCCTGCTCCTCGGGATCATGCTCGGTCTTGGGGCCGGCATCGGCAGCGCATCGATTCAGGAAGCATCCGACCGGTCGGTGCGCCAGTCCGAGGACCTCACGCGCTCCTTTCCTCTGCCGGTCCTCGCAGAGGTTCCGGAGATTGTGACCCTAAAAGACGAATTGAAGAGCAGGAAGCGCTTGAAAATAATCATGGGAGTTTCGGTCATCTCGCTGACGATCCTCGCGCTCGTGGTCCATTTTTTCATCATGGACCTCGACATACTGTGGGCGCGCGTCATGAGGAGGCTATAAGGATTTCGACATGCGTGTCTGGGGGAAAAGGAGTGAATCAATGAAGGCGAAAATAAAAGGCGCAATCGCTCTTTGGAACCGGAAACTCATCAAGAGCGGTCGGGACCCCGATCCCAGGCCTGAAGGGACGGCGAAGGAAACGGCTCTGCAGGAAACGGTTTCAGGGAACGCGGGCCGTGACAAATGGGAGAAGGCGATACGGTACTTCAAGCAGCGGCACGGTAACGGGGGCGAGCCAACCTCCGACGTTGACTCGTCTGAAGAGGTCGCGACGGTAACCGGAGAACCGGAGCAGGATGTGTGTGCAGATGCGTCTCCTGCGGCTCCTGTCGCAGCAGCGCCTCCTCACGATGTTCTCGCCGAATGCGCGTCGGCCGGTCGCATGGAAAGCTCGCACCTCGCATCGGCGCATGATCCTTCAGAGGTTTTCCCGCAATCTCCAGCGCGAGAAGCGCCTGACGATGCCGTGAGAACAAAACCGGGCTGGATGTCACCTGTCTACGCGCGATGTCGTGCCGTGCAGTTGAATCCGGCGCACCTTGCGGAGAACCGGTGTCTTGCCTATCTGGACAGCTCGCCCGGCGCGGCGTACCGTATGCTCCGCACGCACATTCTCCAGAAGACGAGTGGGCTGGGGAAGAACACGATCATGATCACGAGCGCCTTGCCCCGTGAAGGAAAAACGGTCACGGCAATCAATCTCGCCTTCAGCCTTTCGAGGGAATTTCAGCATACGGTCCTGCTCGTGGATGGCGATCTGCGCACGCAGAGCATCCACAAGTCTCTCGGATTCGCGAGCGACAGGGGGTTGATACACTACCTCACCGAGGAGACGCCAATATCCGAACTGATCATCTGGCCAGGGATCGAAAAAATGACGATCATTTCCGGCGGACAGGCGGTAGAGGAAAGCGCGGAACTCCTCGGTTCGCCGCGCATGCGAGAGTTCGTGGCGGATGTCAGGAGCCGGTACCCCAACCGGTACATCATCTTCGATGCCCCAGCGGTTCTCGCAGGAGCAGACGCCCTGACGCTCGCCTCTCTCGTCGACCATGTCATTGTCGTCGTGCAGGCCGGCAAGGCCCGGGTGGACGACGTGGCGAAGGCGCTCCAATTCATTCCGAGTGACAAAATGCTCGGTTTCGTCGTGAATCGTTCAACGACATAACAACCCCCCCGTCAACGGGGACGTCGGGAAGACCTCATCCTCCTCTGTCCATCGCCCGCGATTCTGAGGCTTTTTCTGGTGTGATCTTTTCTTTCAACCGCCGAACGACGAGAACCGGCAGGAAATCCCTGATCCGTGCACGTCGGATGAGCGATTCGAGTTCGAGCTCATAGAGCTGCCTGACAAATTCTTCCGATACCCCAGCATGCGAGGCAAGAAAGTGGATCGCGGAGCGGTGCTGGCGCTTGTCCAACTCATTTTCATACAACATCATTGCAACCATTCGTCACCTCGAGCACATCGTCATGAAAGGGCTTCCCGGAGAATCTGTGCCTTGTCGGTTATCTCCCAGGGAAGTCCGATATCCATTCGCCCCATGTGACCGTATGCGGCGAGTTTCCGGTAAAAGCCTCCCTTCACGACAGCGGGCAGGTATTTCAGATTGAACTGCCGCACGATTGCGGCGATGCGAAAGTCGAAGTATCTTTCGATGAGCTGAGCGATCTGCTCATCCGACACCCTGCCGGTCCCGAAGGTCTCCACCTGAATGCTCACCGGTCTCGACATGCCGATTGAATAGCTGAGCTGCACCTCGCACTCGTCTGCGAGTCCCGCCGTGACGATGTTCTTCGCCGCGTAGCGAGCAGCGTACGCCCCGACCCTGTCGATGCGAAGGGGATCCTTTCCGCTCAGTGCGGCGCCGCTGTGCCTCGAGTACTCACCGTACGTGTCGATGGCGTTCTTTCTGCCGGTCAGTCCCGAATGTACCGCCGGTCCGCCTGTTATGAATGGGCCGTCTGGATTAATGAACATTCTCGTCTTCTCGTCCGGCGATATCTTCTCGTCGCGGAAGACCGGGACGATTACCTCCTCCATGACATCATCCCGGAGGCGCTGCAGACTGGGCTCCCCCTGCCTGTGCTGGCTGGCGATGACCGTCACGGAATGGATTCGGTACGGTTGTCTGTTCCTGAATTCCACGCCGACCTGACTTTTGCCGTCGGGAGCGATGTAGGGGAGGACTTTCTGGAGTCTCACGGAGGTGAGTCTACGAGCGAGCTTGTGGGCGAGCCATATCGGGAGCGGCATGCACGAAGACGTCTGAGTGCAGGCGAACCCGAAGACGGTCACCTGGTTCTTGACCGGTATCCTCTCGATCTCCTCGTCCGACATCGTCCTCTCGTCGAAGTGATAGTGCTCATCGTGGGAAAGTTCTCTCAAACTCGTGACGACGCTGCACGTTTTTCCGCTGAACGAGTGGCTGTCGTACCCGATCTGGTTGATGACTTTGCGGGCAACGGCAGGGAAGTCCACCGTGACGTCCGAAACGAAGCGGGCGGCGATGAAAATGATCGCCGTGGATACCGCGCACTCGGCGATGACCCTCGCATGAGGGTCATGTTCGAGAAACTGGTCGACGATCGCATCGCTGATCTGGTCGCAGAGTTTGTCGGGGTGACCTTCCGTAACCGATTCGGAGGTAAACATGAAGTCCTTTTTCATGGCTGCTCCTCGTACACCAGCGCGAGGGACTCTCCCCGGGACCGTTCACCGGAACCATATCCTGCTGCCTTCGTCACCTCGTTCAGGAAGAGCGGAAGGAGTGCGCCGATCCCGATCACTACGCCGTCGAGGAGACCGACCGCCGTTATGCCGAGAAGGTTCCTCAGCCCTGGCACCGCCATGGCCAACCCCTGGAGCGCGAGCGATCCGCCGAGCGCCGCATTGAGATAAGGGTTCGCCGGCAGTTTCTGTTGGTCGAACATACTGATGTGTTCGGAGCGGCAACTCAGGGCATGGAGAATCTGGGCGACGGTGAGACTCGTGAAGGCGATCGTTCCTGCGCGTGCTCCGATCCCGTAACGGGCGATACCGTATCCGTAGGCGCCAAGGGCGCCTGCACTTATGACCGCAGATTCGAACGTCATCCTCTTGAAATCGGATGGCTTGATGATCTCTTCGTTCGCCGGACGGGGCGGATGGTCCAGAACGTCGGGTTCGGGCGGTTCCAGCGCGAGGGCAAGACCGGGGAAGATATCCGAGATCAGATTAATCCAGATGAGCTGCATCGCGTTCAACGGCTGACCAAGGCCGAGGGAGATCGCTGCGAACATCACCATGAGCTCGCTCATATTCGTCGAAAGGAGGAAGTGGAGAGATTTCCTGATGTTGTTGTATATCGTCCGCCCGTAACTGACCGCGATGATCATGGTCTGGAGGTTATCGTCCTCGAGAATGACATCGGCAACCTCTCTCGCGACATCGGTGCCCGTATGACCCATCGCGATGCCGATATCGGCCGCCTTCAGAGCGGGTCCGTCATTGATGCCGTCACCCGTCATGGCAACGATCTTCCCCGCTCTCTGGAGTGCCTGCACAATCTGGAGCTTGTGGGATGGCGTCACGCGCGCGAAGACGTGGGCCCTCTCGCACAGGGCGGGCAAGATCTCGGGCGGTATGTTCGAGAGGTGCTTCGAATCGAGAATTTCGAGCTGCTGCCCATTGCTCAGGTTCAACTCGCGCGCAACCGCGTAGGCTGTCGGACTCTGGTCGCCGGTGATCATGACGGTGTCGATACCGGCCCGGTGGAAATCTCCCATGAGCGTCTTTACCCCGCGCCGAATAGGGTCAGCGATGCCGACGATTCCGAGCCAGATGAATTCCTGTCCGAAAAGAGTTCCATCGGAATCATCTTCGATACCGGCTGCGACAACGGCGTATGCGAGCCCGAGAATGCGAAATGATTCACCGCCCATGAATTCATTTTCAAGTTCGATGACGATGCGGTCTTCGTCCGTCAACGGCGTCTTTTCCCCGTTCTTCATGTGCCAGGAGCAGAGATCGAGAATCTCTCTCGGACTCCCCTTTACCGCCAAGAGCCTCTCGCCGTTCTGCATTTGTCCGTGCAGGGTGAGCATGATGTTCCTCTTTTCCGAGCGATGAACAACGTGGAGGAGGGGTGTCTGCTTCCGTATCTGATGGACATCGAGACCGCAATCGATCGCCAGATGGATGAACGCGTTCTCTGTCGGTGTTCCGGTAACGACGAAGTCGCCGTTCCTCTGGACGATTTCACTCTCGTTACAGAGAACAGAAATATGGAGGAGCATGAAGAGTTCCGGGCATGAGTAAGGACTGATGAAGTCGTTATCCGTGAAAAACTTTCCGTCGTGGACTTTCATGCGCTTCATCCCGCAGTAGAGTTCGCGGATGCTCATCCTGTTCATCGTGAGCGTCCCCGTCTTGTCAAGACAAATCGTTTGCACGGAACCGAGGGTCTCGACGGCTTCGAGCCTTCGGATGAGGACATTGTGCCTCCGCATATTTCTGATGCCGAGCGCGAGCGTTGTCGTCGCAACGGTCGGAAGACCCTCCGGCACTGCGGCCACAGCGAGCGAAATCGAGGACTTGATCATCTGGAGCAGGCCGTAACCGCGGAGCAACCCGATGAGAAACACGATACCGCAAATCGCACCGCTGATCGCCAACAGCTTCTTGCTCATCCGGTCGAGTCTCTTCTCCAAGGGCGTTTCCGGAGATCGCGCCTGCCCGAGAATCGTCTGGATATGGCCCATCTCGGTGAAGCGACCGGTTGCGACCACGAGTGCGATCCCTTGGCCGCCCGTCACGAGAGTGCCCATGTAGACCATGTTCGTCCTATCCCCGAGCGATGTTCCCTCTCCTTTCAGCGGCTCCGTCGTTTTCATGACCGGCATGCTCTCGCCGGTCAGCGCCGACTCATCGACGCTCAGGTGGTCGGCTTCGAGAATCCGAGCATCCGCCGATACATACGACCCCGGCCGGAGAACGAGAAGATCCCCCGGAACGACTTCTGCGGAACTGATCTCCCGGATCCTGCCGTCCCTGAGCACGAGAGCCGATGGCCTGACCAGGCTTTTCAGCGAATGAATGGTCTTTTCCGTGCCGCTCTCCGAGAAGTAGCCGATGCACGCATTGATGCAGACGACCCCCATCACAACGATGGCGTCGGCGATGCCGCCGGTCGCTGCGGAAACGATCGCCGCGGCACCGAGGAGCGTCACGGGGAGGGACGTGAACTGATCGAGCATGATGCTCCAGCCGGATCTCGGAACAGATTCGGGGAGGATGTTCGGTCCGTACTTCTTGCGTTTCTCTGCCGCAGCCTTCGCCGTCAAACCGGTGTCTCTGCTCGTGCCGAAGTACTCGAGCACGGAACGGGTACTGACCGTATGCCATCCAACCTGTTCCTGAGGCTCGGACCGGTGGACGCTCTTTCTCAGCGTGCTTCGCGATTCAGTCGTGCGTCGGGGACTCTGGAACCGCCCAACCGCCGGAGCGGGTTTGCCGTTCTTTTTTCGGTGCGCGGACACGATCTCCCGAAGGATCGCGGCGATATCGGAAAGGGTTTTCTCGGAATTGAAGTGTACGAGGACAGTGCCCGTCAACGTATTGGCAGATGAGGAGAGGATACCATTCCTCGCAGTGAGGTTCGACTCGAGATGCTTCTTGAACGTATCCGATCGATAGAGTTCCTGTATTCGGAAGCGGGCCCTTCCTTTGACGACAGTATGGACTGCTTCAATCATGGTTCGATCCGCTCTTTTCTCCTCAATGTCGATGGAAACATCGATTCGTAGGGATACGCCGCAAAGGCAGGCCTCGAAGAAGCTCGTGCTCCCGCGCGGGCTTATCAAACTGCGTTGGTAAACGGCCAGCGCACGGTCAGTCTCATCCTCAGACGCCGACGTCTCCCTATGTGCGGTACTTCAGAACGATCGTTTCCGACCGGCTACGCTCCCAGCGTCATCCGACATTGCCCGGGGATGGTCTGCCCGGCCTATTCTTAACGCTTTCTCGTTCTCTTGCCGGCAGGCGGCTTGTCGCCGGACTCTTCCGTTTGGGGCGAAACCCTCTGCGGTCGAGCCTCAACCCGTTTCGGAAGCGCCGAGCTGAGCACTTCCTTAACTCCCTCGACGACCCCGACAAGCATATCTTTAACGGTACGGACAGCGGTGTTGCCTATCGTCCCTGCCGCTTCAATGGCGCCACCGACGGCAACTTTGGCGACTTCCTCGACATCGCCACCGATTTCTTTTGTCGCCTCGATCACACCGTCCACAGCCCTGCGGGCGACGAGGCCGACATCCGCTCCGATCTCGGCCGCACCCTTCACGGCTCCTCTCACCGTCTGGCTGGAGACGGTCATCACGTCTCCCCCGACATCGCTGATCCCCATCACGATCCCCTTCGCGACGCTCTTCGTGCTGAGGATGAGCCCGGTGCCGACTTCCTCCGTTGCCGCGATCGCCCCTTTCATCACGTCCCGCGTGACATTGATGCCTTCCTGGGCGACCGATCCTGTCGCTTTCAAGGCGTTCGAGACGCTATTGCGCACGAGGCTCACGATCTCCGCCTCTATTTCGTTGATCCCTTTCAGGCTGCTGACGATCCCTTCCTTAACGTCCATGCCGGTTTTCCCGATCGTTTCCTTCATTGATTCCGCCGGCGATTCCATGGTCTCTTCATGGTGCATATAACACCTCCGCTTTGAAGGTTTTTAAAGATCCCTGTTCTTTGAGGTATGCTTAGTCTACGGTCTGATTCGCTCGGGACTTCAGAAAAATGTTCATGGCGTACCACAGGGCTGTGTACCAGGCTGGTGCCAAAAAATTCCCCCGGCTGATCTGGTAGATGCTCAATCCAACGAGAGCGACAACAATCAGATCCGGGATACTCGCGAAGCCCTTCGTCGAGACGAGTACCTTCTGGTTGAGGTCTCGGAACGCCGTGGAGATTCGTCGTGAGAGATACGTTTGACCTCCAGCAAACCGCTTTTCCTCCCGTATCAGAAAGAGGTTGTTCTCGCGGGCGAATTCCGAAATGCGCCCTATATTTGCTGTGTGGAACAGCAGTACACTCCCCGTCAGTGAATTGACCTCAACGCGCTCGACACCTGCGCAGAGAGAGAGCTGCTTGAACACGTCACCGAAAAAGTACATGTCGCCCTTCCTCGACGGAATCTTCACCCTGAGGCGTCCGGGGATCGAGTGGCTAATGTACGCTTCCGGCAGCATACGCGCGCATCCTAACTCTCCGGGGCGACTTGAGACTCCGCGACCTCCTCCGCTACGTCGGCCGGCCGAGCTTTCGCTTCGGCAAGCTCCGCCTTCGCCTCCGCGATAAGGTCCTCGACGACTTCCTTGGTTTCTGCGAACGTTTCAAGACCCTTTTCGTACAGGACGATCCCCCCCTTCAAGATCGCTTTCGCCAAAGGTTTCACGACGTTCGCGAGAACCGGTATGACCGCGGGAGCGAGCACGGAAGCCCCGATTCCTATGGCAAGGCCCGTCAAGATATTTCCCTTGAGTCCGTTATTGAAAAGCGCCATAGATGATCACCCCCTTAATCGTCTTATTTTTTTATGACGCGAGTGGAATACGCACATATTATCACCGTTCGCACAAGTTGTCCACTCGGACGGTCATTATTTTCCTACAGGAGTGAGAAAACGGCACGTTCCCGAAAAAAAACCGAGCACGGAAGGGAGATGCTCCATGGCATGCTGGCAGGTGAACACGTATCCGGATTGCCACGGAACCCGGCATCGCTCGCCCGTGAGCCTATAGCGCTAAACGCCGTACATTCCGTCTCGGACGACGATGTTTTTAGGAGGGTTGAGGTATAATACTGTTTGTCGAGCGTGCCCCCTTAGCTCAGTAGGATAGAGCACAGGTTTCCTAAACCTGGTGTCGCAGGTTCGATTCCTGCAGGGGGTACCATAATCCTTCCTGAGAAGTGAATAAGTTAGGGTATTCGGTGTTAGGCTTGGTCATGCCCCGCGACCCGCTCGAGATCGTGGGGTAATGGCGACATTCGGGAAATGATAATTCAGGAGTCCCCAAGGGCACGATACATTCCAAAGGGTATGGCCCTGAAAATTCCATAGCTATCGGAGGCCGACGCAACCCAAAAGTGACGATACGTTCCCTTTCGGTCTTCGATCTGTCTCGCATCGTCCTGCAGAACTATACAGTATCACTGCACTGTTTTACCGTGTTTTATTAAGAAAAATTCATTTGTGCTTCGAACCGTCTTCGTGTTTTCATGGATAGAGTCGACATTGCGGAGAGGTTGGTTCTGAATCACGCAGGGGGTGCTGTCGAATGAGGTACAATGAAACGAAAGGAGGTGAGAGAGGATGAAGAAAGGTTTTTTGTTGATCTCGCTCATGGTCATTTTTGTCATCGCTGCGGTGGGATGTGCAACGAAGGGCGACCTTGCCCGCGTGGAAACGCAGGAGAAGCTGATTGGCGCGAAAGCCGACCAGGCAGCTCAGGATGCGCAGGCCGCGAAGGCGGCAGCCGATGCGGCTGCATTGAAGGCCAACGAAGCCGTTGCCCGCGCTGAAGAAGCTATCAGGAGAGCGGAGGAGAGGGAACGAATCGCCGCGGAGAAGGAGCGTATCGCGGAGGAAAAAGCGAAACAGGCTGAATCTCTTTTCGAGAGATCCATGAAGAAGTAAGTGTTTTTTCGCTGGAGATATTTGGCTCCTGTTCGATGCTGTGGAGAGGAGGTGGCATGGAGTTCAATCCCTGCCACTTCCTCGTATGTCGTCCGCGGAATTGTATATAGTGAGAAAACCTTTGACTATGGAGTTACCAAAAAGACTGGGGAAGGGCATCACTTGGGAGAGAGATGGGAAGCGATGTACGTTCGGCAATTACGTCATTCTTCATTTTGTCGCCATCGTCCTCGCTTCAAGCCTGACGTGTGGATGCGGGCACGTCGGTCAGGCATTGCATGCCGGTGCGCTCTTCAGGGAAGCGAGTAATTTCTTCAACGAGGGCAAATTCGAGGCCTCTCTCAGGACATACGAGCAGATTATCGAAAAATATCCCGCGGCGGGGGACAGGGTCCTTTTTGAGATGGGCATCGTCTATTCCTATCCTGGAAATGAACAAAAAGATTATCAAAAGGCTCTCGCGCATTTTCAGCGACTCGTGCGTGAGTATCCGGAGAGTCCTTACAGGAAGGATAGCGAGATGATGGTATTTCAAATCGAAAACGTCATCACGAAGGACAGAACGATCGCGGCGCAGCACGCGCAGATCGAGACCCTCCAGCAAAAGGTGAGTGCGCTCGAACGGAGGAATGAATCGTTGGCGCGAGAGGCAGAGGGTAAAGAGAAGGAGATTCTCGCCTTACAGCGGGAGGTTTTTATGCTCCGGAAGGAGCCGGTGGACAGGATTCTGATCGAGAAGAAAGAGCGCCGGATGACGTTATTCTCGAAGGGGAGGGCAGTCAAAACATACAGTATCGCATTAGGCGGAGATCCTGACGGTCCGAAGGAACGCCAGGGCGATAACAAGACACCCGAGGGCGTCTACATCATCGAGTCGAGGAATAGGGACAGCCACTATCATCTCTCTCTCCGCATTTCCTATCCGAACGAGCAGGACAAGAAGCGGGCAAAAGAACGCGGCGTTTCCCCGGGCGGGGACATCATGATCCATGGCTTGAAAAATGGTTTCTCGTGGGTGGGAGATTTCCACAGCCGGATCGACTGGACCAAGGGGTGTATCGCCGTCACAGACGAGGAGATAGAGGAGATCGACGCCCTCGTGCCGGATGGGACGATCGTCGAGATCAGGCCATAGAGGACCGCTTTCCGTTCAGCTCGGAGTAGGTTCATTAACGTGCCTGGCCAAAATGAGGGGCCAATGTGGCTGCACGCCTCGTACGTACCATGAATCACAAAATGACTCCGCGGCAACCCTCTTTTTGATGGCGGGCGGGGGCCCGTTTACGCTTACAAGCCTCATCTTTAACGCAGGTGAGGCGTATTCTTTTTCATGTTGTCATTCCGGCGCAGGCCGGAATCCAGGAAAGGACTTGAAAGCCACTGGATACCGGCTTCCGCCGCTATGAC